>CAJBTJ010000407.1 GCA_903958565.1 uncultured beta proteobacterium
GAGGTATTTGTCACCATGCGTGCATCGGCCCTCGATCAACTCGCGGCTGACGGCGTACAGTTTTATCGCCGCGGCCCTGAACTGGCTCGTCTTGTTTGCCGCTGGGATACAACGGAGCAAGAAGTTAAACAACTCATCGCACTTATTCGACACGCTGCAGGCAATACGTAGTTTCGGCACGCTATTAATCCTTGCGACCCTAGGAGCGCACGATGAAGCACATATTCAAGACACTCACACTTTCAGTCCTCGTAACGCTTAGCTTGCTCGCACAACAAGCTCAGGCCCAGTCGGGGCTCACGCTGGCGCAATATCGTGAGTGGAAAAAAGATCCGATAAAAAAAGAAATGCTGACCACCTATACCGCTGGCATGGGACAAGGGGTTGTGTTTTCAAACGTACACAACAAGTCTTTCAACTTGACACAAATATTTTGTCCGCCTGGTGATCTACCCGTGACTGGAGACCTTACCAATCAGATTCTAGACAACTTCATCGCAAAAAATAGCTTCAAGCCCACGGATGAGATCCCGATCATTCTGATCTTTGCCTTAAAGAACGCGTATCCCTGCCGTTAAAGTCTAAATGAAAAATATATGTAAAAAGGGTTAGCTTTTTTTGAAAGCTAACCCTTTGATATATCTGGTCGGAACGGAAGGATTTGAACCTTCGACCCCTTGCACCCCATGCAAGTGCGCTACCAGGCTGCGCTACGCCCCGAAAGACTGAAAGTATAGCAGAGGCAGATTGGTCTTGCCGAGCGATGAACTGCTAGCCGAGCTTAAGTTGACCACTCACTGGATACTGACTTTGCGAGTCGACCAGCATGTCGCGAATGCTATTGAGTTCCGTGCGCAGTGCGTGTAGTTCTTGGGCCGTCAAGCGTACCGCTGCATCTGGATCCTGCTGCGGTACTTCCCTCCCCTCGCCAAGTCGATTGCGTGCACCGCTGATGGTGAAGCCTTGCTCATAAAGCAACTCACGAATCTTGCGAATCAGTAACACCTCATGGTGCTGGTAGTAGCGCCTATTGCCGCGACGTTTTACCGGCTTGAGCTGTGTAAACTCTTGTTCCCAATAGCGCAACACGTGCGGTTTTACGCCACACAGATCGCTTACTTCGCCGATTGTGAAGTAGCGTTTGGCCGGAATCGGCGGTAATACAAATGGCTTGTCTGAAATCGTCATAACCTGAGCTTAGTACGAATGTCGGTAATGAGGCTAGGGCAAATTAACTCTGCGATTGCGTGGGGCCCTCAACGGCACCCTTTAGCTTCTGACTTGCATGGAAAGTCACTACCCGGCGAGCTGCGATGGGAATGGTTTCGCCAGTCTTGGGATTGCGTCCAGGACGAGGCGGTTTATGGCGCACCTGAAAATTTCCAAATCCTGACAGCTTGACGGGCTCGCCACGCGCCAACGCATCCCGAATTTCTTCAAAAAAAGTGTCAACGATATCTTTGGCTTCGCGCTTGTTTAGCCCAACGCGGTCGAACAACAGCTCTGCTAGCTCGGCTTTCGTCAATGTGCGTGGTTCATTCATAGATTCATTAACTCTAAAGGTATTCAATTGACAGGACCAAAACCGTTATCTAGCCCGAGCATGATGTACGGTTTCTAGGGCCTGACGGATCTTTGACACACATCCATCTACTCGAGCATCGTCCAGCGTGATCTCAGTGTCTTGCAAAGTCAGGCGGAATGCAAGACTCTTTTCTTGTGTCGCCTCTTTAGAGGGATCCCGCCATTGATCAAACAGCTGCACGTGTTGCACGATACTAAGGCTTGGATCCTCAGAAATCGTCTGCTTAATAGTATCCAATAAGGATTGCACTGTTTTATCAGTAGAAACCCATATAGCCAAGTCGCGTTGGACGGTTGGCTGTTTAGATAATTCTCTCACCTTAGGCATTGGTAAAACACGCAACACCTCGGAGGCCAGCTCAAACAACACGGGGGCTGTACCGAGTTCCTGTTGCTGCACCCATTTGGGATGCAACTCCCCGATCAATCCGATCCGGACATCTTTAAGGAATATCTCTGCGCTTCGACCAGGGTGAAGCAGCGGATGTGCGCAAGAGGCGAAGCGCACATCTGCCGAGCAGCTATCCAGCAGCGTCTCCACATCATGTTTCACATCATAAAAATCGACGTGCTTGGAGGCCATTCCCCATTGGTCGGGAGCTGCGTACCCCCAGGCGGCCCCGGCTAGCCTCTGCGGCTGGTCGATGCCAGCGACAGTCAAGGGTCCGTCAGGGATCTGCGATTGCCGCGCAAATACTCTTCCGAGCTCAAACACACGAATA
>CAJBTJ010000408.1 GCA_903958565.1 uncultured beta proteobacterium
CCGTCTGAGCTTTGATGGTGATACCCCGCTCGCGCTCGATATCCATCGAATCCAGCACTTGGGCCGACATTTCCCGGTCTGCCAAGCCCCCGCAACGCTGTATTAAACGGTCCGCGAGAGTGGATTTGCCGTGATCAATGTGGGCAATGATAGAGAAATTGCGAATATGCTGCATAACACCTGAAAAGTAAGCTAGCAAGCAAAAGGGGCGCCCTGCGCCCCTTTTGCGGCAAACCGCTATTCTAGCCCTTCTTGGCCTATTTAGCAGTGCTAACAGCGACCCAACGGGTTTGATCGCCGCTACGAACCATCAGTCCAACCGGACGAGAAGCATCCAGTCCAGCGATCACTTTGGCGAACTGGTCAGGGCTAGTGATATCCGTGTCATTCGCAGCCAAAATAATGTCGCCCTCGACAATCCCGGCCGTGGAGGCTGGCGCCCCAACGGTCGTCACCTGCACTCCGCCCTTGATGCGCAGCTTTTTCTGCACATCCGCCGTGACAGGCACCAGCGTCATGCCCAACACGACCTTCTGGGTTTCAACCGCCTTAGGTGCGGCAGGGGCTTCGGCCGTTTTCTCTGTCTTGATTTCAGCAACACTGACTTTCAAGGTAATCAGCTTACCTTTACGCCACACTTCCAAAGGCGCCGAGGTGCCAGGCTTCGTGCTACCGACCAAGCGTGGCAAATCTGACCAGCGTGTAATCGGTTTGCCATCAAACTTCAAGATCACGTCACCTGGTTGCACGCCCGCTTTATCAGCCGGTGCGTCGGGTTCTACACCACTAACTAGCGCACCCTCGGCTTTCGGCAAACCGATCGCCTGGGCCACTTCTTTGCTGACTTCACCAATCTGCACACCAATTCGGCTGCGTGTCACGCGCCCACTGGACCGCAGTTGATCCGCAACACGCATCGCTTCGTCGATCGGGATCGCAAGCGAAATCCCCATAAAGCCACCACTGCGTGACACGATCTGCGCGTTAATCCCAACCACCTCACCCGCGAGGTTAAGCAGCGGACCACCCGAGTTACCAGGATTGACTGCAACGTCTGTTTGAATGAAGGGGAGATAGTCACCGGTCTCTCGGCCGAGCGCACTAATAATTCCAGAAGTCACTGTCGACTCCAGACCGAATGGAGAACCAATCGCCATCACCCACTGCCCTTTCTTCAAGGTCTTGGTATCGCCGATTGGCAAAGACACCATGTCCTTGGCCTCGATCTTGAGCAGCGCCACATCGGTACGCTGATCACTACCGATCACTTTCGCCTTGAACTCACGACCATCGGTCAGCGTCACAAAAATATCTGTTGCATCAGCAACTACGTGATGATTCGTCAACAGGTGTCCATCGGACGAGATGAAAAAGCCGGAACCCACCCCACGCGGCACGCTGCGCTCTTCAGGCTCAGCACGACGTCCACGTGGACCTTGCTGAGGAGGTCTCGCACCACCGGGCGGCTGAAAGTCTGGCCCAAAGAAATGACGAAACATTTCGTAGGGGTCTTGTCCTTGCGGCCCCTGACGATTCCCAGAGACTTTCGCCGTTGTACGAATATTGACCACTGCGGCTTCGGACTTCTCAACGATGGTTGTGAAATCAGGCAACGAGTTTGTGCGCCCTTGCGCAGGCATTTGATAGCCCGCACCGACAGCGACCACGACAGCCAGCATGAGTGTCCATGCGACTTGACGCATGCGCCCAGCAGATTGATAGAAAGAAAGAGGATACTGAGTTTGCATGATGTATGGACTCCGCATAAAACGTTTATGTCGTAAGCGCCTAACGAGGGCTCGCGACAGACATGTACTGAATGGACTGCGCTAACTGTTCAAGGGTAGAGGCCGGCACTTCACCCAGAACGGTTAACCAGTAATTTGCAATGCGTACCCCATAGATGTTGACCGAACCGCTTTGTGCAGCACCCTGTGGCAGATACTCAGACCGCTCAGATAAATAAGGTTCAATAAAAATTGAAATAGTTGCAAGACCATCAGACAACACCAACTGATGCACGGGCTTGCGGTCCGCGAATTCCCGCGTCACTTCTGATGTCGATACATACCCTGGGGGTGGGGTCACGTGCCAACCTAAGGACGCCAAATCAATTTTTTGATGTTGTGTTCGCACAGTCTGCCAATCTTTAGTCGGCCACGTCGGCATCAGCATGGCTTCAGAAACTGCGGCACCAATCTCAATCTGCGTAAAGGCGATTTGCTCAACGACTGCGCCACGGTCATCCACCATTTGCGCTTTCAGTAACAAGCTAGATGTGGTGTCTGCACACAATCGATAGCCGTAGCGATGCGCATCACGCGGGATGACTTCGATCGGATGGCATGGGCGGCCGGCGACACGTAAAGGGACAGCGCCCACCGATACACTGTAGTTGTTCTCGATCGACTGCGGATCTATACGCAGTAACCCTGGAAAACGATCGCCGCGCTGACGCTCACGCAGCACAGTCTTTTGCTCAGGCATCAAGCACTGCACCTCATCGTCTGTACGAAGATACTCACGCGGGGCACCATCGAGCACTTCAATACGTTCTTTTTCTTGCTTCCCATCAAAATGGTGGGTGATGCGCGAGGATTGGATGTGATCGCCTTGTTGGTAGGCATACACGCCCACGTAGTTCAGTTGACGTGCCGCCTCTTGAATCTGTCGTAGTACCGTCGCACCACTTTGCGCCTGCGCAACGCCCGCACATACGCACAGCCCTGCAGCAAGCCATGCGCTCATACGCTTCAAAACTTGATTGCTCGCCAACTCCATCCACCCGCCCATTAGCGAGATGCGCCAAACGAAGCTTGTCGCACGTTTGCGGGACCCGAGAGTTGACGGTGTGCGCTGACATAATCTTGTACCGCAGGTGCATCTACATTCGAGGCAACGTTTTTGGGCGTCGACGAGCCCGCTATTTGCGCGCTAGACACGCCTGCATCCGGCAAAAGAAAAGGCCTGGCGACCCAGACGACCGATGCTACAGCGGCGGCCATTGCCAGGCTGGGCCAGACAAGCGACCGCCAAACCTTTACTGTCCTTTTTTGCTTTGGCTCGACCTGTGCGGGACGTGGTGCAGCAATGATGGCAGGTTCTGTCACCAACGCCTGCGCCACGCGCGCGCGCAAGTCCGATGCGCCCGCAATCGCCAATTCTGGCGTACGCAACGTATCGCCGATCAAGTGGTACACCTGCCAAGTCTGTTGGCCACGTTGAGTCAATACCGCCTCCGGCATTGGAGTGGCTTGATCGCCATCCATCCAAGCAGAGATCGTGTCAGCAAGCTCCTGGGGATCGGAGTGAGGCTCAACAGAATGTGGGGGTTGACTCATTTTTCAGGGCTCCTTACCAGCGACGATCGCCGGTGTCACCCAGCAACGGTTTTAATCGGATTGCGATGGCTTCACGCGCACGAAAAATACGAGACCGCACCGTTCCGATAGGACAGTTCATGCTCTGTGCGATATCTTCATAGCTCATGCCATCAATTTCACGCATCACAATTGCGTTACGCAGCTCTTCGGGTAAATCATTCATTGCCTTATTAACGGTTTCTGCAATTTGCCGGCTTGCCATTTCAGATTCTGGGTTGCTACTGTCGGTTAGGTTGTCAGTTTCGTTAAAAGTTTCACCTTCTTCACTTTCATATGCAGAAGGGGTGCTCGGTCGACGCTTATTCTGAGCCAACCAGTTGCGCGCAGTATTGATCGCGATGCGATAGAGCCAAGTGTAAAAAGCGCTCTCACCCCTGAATTGAGGCAAAGCACGATACGCTTTTATAAAGGATTCCTGAGCAACATCTTCGATCTCAGCCGGGTCACGAATCATTCGTGACAGTAAGCGCATGATTTTTCGCTGATATTTGAGAACCAGCAGATCGAAGGCCTGCTTATCTCCGCGCTGCACTCGTGCGACTAACTCAGCGTCTACATCGCGTTCAGTCAAGCTGTTTCCCTCTTAAAAGCCTGGCGGGACTGCTCGATTGACGAGGCGGCCAGCGCAGATACTTGTCGAAGTGTTTCCTCAGAAACAGCTCGACGCCAGAGCGTCAAGTTGACGATCTTGGAGGAGTTATGGGGGTGATCTTGTAATTTCAAACCCAGTGTCAACCCAAAAATATGACGATGGCGGCGTACGACACGAATCTGTCGGACTTGAGAAAGGCCAAGGTCTGCGGAAAAAGTGCCTAAGAACCAAGGTGGTTGATCGCAAGCCACCAATGTGAGACCTGGAAGTCGCTCTAGACGGCCGCGCCGCTCAATGCCGTAGATGACTGAGGGCACGGCACTTAAGAAGAACGTCACAATTCCCGGAAACTTGAGCCAGACGCAGGCAAGAACAACTGCCAAACTGGCTAAACACACCAGTACGTTCTCCAGAACACTGACCCAGGTGGGCCTGAACACCGAAACTGTGAGGGACCGCTGTCCAGGAGGGATCAAATGCGGCGAACCGCCATTGAGCCGTTCGTGCCACCGAAACCGAAGGAGTTCGACAACGCAACGTCGATTTTGAGCTCACGCGCCACATTGGCGCAGTAGTCTAGATCGCACTCGGGATCTTGATTAAAGATATTGATCGTCGGCGGTGAAATCTGATGGTGAACGGCCAAGGTCGCAAAAACCGCCTCAATACCACCCGCAGCACCCAACAAGTGACCTGTCATGGACTTCGTGGAATTGATGACGAGTTTCTTTGCATGGTCACCAAAAGCCAGCTTGAGCGCTTCAGTTTCGTTTTTGTCACCCAGAGGGGTCGATGTGCCGTGTGCATTCACATACTGCACCTGATCAGCATTAATACCGCCATTGCGCAACGCGTTGGCGATGCCGCGACGTGGACCATCACGATCTGGAGCCGTAATGTGATGCGCATCGGAGCTCATGCCAAAGCCGGCGAACTCACCATAAATGCGTGCACCACGTTTTTTTGCATGTTCGTACTCTTCAAGAATCAGTACGCCTGCGCCCTCGCCCAGCACAAAACCATCGCGATCGCGATCCCAAGGACGCGAGGCGGTTGCTGGGTCATCGTTGCGCTGCGACAAGGCTCGCATCGCCGCAAACCCACCGATACCCAGAGGCGACACTGTCGATTCTGCGCCACCAGCCATCATGACATCGGCGTCGCCGTACTCGATCATCCGTGCCGCATCACCAATGGAGTGCAAGCCTGTCGTGCATGCCGATACGACCGCATACGAGGGGCCTTTAAAGCCCAACATGATCGATATCTGCCCCGAGATCAAGTTGATCAAGGACGCTGGAACGAAAAAAGGAGAGATGCGACGTGGACCCCGCTCGAGGTACTCAGTTTGGGTCTCTTCAATACGCTGAAGACCACCAATACCAGAACCCACAATCACGCCCACACGCTCTGCATTCGCTTCAGTGATCTCTAGGCCCGAATCTTTCCAGGCCTGTATCCCCGCAGCGATCCCATAATGGATAAAGGTATCCATTGTTCGGGCCTCTTTGGCGGGTAGGATTTGAGTGACATCAAACCCCTTTACTTCGCCAGCGATGTGCGCGTTAAAAGCGCTCGGATCAAAGCGCGTGATTCGTCCGATACCGGACCGACCGTTAACGATATTGTCCCAAGCCGTTGGAATATCGTTGCCGACGGGGCTCACGATGCCTAGACCTGTAATGACGACGCGTCGCTTCACGCACCACTCCTCAAAATGATAACGGCGGCCACTGCACGCACGCAGCCAAAGCTACGTGTACGCATTTCCTAAAATTACTTAGAATTCGAAGTGATGTAGTCCACAGCCTGTTGAACAGTCGTGATCTTTTCAGCTTCTTCATCTGGAATCTCGGTCTCGAACTCGTCCTCGAGCGCCATCACCAACTCAACCATGTCGAGCGAATCGGCACCGAGATCGTCCAGAAAAGACGATGCGTTCTTGATCTCGGCTTCGTTTACGCCAAGTTGTTCAGCGACAATCTTTTTGACGCGCTGTTCGATGCTTTCCATGCAGATCTCCAAAGGGGAAAAGTCCGACGAATTATAGCTAACCGGGAGAAAAAAAACCTATTACATGTACATGCCGCCATTCACGTGCAGCGTCGTACCTGTGATGTAACTCGCATTAGGCGAGGCTAAGAATGCGACAGCATGCGCAATATCCGCCGCAGACCCAAGCCGGCCAAGGGGGATTTGCCCCAAAAGTGCCGCAGTTTGCGTGTCATCTAACGCGTTTGTCATGTCAGTTTCGATAAAACCGGGCGCCACGCAATTCACCGTCACACCCCGGCTTCCGAGTTCGCGCGCCAGCGCGCGGCTCATGCCAGCGACACCTGCCTTAGCGGCGGCATAGTTTGCCTGCCCGGGATTACCACTAGAACCCACCACCGAAGTGATGTTGATGATACGCCCCCAGCGGGCCTTCATCATGCCACGCATCACGGCGCGCGATAGTCGGAACACAGCGCCGAGGTTAGTCTGCAAGACAGCATCCCAGTCCTCATCCTTCATGCGCATCGCGAGGTTATCGCGTGTGATGCCAGCGTTATTCACCAGAATATGCAGGCCACCCGACTGTTTGGTCAAGGTATCGACCAAGGCATCGCACGCAGGAACATCGGTGACGTTCAACACGACACCGCGACCACCATGAGGCGCAAGCATCTCCGTGACAGCCAGTGCACCTGCTTCGGTGGTCGCTGTACCGACGACTGTTGCGCCACGCGTCGCCAATTCAAGAGCAATCGCTTTGCCAATCCCGCGCGAGGCACCCGTGACGAGTGCAACCTTATCTTTAAGATCCATGATGTGCTCCAACGTCAACCAGCCGAGGCTAACGCATCAAGCGCAGCCTGCATGGATTCAGGGTCTGTCACCGACAACGCGACAATATTGGGATCGATGCGCTTGACCATCCCTGTCAATACTTTGCCAGGGCCACACTCAACGATATGGGTAATGCCCTGCGCTTGCATGGCCTGCACGATTTCGACCCAACGCACCGCATGCCAAGCCTGACGGACTAACGCATCACGAATCGCAGCAGGGTCTTGCTCAATTTTTACGTCTACGTTGTTGATCACTGGCACCGCAGGCGTCGCCACAGCGATCTTGGCCAAGGCGCCTTGTAAGACATCGGCTGCAGGCTTGAGCAAACTAGAATGAAACGGAGCAGAGACCGGCAAGATCATGGCGCGCTTCGCACCAACCGCTTTCGCAGCCTCGATGGCGCGCTGAACGGCCGTCGCATGTCCTGCGATCACGACTTGCGAGGGCGCGTTGAAATTGACGGCCTCGACGATCTCACCTTGAGAGGCTGCTGCACACGCAGCACGCACCCCCTCATCATCCAAACCGAGCACGGCCGCCATGGCTCCCGTACCAACCGGTACGGCAGCTTGCATCGCGTTCGCGCGAATGCGCACAATACGTACAGCGTCGGCAAGCGACAAGGCCCCGGCAGCTGTCAGCGCTGCGTACTCACCCAAACTGTGACCAGCCATCAAGGCGGCTTGTGGGCCACCCGCGGCACGCCAGGCCTCATACATGGCCACACCCGCTGTCAACATCGCAGGCTGGGTGTTGGTGGTCAGACTCAGTTGTTCGGCCGGACCTTGCGCCATCAAGGCGCCAAGATCTTCGCCCAAGGCAGCGCTAGCCTGCCCGATGACCTCCATCGCCGCGGGATGGCCGGACCATGCATCCATCATGCCAACTGTTTGCGAACCTTGTCCAGGGAAAACGAATGCGAATTTCATGATGTGTTGTGAGGGTAAAAAATTTGTTTATCGATAATGGCACTACACACGTTATAGCCGCAGCAGCACCGAACCCCAGGTAAAGCCGCCCCCCACACCTTGCAGCAAGGCCAAATGGCCGGGCTTGATGCGCCCATCACGTCTGGCGACATCTAGCGCAAGAGGAATACTTGCTGCAGAAGTATTGGCGTGCTGATCGACAGTCACGACAACTTTTTCAGTGGGTATATCTAGTTTACGCGCGAGAAACGTCAGAATACGTAAATTCGCTTGATGCGGAATCAGCCAGTCGATATCCGACAACTGTAAGCCCGCTTTCTGTACAACGCTGCGCGCTGAACGATCAAGCACCGTGACCGCCTGCTTGAACACCGCTTGACCGTCCATCCGCAAAAACGGGTCGCCCGTCACTTGGCCGAAGGCCACATTGCCCGCCGCACAAAGGATATTCATCTGACTACCATCTGCATGCAGTTCGGCTTCAATAATGCCAGGCGCCTCATCGGCCTTGAGCACAACGGCCCCCGCACCATCACCAAACAACACACAGGTTGAGCGATCATTCCAGTCAAGAATGCTCGAGAAAACTTCGGCACCGATCACGAGCGCACACTTCGCACGCCCAGCCCGAATAAAACTGTCGGCGGTTGTTAGCCCGTATACAAAACCACTGCAGACCGCTTGAACATCAAAGGCTGCCGCACCTTTATTCCCGAGATTGGCTTGCACGAGGCATGCCGTACTTGGAAACACAAAATCTGGAGTCGAGGTGGCCACAATAATTAAATCAAGTTCACTTGCTTGAACGCCAGCATCCGCCAACGCACGACGTGCTGCCTCGGTTGCCAATGCACTAGTCGTCATTCCTTTATCGGCAAGATAACGCTGCCGAATACCGGTGCGCTCAATGATCCACTCATCAGAGGTTTCAATCTGACGCGTCGCCAGGTCAGCCGCAAGCGCTTGATTACTCACCAACCTCGGTGGCAGGAAACTACCAGAACCAATCAGGCGCGCGTACGGCAAAGCGTGCGTCATGCAGAGCCTCCGGAGGATTTCAGGCCATTATCTGCCTGACTCTTGGTTAATTGATTAATCGCTGCAGTCGTGCGGACGAGAAGACCACTCGCCACAGCCTGTCTTGCGCGCTCTAGGGCAAAGCCGAAGGCGACTTGGTCAGCAGAGCCGTGACTCTTTATCACCACACCACGCAAACCTAGCAAGGTCGCGCCATTGTATTGTCGATTATCTACACGCTTACGAAAACGGTTGAGCACCGGCATCGCAATCAGACCAATGAGTTTTGTCAGCCAAGAGCGATTGAACTCGTCACGTACGATGATAGACATCATACGCGCCAGCCCCTCGGAGGCCTTGAGTGCAACGTTGCCTACAAAGCCATCACACACAACGACATCAACCGTGCCTTTGTAAATATCGTCACCTTCCACGTTTCCGTAGAAATTCAAGGTGCTTTGGCGCAATAAATCGGCAGCCTGTTTGACGACTTCATTACCCTTAATCAGCTCTTCGCCAATATTAAGCAACCCAACCGACGGCGAGCGCCCTTCAATACCGATTTGCGCCAACGCGGCGCCCATCAGGGCAAACTGCAATAAGTGTTCGGCCGTGCAGTCAACGTTGGCACCGAGATCCAACATAGTCGTTGCCCCACCCTGCTGGTTAGGCAAGGCCGTTGCAATGGCAGGCCGATCAATGCCATCAAGTGTCTTGAGTACATAGCGCGAGATCGCCATCCACGCCCCCGTATTGCCTGCAGAGACGCACGCATCGGCCAGGCCATCTTTAACGGTTTGGGCGGCGACGCGCATTGAAGAGTCTTTTTTACGACGCAGCGCGACTTCAACGGAGTCGCCCATCGTCACCACCTCAGAGGCGGCGATGATGGGAAACCTTGCTGCAGCAAGGTTGGGAAAATCTTTTTTTGCAGCGTCCACGGCCTGTGCGAGTTCGTGGGGCAAACCCACGAGCAGCAACTGTGTGTCGGGAAAGCGTTGCGCGAAAGCGAACGCTGCTGGCACTGTGACGGGGATACCCGCGTCACCGCCCATGCAATCGATCGCGATGCGAATAACGGAAGCCACGTGTCAGTGCGACGCAGCGCTTGGACGAGATAAGCCCGTCAACCGCGATTATTCGTCAGTCTTGGTCTTGAGAACTTTGCGACCACGATAGAAGCCCGTTGGGCTGATGTGGTGACGCAGATGTTGCTCACCCGTGGTGGGCTCTACAGCCGTTGACGGATTGACGATAAAGTCGTGCGAACGATGCATACCGCGCTTGGACGGGGATTTTTTGTTTTGCTGAACAGCCATGACAACTCCTGTGGATCGACGAATTGTACGCCAACCATCTAAAAAACAACTACTTACCTTTTTTGAGCTGACCCAGCACCGCAAAAGGCGAAGGGGGCTCTTCTCTACTGGCGATTTCATCTGCTTGCGCATCTAATTCCGCCGATCCCGGACACTGAGTGTGGCGCGGCACGTAGGGCACTTCTAAAATCAGTTCATCTTCTAACAATTCACTCAAGTCAAACTTGGGCGAACCAACAATTTGCTCTGGGGCATCGAGATCGTCTTCATCGGGCTCATCGTCCGAGAGATCTGACTCGCGCCGCACCAATTCAAACACGGTTGTACGATCTATTGGAAGAATCAGCGGTTCTAAACAGCGCTGACACTCCAGTACTAAATTTGCCTGAACCTGCACGACCAACTGCGATGTGTCGTCTTTGGTGACCCGCCCTTGGATGGCATAGCGAACCACTCCGGGCATGGCAGGTGCCACAGAAAGCTCAGCGACTTCGCCTATCGGCTGCTCTGCTAAGCCTTCGAGCAAGCGCTGTAGGCGATGAACGCTAAACGCACCGCTTAAGACCTGCCCACGGCGTGCAAAATCAAACGCATCCACAACCGGTGGCACGGACAGCCGGAACACCGAATCAACAGACATGCAAGCCCCGCAGCAAAAAAGCAGCAAAGCAAGAGATAATAGCGTGTTTGTGCCTAGATCGTCAATTTCCACCTTCACGAAAATCCACTGTGACCCCACCTCTTATCCTCGCCTCAAGCTCTGTTTATCGGCGAGAATTACTGTTAAGACTAAAAATTCCTTTTTCCTGTATATCGCCAGAAGTCGATGAGTCGCCGAAACCAGGTGAAACGGTCGCTGCTCTGGCCTTGCGTTTGTCGATTCTGAAGGCACAAACCGTTGCGCAGCAGCATCCTGGAGCGATTGTGATCGGAGCCGATCAGGCTGCATCGCTGGCGGGTCAGATCATCGGCAAGCCCGGAAGCCTCAGCGCTGCGCAGCTGCAACTCGCCAGGCTTTCAGGCCAAACTGTGGTGTTTCACAGTGCGCTCACGGTGATGCTCGGGCCAAGCTACTGTAAAAGTATGGATGTGCCGACAACCTGTGTCTTTCGCACACTCACCGCAAGCGCGATCCAGCGCTACGTGCAAATCGATCAACCGAGTGATACCGCAGGCAGCGCTAAAGCCGAATGTCTCGGTATCGCCTTGATGGAACGCATGGACAGCAGCGACCCCACTGCCATTATCGGGTTGCCCTTGATTGCGCTGACACGCATGCTCTGCGAAGTCGGACTCGACCCACTCGAACACGCCAAGGTATAAAAGCATATGCCTGCTGAACCCACCCCGACCACCGACGCCTCTCGCGGAGTACTGCACCTCATCCCTGTTGGCTTGGGTGAGGCGCCTATCAACGACTGGTTGCCTCACGAGGCGCAAGCGCTAGCCGGTCAACTCAACACATACATTGCGGAGAACGCAAAAACAGCACGCGCGTTTTTAAAACTGACCCCGCTCACCCATCCTTTGCAAGACATCACGATTCACGAACTCACCCCACGCGTAGACGACGCCACACTGCAAGGCTGGCTGACACCACTGCGTAGCGGCGTATCAATCGGTTTAGTCTCCGAGGCGGGATGCCCCGCAGTGGCGGACCCCGGCGCGCGCGCGGTCGCCATCGCGCATCAATGGGGCATCACCGTTAAGCCCTGGGTAGGCCCTTCATCCATCTTGCTCGGCCTCATGGCCAGCGGACTGGATGGGCAGCGCTTCGCTTTTCATGGTTATGCGCCGGTAGACGCCGGTGAACGCACCAAACAACTCAAAGCATGGGAACTCTTCTCCTCCAAGCAACGTCAAACTCAGATGCTGATTGAAACCCCCTATCGCAATCAAGCCATATTCACCAGCTTGATTGAGAACTTAAAAGGCAATACACGTCTGTGTGTCGCGCGTGCACTCACGACTCCCGATGAATGGGTGCGCACCTTAAACGTCACGCAATGGAAAAACCAATCAGAAACCATTGTAATGTAACGAGCCCGATGCATAAAAACGTCGACAGGAGAATAGCGATAATGTTTTTCGGTTTTACAAGGCCGCCGTAAAAAAAGGCCAGCCCAGGGTTCATGAGCAACACTAACGTCGTACTCGTGAGCATCCATGCATTGTCTCCGTTGTTTATGGTGTTCTCAGGA
>CAJBTJ010000409.1 GCA_903958565.1 uncultured beta proteobacterium
GCTCATATCGGTATACACCTTACCCAATCGCTCAGGATACAAGGTCGCCTCGACTGAAGTAAAAAACTGTCGCGTCGTGATATCTAAATCCAACGCGACCGAATTGATGACACCAACGTGCAAACCATGAAAATCAACCGGCGCTCCAACTTTTAGCCCACGTGAAGGCTGATCAAAGCGCATCAAAATCGGGATGGCTACACCCTCTGGCACTGACTCAGCCGATCGACGCGAATCATAAAGTTTGAACACATGCTTATCATCTTGAAGCGCGCGCGCTTTGCCGAAGGAGGAAAAAGACAAGCCTCCAGCGATAATCGACACAAGCGACTGCGTATTAATCTGCATCCCGTCGGTTGACAACGTGATATCAAAACCACTCTCGTCCCAGAACCGAGTACTGGCATCGACATAGCTGTCATAGGGTGCGTCGACAAACACCTCCAGATCAACTCCCGTGCCCGCTTGGGCTAGGGCGTAGCCTGTCACGAGCCCCACTTGAATACGTCGATAAAAAATTGGTGAGCCTGGACTCAAAGACCCAAGATCCGGCGCACGTAACACAAAGCGCTTGCCTGGCCTATCACTGGAAATCGGCGGAGGTTGCTCAAGGCCCAAGAAACTTTTCTTGGCAGGCTTTGTATCGGGGGATTTTCCAGTGTCCGCCTCGATATAGGCTCCTGAGATCAGCGTCGATAGTCCTGAGACCCCGCCCAACCCAATACGTGGCTTGACCACCCAGAACGAAGTGCCTTCACGCGCAAAGGTTGCTGCGTCATTGGTCAACTCGGCGTCAACCAGGACACGATCTCGCTTCGCACTCAGCCGAATTTCCTTAACCGTTCCAATGACGACACTGCGATAACGTATTTGAGTTTTACCTACCTCAATACCATCCGCACTTTGAAACGTGATCGTGATCCGTGGCCCTCGCTTGGAGAGCGTGTTCCAGATAATGGAGGCGCCTACCAAAGCGGCAACAATAGGAATCAACCACACCCATGCAAGATTGCGCTTTGGTCGGTGACCGACGCGCGGCAAGGGCTTTGCTGAGACAGAATTCGACTGCTCCGGCATGCCGGACTCCTTCAGGTTTGAGCGGATAAATGCTTACGATAGCCAGCCCGTCGCCAGGCTAATCGGGGATCAAAACTCATCGCTGCGAGCATCGTCAATACAACCACAGCGCCAAAGGCAACCGCCCCAGCGCCTGGCTGAATAGTCAATAACGCACCGAAACGTCCCATTGCGGAAAGAAGAATAACAACAAACACGTCCAACATGGACCACTGTCCAATAAATTCAACCATTGCATAGAGATGCGTGCGCCGACGCAACGCGCTCCCATTTTTTTGTTGCGCCATCCAAACAAGGCAGGCCAAACAACTTAATTTAAATGATGGCACCACCACGCTAGCGATGAACACCACGAGTGCAATATCCCAGGAGCCCATCCCCACCAACTCGATCACTCCGCCCATAATCGTATGCGCCGAGGCTCCGGTGATGGCGTCGATGCTCATGATGGGCAATACATTCGCCGGCACGTACAAGATCAACGCGGCGAGTAGTAAAGCCCAGATTCTCGTAAATTGCGCGGGCGATGGCGGGCCTTGCTCATCCGGGGGATTGACGGGCAAGGCCGCATCAAACGCCATCGTCCTCAACCTGTAGGCAGAAAGGCGCGAAAGAGCAGTAATCAAGACCGCCGCGACAGCCGTTGCAAATAAACCCACCCCCGGCACGAGCGTAGCCAGGCCGGCGAGCTTGACCACCGACACCAGCACACCCATTAAAAACACCGGAACCATGCACCAAGGCTTGATCCGCTCTAGCCAATCAAGTAGGCGATCAAAGTGAGGAGGCAGTCTGCCCAGCACGAGCCAGCAAAGCATCCAGGCCAGCAAACCAAGATGGAGCATTGGCAACAAGAAGCCAGCGGCAAATGTCAGCAACGCGACCTCTGGGTAACCCGTTTGCCAAGTAATGACAACAGCATCAAAAAATGAAGCAGGCTGCGCGACACCCTGCAACACTAGCGTCGCAACGGGATAAGCGTTTGCCAGAGCCAATGTCATTATTGCAGTCAATA
>CAJBTJ010000410.1 GCA_903958565.1 uncultured beta proteobacterium
CCGAGCGCAATTTGAGTACCAGGCTCGTAACCCGCGCTTTCAATCGCACGCAAAATCAGTTGAATAGCCGCTTCGTGATTAGGCACGTTGGGCGCAAAGCCGCCTTCGTCACCGACGGCGGTCGACATACCCTGATCGTTGATGATTTTCTTGAGTGCATGGAATGTTTCAGCGCCCATGCGCAGCGCTTCGCGAAAGCTGGTCGCCCCAATCGGCAAGATCATCAACTCTTGCATATCAAGCGTGTTGTTAGCGTGTGCGCCGCCATTGATAACGTTCATCATCGGCACAGGCATGCTCATCGGGCCACTGCCACCAAAATAGCGATAAAGAGATAGACCGGATTCGTCGGCTGCAGCGCGGGCTACAGCCATACTAGCGGCCAAGATGGCATTCGCCCCCAAGCGCGATTTGCCTTCGGTGCCGTCCAACTCAATGAGCGTGCGGTCAAGAAAAGTCTGCTCTTGAGCGTCCAAACCCATCAAGGCTTCAGACACTTCGGTATTAAGGTTTTCAACCGCACGCAAGACACCTTTGCCTAGGTAGCGAGACTTATCACCGTCACGCAATTCGATCGCCTCACGGCTACCGGTCGAAGCGCCCGAAGGCACTGCCGCACGGCCCATGGCACCCGACTCAAGCAAGACATCGCACTCAACTGTCGGGTTGCCGCGCGAATCAAGGATTTCACGACCAATGATATCTACGATTGCACTCATTTCTCTAGTTCCTGAAAGATAAGAATATTCAATAGTTTTGCAAATTAAGCTTGGCGAGTAGCACTAAGCAAACTGGGTTTCTAAAAACCCATTTCGCTTGACCACGCGATCAATGTCTAACAACGTCTCGAGCAGCGCTTTCATTTTCGCAAGCGGCACGGCGTTTGGCCCATCGGACAATGCTTTGGACGGGTCCGGGTGCGTTTCCATAAAAAGACCGCTCACCCCTGCTGCCACGGCTGCTCGCGCCAAGACTGGCACAAACTCTCTCTGTCCACCTGACGAGCTACCCTGACCGCCAGGCAGCTGAACCGAATGTGTCGCGTCAAACACCACGGGACATTGGGTTTCGCGCATGATCGCCAGTGAACGCATATCGGAGACAAGATTGTTATATCCGAAAGAAACGCCGCGCTCGCACACCATGATGTCTTCGGCAACACCCGCCGCGCGCGCGGCATGGCGGGCTTTGTTGACAACTTGCACCATGTCATGGGGTGCAAGAAATTGTCCTTTTTTAATATTGACTGGCTTACCGCTCGCGGCACAGGCCTCAATAAAATCGGTTTGTCGACACAAGAATGCTGGCGTCTGCAATACATCAACGATCGCGGCCACTGCAGCCACTTGGTCTTTATCGTGCACGTCGGTGAGCACTGGCACCTTTAACGTGGCGCGTACATCGGCCAAGATCTGCAAGCCCTCATCCATGCCCGGCCCGCGGTACGAGGTACCGGAGCTGCGATTCGCTTTATCAAACGAGCTTTTATAAATAAACGGGATCCCCAATGCCTTGGTGATTTCAAGTAACTGTCCCGCCGTGTCAAACGCCATCTGCCGAGACTCGATCACACAGGGACCTGCGATCAGAAAAAAAGGTTTCTCCAGACCGATGTCAAATCCGCACAGCTTCATCAGGACCCTTTGCGTTGTGTCTGATGCGCCAAGGCCGCTTGAATATAGCTAGTGAACAGCGGATGGCCATCACGCGGCGTGGATGTGAACTCTGGGTGAAACTGCACACCCACGAACCAAGGATGGTTGGGAAGTTCCATCATTTCAGGTAGGTTTTCAGTTGGCGTTCTGGCACTAATCACCAAACCGGCCTCTTCGAGACGCGGGACGTAAACGTTATTGACCTCAAAACGATGGCGATGGCGCTCATTGACCTGCGGACCGTAAATCTTACTGGCCAACGTATCCGGTTTGACTGGACATTTTTGCGCACCTTTACGCATGGTGCCACCCAAATCGGATTGCTCATCGCGCTTTTCAATACGCCCTTCTCGATCCAACCACTCTGTAATCAATGCCACGACTGGGTGCGGCGAGACTGGATCAAACTCGGTACTGTTAGCGTTGGTCAAACCCGCGACATGGCGTGCAAACTCAATCACAGCCAACTGCATCCCCAGACAGATACCAAGATAGGGGACGTTGTACTCACGCGCATAACGAATTGCGGCGATCTTACCTTCGGTGCCGCGCTTACCAAAGCCGCCTGGCACCAGAATGGCATCAAAAGGCTTGAGCACACTCACACCATGCTGCTCTATGTTTTCAGAATCAATATATTCAACCTTGACTCGCGACTTGGTATGGATGCCAGCGTGGATCAATGCCTCAGTCAAGGACTTATAGGACTCTGTCAGGTCGACATATTTGCCCACCATTGCGATCCGGACTTCGTGCTCAGGATGCTCTAGCGAATATACCAACTTGTCCCACATCGACAAGTCTGCGGCAGGCGGGTTTAAGTTCAGCGCCTCACAAACGAGATTGTCTAGGCCTTGCTTGTGCAACATGGACGGAATTTTGTAAATAGAATCTGAGTCCCAAACTGAGATGACCGCATCAAGCGGCACGTTTGAGAACAAAGAGATCTTGGCGCGCTCTTCGTCGGGGATAGGTCGGTCAGCTCGGCAGAGCAACGCATGGGGAATAATGCCGATTTCGCGAAGTTTTTGTACCGAGTGCTGTGTTGGCTTGGTCTTTAGCTCACCGGCCGAGGCAATAAAGGGCACCAGCGTGAGGTGAATAAACGCCGCATTGTTACGCCCGAGTCGCAGACTCATCTGACGTGCGGCCTCGAGGAATGGCAGTGACTCGATATCGCCTACCGTGCCACCGATTTCAACAATCGCTACATCGGTTGCACCATCCCAAGACTGATCAGCACCACGGGTAATGAACTCTTGTATTTCGTTGGTGATGTGGGGAATGACCTGAACGGTTTTACCTAAGTATTCGCCGCGACGCTCTTTGCGTAGGACCGATTCATAAATTTGACCTGTCGTGAAGTTATTCACTTTACGCATCTTGGACGAGATAAAGCGCTCGTAGTGGCCAAGGTCAAGATCGGTTTCAGCGCCGTCTTCGGTGACGAACACTTCACCATGCTGAAACGGGCTCATGGTGCCCGGATCGACGTTAATGTAGGGATCAAGTTTGAGCAGGGTGACCTGCAGGCCACGCGATTCGAGGATGGCGGCCAAAGACGCGGCGGCAATGCCCTTACCTAGCGAGGACACCACACCACCTGTGACAAATACGAATTTGGTCATGTGATTAACGCCCAGTTTAATGGGGCGCATGCGGGAAATTTGGATTATACCCGCCCAAAGGCTTGGTGCGCTGCAACAACCATTCCAATGCGGCACCACTGACGTTTGGCGCAAGTCGGCTCCGGACTTCCGCGTGATACGCATCGAGCCAGGCCAGTTCATCCGGACGCATTTGGGCTACATCAATACAACGGGCGTCAATTGGGCACAAAGTCAGAGTCTCGAACTGCAAAAACTCCCCGAACTCAGAAGTCCCAGCCACCTGATTACACACTAGGTTCTCGATACGGATACCCCAGCGGCCTGGGCGATACAGGCCAGGCTCATTAGAGGTGATCATGCCGGGCTGCATGGCTGTGTGCGGGGCAGGAGCCGCACGATAGGAAATAACTTGAGGCCCTTCGTGCACGTTCAGGTAGTAGCCTACTCCGTGCCCCGTCCCGTGACCGTATTCCACCAGCCGCTCCCAGAGCGGGGCCCGCGCAACCGCATCGAGCATCGGCGAGGCCACGCCACGCGGGAAACGCAGACGCGACAAGGCAATCATGGCTCTCAGCACCGCGGTGTAATCTGACTTTTGCTCTGGGCTCACTTGGCCAACTGGCACCACCCGGGTGATGTCGGTTGTCCCACCCAGATACTGCCCCCCGGAATCGATCAGCAACAAGCCATCACCCTGTATACGTGCATGGGACTGCTGAGTCGCCCGGTAGTGCGGCATGGCCCCATTCGCATTAAAGGCGGCGATCGTGCCAAAGCTGCGCGACACAAAGCCTGGTTGCTGCGCCCTTAGATCGGTTAAGCGATCATCCACCATCAGCTCATTCAGTACGGTGTCCTCAGCACAAACAATTGCTTGCTCGAGCCACGCAAAAAAGGCACATAGGGCAGCGCCATCTTGTTCCATCACGCGACGCACATGCTGCAGTTCATGTTCGGACTTTTGTGACTTAAAGAACGTGCTTGGGTTAATCGAGCGCACCGTATTTGCGACGATCCGATCGATCAACGCGCAGGTCGTACGCGCCGGATCAAACAGCACCGTGTCTTGAAGCGGCAGCTTGGCCAACTCACTGGCGACTGAATCGTATGGGCGCACCTCAATACCGTCTGTAG
>CAJBTJ010000411.1 GCA_903958565.1 uncultured beta proteobacterium
ATCGCATGGTGGGGACAGGCGCGTAGCTCATCGGCGGGATGCGCGCCGTAGGAGACCCCCAGACCGTGCACACCAGCATTCGCCGCCATCTGCAAATCATGAGAGGTATCACCCACCATGACAACCCGATGTGGCTCAACAACCATCTCATCCATCAACTCAAACAACATACCAGGATGCGGTTTGCCAAACGTCTCATCGGCTGTACGCGTCGCTTCAAAGGCCGCATGCAAAGAGGTTGCCGTGAGGGCACGATTCAAGCCAACACGGCTCTTACCCGTTGCCACGGCCAAGCGAGCACCCGCAGCCTGCAACGCGGTCAACATCTCAGGGACGCCATCAAACAGCTTTAACTGCGTATCGCGCGAGAGATAATGATGGCGATAGCGCTCGAGAAACAACGGCTCTAACGACTTCGTCAGATCAGGTACCGCGCGACGCAGCGCGGGCTCTAAGGACAAGCCAATGACCCAAGCCGCCTCGGCCGCTGTGGGGACGTTGAGCTCGAGATCACGGCACGCTCCCTGAATCGCGGACACAATGCTGTGCGTTGAATCCATCAGCGTGCCGTCCCAATCAAACACAATGACCGAATAAGGCCTCATTGCTGCTCCAACTTTTGCAAGATTGCTACGCAGGCCGCAGGGAGCGGCGCGACCAGGGCGAGGGGCTCCTGCGTCAGGGGGTGGGGAATATCCAAGCGGTGTGCATGTAAAAACATTCTATTGAACCCAAGCTTCACGAATTTAGCGCGCGTCTCGTCGCGCCCATATTTGTCATCGCCCACAATGGGAAACCCCGTTGAGGCGAGATGCACTCGAATCTGATGGGTGCGTCCGGTACGCAACTCGGCATCGACCAAGCTGTAGCCATTAAAACGCTTTTGCGCGCTCACGATCGTGTGCGACACCTGACCGTCGGCCTCAACTTTGACACGCCGCTCGCCCGTT
Organism: uncultured beta proteobacterium; assembly: GCA_903958565.1. Classification (GTDB taxonomy): domain Bacteria; phylum Pseudomonadota; class Gammaproteobacteria; order Burkholderiales; family Burkholderiaceae_B; genus Zwartia. The sequence continues at coordinate 951 of CAJBTJ010000411.1, forward strand.
TGTGTAGTCCATTTGGTAAGAGGCAGCCGAATATGCTGCCGCGCATTCACCCAATCGCCCTCGATCAAGGCTAAATAATGCTTACTTCCCTTGCTCTCACGGAACATTTCATGCAAGGACAATAAGACATTTCTCTTTTTGGCAATGAGCAGTAAGCCCGAGGTATCACGATCGAGTCGATGGGCAAGCTCCAGAAAACGCGCCTCAGGCCGTGCCGCACGAAGCGCCTCGATTACGCCAAATGACACCCCACTTCCACCATGAACGGCGGTACCCGCTGGCTTATCGATCACCAGCAGGCCTTCGTCCTCAAACACGATCGGGAATTCTGACCCAGGAACAATGCGCTTCTCATCGGGCGTGGGGACACGAATCGGAGGAATCCGCACAATATCCCCGATGTGAATACGAGCGTCGGGCGCCGCTCGCCCCTTATTCACCCTCACTTCTCCACCACGCACTGCCTTGTAAATATGGCTTTTGGGCACACCTTTGCACAGCCGCATCAGGAAGTTATCCAAACGCTGCCCATCGTTCTCTTCGGTGACCTCAACCAGTCGAACGGCCGGTGCCTGCGGCGCGCTGACTTTAGGTGATGTCGGGGTCAAAACTGAGGATTCTTTGCGCATGGCCAAAAGCGGCTTATAATCGAGCAAGCCTTAAAGGGGTTAAGAAAGCGTGGTCAAGACGCCCTCTTGCGTCCTAAAGCGTTGAGATGCATCGAATTTTCGCGTCTCCGTCTGGATTGCGGACTGCATTGTACCGCTTGCCTTCCTGATTCCTTCGGGCTACTGGTCGCCGACAAGACCGGGATGCGCTTTATGCGCGCTGTTGCGACGTTTTTACGTTTCGCCCGCGCCCCAAGTGTGTGCCCCTCGCGTCGCGCGCGATACTGATCAAAAGAGCAAGAATCCGTCCTAATCCCTGCACCAGGCGTGCGAAACTTACCCGCCTGATGTTCTCAGCATCATTTTATGTCAACCACTACCGTGACCCTGACCTCTCTGCTGAATGAACCCCGCGCCTATAGGCGCAACGTGCTGGTCTAAAGACCTTTTCTTCGCGCGCGCCTCTTGGGTGTGTGCTCGCTTCCTTGATTCAGTGTTTCGCAGCCAGTAGCGCGTGGCTGCGCGCCGTGGTACGGCGCGCCATTTAAATGGAGAAACCTCTCATGAAGCGCATGTTATTTAATGCAACGCACCAAGAAGAACTACGCGTTGCGATCGTCGATGGACAAAAACTCATCGACCTCGATATCGAAATCGCCGGCCGCGAACAGCGTAAAGGCAATATTTACAAAGGCGTCATTACCCGCATTGAACCTGGCCTTGAAGCCTGTTTCGTTAACTACGGCGAAGACCGCCACGGTTTTCTACCCTTCAAAGAAGTGGCGCGTACGTATTTCAAAGAAGGCGTCGATGTCCGGACTGCACGCATTCAAGACGCGCTGCACGAAGGCCAAGAACTCATCGTTCAGGTCGAAAAAGAAGAGCGTGGCAACAAGGGTGCTGCCCTAACCACCTTCATTTCGTTGGCAGGCCGTTATTTGGTTCTGATGCCGAATAACCCACGCGGCGGCGGTGTGTCACGCCGCGTCGAGGGCGAAGAGCGTCAAGAACTGCGCGAAGCGATGGACCAGCTCACCATTCCCCCAGGCATGAGCATTATTGCTCGCACCGCCGGGATTGGTCGCAACGCCGAAGAGCTCCAGTGGGATATGTCCTACTTGATGCAGCTCTGGACTGCCATCGATGGTGCCGCCAAGGACAACCCTGCGCCCATTCTGATTTATCTTGAATCCAGTCTGGTCATCCGGGCCATCCGTGATTACTTCTCGCCAGATATTGGCGAAATCCTGATCGACACGGACGATATCGCTGACCAAGCGACCGCATTTATGAGCGTGGTGATGCCGGATAACGTTGAGCGCGTCAAACGCTATCGCGATGACGTCCCCTTGTTCTCGCGCTTCCAGATCGAGCACCAGATCGAAACTGCGTACTCACGCACCGTGGATCTGCCTTCAGGCGGATCGGTTGTGATTGATCACACGGAAGCGCTCGTCGCGGTGGACGTGAACTCCGCGCGTGCCACACGCGGTGCCGACATCGAAGAAACCGCACTTCGTACGAACCAAGAAGCCGCCGACGAAGTCGCCCGCCAATTGCGTCTGCGCGACCTCGGTGGTCTGATCGTGATCGACTTTATCGACATGGAAGACACCAAAAACCAACGCGCGGTCGAAAATCGTTTGCGTGATGCGTTGCACTTTGACCGTGCCCGCGTCCAAATGGGGAAGATTTCACGCTTTGGCTTGATGGAACTCTCGCGTCAGCGTCTGCGTCCCGCCCTCAACGAAGGCTCGCACATCACTTGCCCACGCTGTAACGGCACCGGCGTGATCCGAGATGCAGAATCCAGTGCGCTACAAGTACTGCGACTGCTGCAAGAAGAAGCCATGAAAGAAAACACAGCGGCCGTGCACGCACAAGTGCCCGTCGATGTCGCGACTTTCCTGCTAAATGAAAAGCGTTCAGACATTACAAAGATCGAATCACGACTCAAGGTCAACTTGATTCTGATCCCCAATCGCCATCTCGAAACGCCGCACCATCACATCGAACGCTTGCGTCATGACGACCCACGCTTGGAAGATATCAAAACGAGCTTCGAGTTAGTCGATGCTCCGTCGACTGACATGAGCTGGGCGCCGAAAGAGCAAGAAGTTAAGTCCAAGCCAGAGGCGCTGGTGAAAGGTATTACACCTGCACAACCTGCGCCCGTCTCCTCCACATCCGCCAAAAAAGCGGAGGCTTCAGAGGCCTCACCTGGTTTCTTCAAGCGATTGTTTGGTTGGCTATCGGGTGGCTCTTCAACAGAGAAGAAGGCCGAAGAAGTCAAACCTTCGGAGTCGCGCGAGCAACGCGGCCGCAATGGCCAAAATGATCGTCGTGGCGGAAACCGCGGCGGTCGTGGACGTCGTCCAGACAATCGCAACGAAGCGCGTGGCGATGGGCGCACTGGCGGCAATGAGACTGGTGGTGGACAGCAGGACACTCGTCGTCCGGCGCGTGACGATGAACGTAGCGCGCAAGCGCCGCGGGCAGAAGGCAACGAGCAAGGCGGTGATGATAACGGCCGTAATGGCGGGCGCAATCGTCGTCGCGGCGGTCGCAATCGTCGTGATGAAGGTCTGGATACACGCAATGAGCAATCTGATGTTGACGGCCAACAAGCTGAAGGTACTGCGCAACAGAGCGAACGTCGTGCGCCACAAGGGCCTCGCCCCACAGGCAACCACGCCACAACCTCTGACGAGCAAAACAATCTGCAGCAAGGCGTACCGGCAACGGGCTACAACGATGAGGATGGCGACCAGTCTGATCCAGAACGCAAACGCCGTCGTCGTCGCAGCCGTCGTGGACGTCGTGGACAAGATGAAGGCTCAACGTTCGAGAACGATGGTCAGGATCAAAGCGCACCGATGCAACAGGCAGACAGTGCGCCTATTCAAACGCATGCCACGCCAGCGCCGCAGCTTACTCAGCAAGACGATCGTAACTTTGGACATACGTCCACACCGGGGCTTTCAAACGCGCCAATGCAATACGTCGAACCTGCTAGCGCTGTAGCTCCTGCATCTGCAGCGCCTACACCCGCAGCGGCACCTGCACCGACACCCTTAGCAGCGCCGTCGATTGCACCAGCGCCGGTGGCAGCACCTCAGATAATCGAGCAAACCGCTTCACCTGTCGTTGCTCCGGCTCCGGCTCCGGTTGCTGCGCCAGTGCAAGTAGCTGTTGCAGCACCTGTTGCCCCACAGCCGATCATCACCCCAGCGCTTGATACAGCGGCCTTGCATGCGATTGTGCAATCTGCTGGTCTGCAATGGATTGAAAGCGATCAGGCACGGGTTGCAACAGCCATGGCAAACCAGGTCGTCGTACCGCTACAGCTCGGACGAGCACGCAAGCCTGCAGCGGTCGTATCAAACGAACCGCTCGTGCAAGTTGAGACACGCGTCTAGACGACGCGAGCCGGTCCTGCGGCCACGGCTGCGGGCATGAAAGTAAAAGAGCCCTGATGATGTTCATCAGGGCTCTTTTTTATGTCGCGCAATCTCAGCCTCACACGAGGCCAGCTCTTCGTTATGCCGCGACGACGTCCGCAGCTTGGTTCGTCATGATCGCCATCAGACGAGCGAGCTCTTCACGCAACTGGCGGCGATCGAGCACCATATCGATCGCACCTTTTTGCTGCAAGAACTCTGATCGCTGAAAGCCTTCGGGAAGTTTTTCACGTACGGTTTGTTCGATCACACGCGGCCCTGCAAAACCAATCAACGCCTTGGGCTCGCCAATCACCACATCGCCCATGAAGGCGAAGCTCGCAGAGACGCCACCCATGGTTGGATCGGTCAGCACACTGATGAAGGGCAGTTTGGCTTGCGCCAACTGAACAAGCATTGCGTTGGTTTTTGCCATCTGCATCAAAGAGAACAAGCTCTCTTGCATACGCGCGCCGCCCGAGGCTGCAACGCAAATAAACGGCACACGCTGTTTGATTGCAGCTTGCACGCCTTGCACAAAGCGCTCGCCGACCACTGAACCCATCGAGCCGCCCATGAATTCAAATTCAAAACAAGCCAGCACGCAGGGAACACTGCGGATTGCACCACTCACGACAACGAGAGCATCGGTCTCGCCGGTTTGACGCACCGCTTCCTGAATACGCTCAGGGTATTTGCGCGAATCTTTAAATTTAAGCGGATCCATCGACCGCGTGTTGGATCCGATTTCTACGCGGCCTTCGATGTCCAGCAAAGATTCGATGCGCGCGCGAGAGCCCAAGCGCATGTGATGATCACATTTAGGACACACATGCAGGTTCGCTGCCAGATCCTCGTTGTACAGGACAGACTCGCAAGAGGGGCACTTGACCCACAGCCCCTCAGGGACACGTTTAGTTGTCGCTTCCGGCGTTTGGGTTTTATTGATACGAGGTGGGATGAGTTTACCAAGCCAGCTCATTTTGTTTGTCCAGCAGCCTGCGATGCGGTGCGTGCCACATTCATCGCCTGCCGAATATGTCCAAGCCAATCTGCGCCTGCGGTGATGGCCGCCTGAGATTGTTCAGCGACAGGTAAACCTGCACACGCCTTGGTCATGGTGTCAATCAACTTACTACCAATCACGACCGCATCAGCCACCAAGCTAATGCGCTGTGCGCTCTGGGCATCGCTGATACCAAACCCCACACCGACCGGCAAAGAGACATGCTTGCGGATTCCCTTGAGCCGGCTCGCGACATCAGCGGTATCCAAATTGCCGGCGCCCGTGACGCCATTGAGTGACACATAGTAGACATAACCACGCGCAATCTTGCCAACAGCCTGGATGCGCGCCTCAGTCGAGGTCGGCGCCAACAAAAAGATCGGTGCAATATGATGCTTGCCTAACAAGGTGAGAAACGCGCCGATTTCCTCGGGCGGATAATCCACTGTCAACAAACCATCCACACCGGCGAGCTCTGCTTGCTCAGCGAACGCTTGTTGCCCAATATTTTCAATGGGATTGGCATAACCCATTAAAACGATAGGCGTGACCGTATCTTGCTTGCGAAATTCGGCAACCATCGCCAATACATGCTTGAGTCCAATTCCTTGCGCAATCGCATGCTCCGCAGCACGCTGAATGACCGGGCCATCAGCCATCGGATCGGAGAAGGGAATGCCGAGTTCGATCACATCCGCACCGGCTTTCACCAAGGCGTGCATTAAGGGCACCGTCGTTGCAGGCAAAGGATTACCCGCAGCAATGTAGGGGATCAGCGCCGCCCGCTTGTCTTGGGCGGCACGCGCAAACGCTGCGGCAATGCGATCAGTAGGTGTGGCCATGTGTTGTATTCAAACCTTTCAAACTTTTTAAAGCACCATGCCTGCGCGCTGTGCAACGGTGTTGATATCTTTATCGCCGCGTCCGGACAGATTGACCAAAATCACCTTGTCCTTGGATAGCGTCGGGGCAAGCTTTGCAGCGTAGGCAAGCGCATGTGATGTTTCAAGCGCAGGGATAATGCCCTCGATCTGGCAGCAGTGATGAAAGCTCGCGAGCGCCTCATCGTCTGTCACGCTTTCATAGGTCGCGCGGCCACTGTCTTTGAGCCAAGCGTGCTCGGGACCAACGCCTGGATAATCCAACCCAGCAGACACAGAGTGCGTTTCGCGGACTTGGCCATTCTCGTCTTGCAAGACGTAGGTGCGATTGCCGTGCAACACGCCCACTCGGCCATGCATCAACGATGCGGAGTGCTTGCCCGTCGAGATCCCTTCACCTGCGGCCTCAACGCCAACAAGTTTGGTGTTCTCGTACGGAATATAGGGGTGGAAAATACCCATGGCATTTGAGCCGCCACCGACACACGCCAACACGTAATCAGGCTGACGGCCGGCATACATTGGCATTTGCTCAATGGACTCTTTACCAATGACCGAATGGAAGTTACGGACCATCATCGGATAAGGGTGAGGGCCGGCCACAGTGCCGATAATGTAGAACGTGTTGTCAACGTTGGTCACCCAATCACGCATCGCCTCGTTGAGCGCGTCTTTAAGCGTGCGGGAACCCGATTCGACGGGAACCACGGTCGCCCCGAGCAACTTCATTCTGAACACGTTGGGCGACTGGCGCTTGACATCATCAATCCCCATGTACACCACACACTCCATCCCGTAGCGCGCGCAGACTGTTGCGGTCGCCACGCCGTGCTGGCCCGCACCGGTTTCAGCGATGATGCGTTTTTTACCCATACGCCGCGCCAACAACGCCTGACCGAGGCTGTTGTTGATTTTGTGAGCACCCGTGTGGTTTAAGTCTTCGCGCTTGAACCAAATTTGCGCGCCCCCGAGCTCTTCGGACCAACGCCGTGCGTGATAGACCGGGGTGGGGCGACCCACAAAGTGCTTCAGTTCGTATTCAAATTCAGCCAGAAAGTCTGGATCATTCCGGTATTTGTCGTAAGACAGACGCAATTCTTCAATCGCCTGCATCAGTGTCTCGGCGGCGAACACACCACCGTAGGGACCAAAATGTCCTTTTGCGTCGGGGAAGTCGTAGGGTTTCAAGACCGTATCTCCGGGGCGAACCGCCCTGCGCGAGCAACAATATGCTCAGCATCAGCGTGTAGCGATTCAAACAGGTTGATTTTAGCAGTGTGTGCTGGGAAAAAACGCGCAAAATCCCTTAAAACTCAAGTGTCGGGATGGCTACAAGTCTGAATTTACCGGCGATGTGCCGTCAGAACACCCGTCACCTCCGTAAGCGCGGACAATGCGCGCTGCAACTCAGCGCCATCGTGCACCTCCACCGTAAACGCCATATAGGCCATCGAAGCCTTACTTTGCGTGTTCACAGCAATCACATTCAGCCGCAAGCGCGCAAAAACCTCAGAGAGATCACGCAACAAGCCAGAGCGATCCTGGGCCTGAACGCTTAGGTCTACCGGATAGACTGTCCCAACCACGTTACCCCCCCAAGCCACTTCGATCACCCGTTCGGGTTGCCGCGCCGCCAGGGTCGAGAAACTCGCACAGTCCGCGCGGTGAATCGATACGCCCCGCCCCCGGGTCACAAAGCCAGTAATCTGGTCTGGGGGCGCTGGGCGGCAACAGCGCGCCAGCTGCGTCATCAAGGACCCCACGCCGACCACGAGCACCCCACTCTTTCCGGTCTGCGTTGCGCTTTCGGCGCGCGCGCTGTGCGACACCAGGGATTCAGGACGCAGCTCTTGCTCGGGGACGGCTGGCTGAAACACCGTGTCAATTTGGCGAAGACTAAATTCTTCCTTGGCAGCCGCCACATACAGATCTTCGGCGTGTGCAAAACCCAGTTGCTGAGCAAGCTGCTCTAGGTTCACAGCCGTTTTACCGAGTCGTTGAAGCTCTTTTTCGACCAGTGCCTGGCCCTGCACGGTACGTTGTTGTAACTCGATTGCATTGAACCAAGCACGCACCTTGGCGCGCGCTCTTGGGCTCGCAAGAAATCCCAATTGCAGGTTCAACCAGTCGCGCGAGGGGCCACCGGACTTTGTCGTGACGATCTCGATCGTCTGTCCCGTTTGTAACTGCGTTTGCAAAGGCACCATCTGCCCATCAATGCGCGCGCCGCGGCAACGGTGACCCAAATCCGTATGCAAGTGGTAAGCAAAATCTACGGCCGTCGCGCCTGCAGGCAACTCAATGACGCGGGCTTGCGGGGACAAGACATAGATACGTTCTTCCGCCTGGCGCTGCGTGCGGGCAGTGGTCGTGCTGGTTGACCGATTGCCCGCCTCGGTATTCCAGGCAAGCAGTTGTCGCATCCAGGCGAGCTGCTTGTCGTACTCAAGTGCACTCGAGGTGGCGGGCGCTTGACCGCCTTTGGCACCCCCCTCTTTGTAACGCCAGTGTGCAGCCATCCCGTACTCCGCAAACTCGTGCATGGACTGCGTACGGATCTGCACCTCGAAGGGACGCCCAGCCTCGTCTGCAACAACGGTGTGCAAGGACCGATAGCCATTGGGCTTGGGACGCGAGATATAGTCATCGAACTCATCGGAGACCGGCACCCACCGCTCATGCACCAAGCCTAACGCGGTGTAACAGTCTCGCTCGTTTTGCACAATGATGCGTAACGCACGCACATCAAACAGCTTTGAAAAATCCAAATGCTTCAGCCGCATCTTGTTGTAGATGCTGTAGATGTGTTTGGGCCTTCCACTGACCTGCGCCACCACACCTAATGTACGCAGGGCAGTATTCAATTCTTCGACCGCGCGCGCGATAAAGGCTTCACGTTCGACGCGTTTTTCTTCAAGTAGGCGGGCGATGTCTTTGTAGCGTGTTGGGTCAGTAAAGCGAAAGGCCAGATCCTCCATTTCCCACTTAATTTGCCAAATACCTAAACGATTCGCCAACGGGGTGTAAAGATCAAGTGTCTCGGTCGCAAGCAAGGGATCACAGGCGACCTTACTCGACGCGTGCCAGCGCAAGGTCTGCAACCTAGACGCCAATCGGATCAACACAATGCGCAAATCAGCGGCCATCGCTAACAGCATCTTGCGCAACATTTCTTTTTGGGCCATCGGATCGACCGCGGTGTCGCTCGCCCCTTTGGCGATCGAACCTAGGCGCAGCAAGGCACGTGTGCCCTGCACTAAGCGGGCCACTTCGGCTGAGGCGGGAGCCGTCGGCACATCAGGGCTGGACGCGCGCTGCGGTTCCGCGGCCGGGTCCTCTGACACACCGATTAGTAAAGCCGCACAGCGCGTGGCTGCATCGGCCTGCATATCCGACAAAATCTGGGCTGAGCCCAGTGCGTGTTCGATATGTGTCTCGCCCACCGCATTGTGCAGGGTGGCGAGACGCGCACACGCCCAGCGTGCCGTCTGACGCACCTGCTCCTGGTCGTCTGGAGTTAAACCCGCGACCAGGGGCTCGAGCGCAGAATCGGTGAGCTGCGTAGGCAAAATAGCAAGTTAAATCGCGGCAGTCACCACGATTTCAACTTTGTAGTCCGCACTGGCCAAGCGCGCTTCAATCGTGGCGCGCGGAGGGGCATGGCCATCAGCCACCCAAGCGTCCCACGCTTTGTTCATACCGTCGAATTCTTTCATGTTTGCCACGAAAATCTGAGCCATCAGAATCTTGGTCTTGTCCGAGCCAGCCGTTGCCAGCAATTTGTCAATGACCGCCAAAATTTGGGTCGTCTGACCCGTAATGTCTTGGGTCGTATCGTCAGCCACCTGACCTGCCAGGTAGGCCACGCCATTGTGAACGGCCATATCTGAAAGTCGCTTACCGACGTTTACACGGGTGATCTTGCTCATAGTGATTCCTTTGGTTAATCAGGCGGGTGGCAACTCAAACACCTGACGCAAATACGTCAGATAGGCTTTGTCGTCGCACATGGTTTTTTCAGGCGCATCAGACACTTTGGCGACAGGCTGACCGTTACAGCGGATCATTTTCATCACGACTTGTAGGGGTTCGTACCCTAAATCGTTGGTGAGATTAGTTCCAATACCGAAGGCTGTTCGACAGCGTCCGGCAAACCTGCGGGTCAGCTCAATCGCAAGTGGAAATGTTAACGCATCCGAAAAAATCAGGGTCTTGGCACGCGGATCCACGCGATTCGCCTCGTAGTGCGCAATCATGCGTTCTCCCCACTCAAAGGGATCTCCCGAATCGTGGCGCGCGCCATCAAATAACTTGCAGAAGTACATATCGAAATCGCGCAAAAAGGCATTCATGCCATAGACATCTGAGAGCGCGATCCCCAAATCCCCGCGGTACTCTTTTGCCCACATTTCAAAGGCATACACCTGCGAATCACGCAAGCGCGGACCGAGTGCCTGACATGCTTGGAGATACTCGTGCGCCATCGTGCCTAAGGGCAGCACACCATGACGCATCGCCAACCACACGTTACTGGTTCCGGCGAAATGCACTCCCATCTGCGCCTTCATGGTGGTCAAGACTTCCTCGTGCCACACTTGCGAAAACCTGCGCCGCGTCCCGTACTCGGCCACCCGAAACTCACTCAAGTCGTTCGCCTCGAGCACCAGCTTGATCTTGTTTTGCAAACGGGCACGCCCCTCTGCCCAGTTTGGCTCCTGGCAGGTTCGCCGAAAATACACCTCATTGACGATCGCCAGCACGGGGATTTCAAACAAGATTGTGTGCAGCCAGGAGCCCTTGACGGAAATCGCGATTTCGCCCGGACCCTCGCCCTCAGACACCGTGATACATTTTTCTGGCAGATGAAACAGCCCCAGGAAGTCAATGAAATCGCTCTTGATGAAGCGCAGGCTGCCCAAATAGGCAAGCTCAGCCTCAGAGAAGCGTAGCTGGCACAAACTATGGATCTCGGCGCGTATCTCATCCAGATAAGGCCTGAGATCCACACCCTGGTTGCGACACTTATAACGATATTCGGCCTGCGCAGCAGGAAAATGATGCAACACCACCTGCATCATGGTGAATTTGTAGAGATCCGTATCGAGCAATGACTTAATAATCATGTCTGTGCCTAAAGTATTTCCAAAACCTTAGCACAAGCACTTTCGTTATCAGGGATATCCCGAGCCTGACGCGCAAGATTGGTTAAACTAAGCATTCATTCGATTCACTGGCTCAAAAATAGTGCCCGCCCGATCGCTTTCACAACCTCCCTTCTGGTGGAACCCATGACTCACGTCGTGACTGAAAACTGTATCAAGTGCAAATTTACGGATTGCGTAGACGTATGTCCCGTCGACTGCTTCCGTGAGGGCCCTAACTTCCTGGTCATCGACCCTGACGAATGTATTGACTGTGCAGTCTGTATTCCTGAATGCCCGGCAAACGCCATTTTTGCCGAAGAGGACGTTCCCCAGGACCAAATGAAATTCATCGCACTGAACGCCGAATTATCACCAAAGTTCGACAGCATCAGCCGCTCTAAAAAGCCGCTACCCGATGCGGACGACTGGAATGGCAAACCAGACAAACTGCAGCATCTTGAGCGCTAAATACACACCACAGACGGTCCTATCTAAGACCGTCTGGCTAAGCGATAAATTATTTTCGCTCAAGGTCAGCCGCGATCCAGCCTTTCATTTTGCGCCTGGTCAATTCGCTCGGTTAGGCCTGTCTATTAGCGCCGCAGACATCTTGACACCTAATGAGTGGCGCGCCTACTCGATGGTCTCGCACCCCTCAGAGGACGCACTCGAATTTTTCTCGGTGGTCGTGCCCGACGGTAAGTTCAGCCCCACACTTGCCGCGCTTGCCCCAGGCGACACGCTCTGGATCAACAAGACCGTCTTTGGCTTTCTCACACTCGACCAATTTGCTGATGGCGATGACCTCTGGTTAGTGTCGACCGGCACCGGGCTCTCGGCCTATATTTCGATGCTGCGTGAAGCGAGCACATGGCAGCGTTTTAAACGGATTGTGGTGCTCCACGGCGTGCGACACGCTGGCGAATTGGCCTACCGCGACGAGCTATTGCACCTGCAAAACCAACACAGCACTCTGGGCGAGCGCACGGACAAGGCGGCGCTGGTGTATCTCCCCGTGACGAGCCAAGAGCCCCTCAAGCCCGAGCTTTCGCCTGCGATCACACCGCAGCACCTCTCTGCCAACCGCCTCACTACACTGCTGGCCCGTGGAGAGCTCGAGGAGCGTACCGGCGTCACCCTAGATCCTGAGCGCTCGCGCATCATGCTCTGTGGCAACCCCGCTATGGTCACCGACATGCGCGCGCTACTGGCAGAACGCGGCTTTGCCGCCGGTCGCCGAGGAGTTGCGGGCAACCTTGCGGTAGAAAACTACTGGTAAGCATTCGGCAACACAAAGAGAAGCACCATAGGTAGTCAAATACTAGGTGTTAGCCCCCATATGGTGTGTTTCTACAGGCAAAGTCGTGGTGCTTCTGCTACATTTTGCTGCACAACAGCAATTGCTGCTCCTAATTCGATCGTTCGACGTCAAGAAGGCGTCATAATTAGGAGGTCCTGACTCATTTTGGAACCGCACATGCTTTATCAACTTCATGAAATGCACCGTGCCATGATCTCGCCCCTCACGCACTTTACTGAGCTGGGCTCCAAACTGTTCTCACACCCAGCCAGCCCTCTCGCCTACACGCCGATGGCGCGACAAATGGCGGCAGGGTATGAATTTGTTCATCGCCTCGGGAAAAAATACGAAAAACCAAGCTGGGGTTTAACAACCACAGAAGTGAACGGCAAACATGTTGGCGTCACGATCGAGACCGATCTGCGCCTGCCGTTTTGTAACTTGATTCATTTCAAGCGCGACGTATCTGACAAACAGCGCAAGACGGATCCAAAGCTCTTGGTGCTCGCGCCCATGTCGGGACACCACGCCACACTCTTGCGCGACACCGTGCGTGCGCTACTCCCAAACCATGAAGTCTATGTTTCGGACTGGATCGATGCTCGTATGGTCCCGCTCGCTGATGGGAAGTTTGGGCTCAATGACTACGTACGTTACGTCCAACAGTTTCTCGAGCACCTCGGCCCAGATGTACACCTGATGTCTGTCTGTCAGCCGACTGTGCCGGCGCTGGCCGCCGTATCGCTCATGGCTACGAACAAAAATCCTTGCTTGCCTCGCAGCATGGTGATGATGGGCGGCCCAATCGACCCACGTTGCTCACCCACACAAGTCAACCGTCTGGCGACAACAAAACCGTTTGAATGGTTCGAAGAAAAACTGATTCACGCCGTGCCCGCGCAATACCCAGGAGCAGGTCGCCTTGTGTACCCAGGCTTTCTGCAGCACGCCGGCTTTCTGTCAATGAATCCAGATCGTCATGCCAAAGCACACTACGATTTTTATCTTGATTTGCTGCGCGGTGACGAGGACGATGCTGACGCACATCGCCGCTTCTATAACGAATACAACGCAGTGCTCGACATGTCGGCCGATTTTTACCTGGAAACCATTCGTACTGTTTTCCAAGACTTCGATTTGCCCAACGGCACCTGGGTGATTGATGGTCAGCTCGTCAAGCCCTCTGACATTAAGTCGGTTGCGCTGTTCACGATTGAAGGCGAGCTCGACGACATTTCAGGCGAGGGGCAAACGCGCGCTGCGCAGGATTTATGCTCGGGTATTCCTGCGAAACGCAAACAACACTACACCGCCCCAGACTGCGGGCACTACGGGATTTTTTCGGGCCGTCGTTGGCGCACAACGATCTGTCCGAAGATCGCCGAGTTCGTGCGTAGCGCTTAAGTGCGCCATGCTTGCTCAACGCATCAACGACCTGCTGCCGCAGACCCAATGCACAAAATGCGGTTATGCAGGCTGTGCGCCTTACGCCGAAGCCATCGCGTCGGGGCTTGCCCCGATTAATCGCTGCCCTCCTGGTGGAGAGCAAGGCATTGCTGCCCTCGCCACGCTCTTGCATACCGAGGCGCTACTGCTCGACGAAACATGTGGCCAGCACATGCCGCTGCAAGTTGCTGTGATTGACGAGCAATACTGCATCGGCTGCACACTCTGCATACAGGCCTGCCCTGTGGACGCCATTGTGGGCGCATCCAAGCTTATGCACACGGTGTTGACACAAGAATGCACAGGCTGCGATCTCTGTGTGGCACCCTGTCCCGTGGACTGCATTGAGATGGTCGCCGTAGCGCCCGTGCGCGCATGGACGCGTGTCGATGCGCAGGCTTCGCGTCAGCGCTTTGAGGCACGCAATGCACGTCTCGCTCGCCCATCGCAGGAGCCGCCAACGCAAGAAACCGCGCCGGATATTGGGAATGCCGTAGCCCAAGCGCTTGCCAAAGCGCGCGCGCGACGAGCCGCCAGCAGGACGTCATGAATCCAACCAAACGACACGAGATATTCTCGCGGCTACGTGCGGCAAATCCAACGCCCACCACGGAGCTCGCCTACAAAACGGATTTCCAGCTATTAATCGCAGTGATGCTGTCGGCGCAAGCCACCGACAAGTCTGTCAATATCGCCACGCGTAAACTTTTCCCCCGCCACGGCACTCCAAAGACCATTCTGGCGCTCGGCGTCGACGGGCTTATGCCCTTTATTCAGACGATCGGTCTTTACAAAACCAAAGCCAAAAACGTTATCGCAACCTGTGCTCTGCTGCTCGAACAGCATGCAGGAAAAGTACCCCGCACCAGAGAGGCGCTTGAGGCGCTCCCAGGGGTGGGGCGCAAGACGGCTAACGTGGTGCTGAACACTGCCTTTGGCGAGCCCACCATTGCGGTAGATACCCACATCTTCCGGGTATCGAATCGAACCAAAATCGCACCCGGCAAGGACGTTCTGGCCGTCGAGTATGGCTTAGAGAAATTTATCCCTGCCGAGTTCAAGGTCGATGCGCACCATTGGCTGATTCTGCACGGTCGCTACATCTGCGTGGCTCGGACACCGAAATGCCCACAATGCGGCATTTCCGACTTGTGCGAGTACTCTAAAAAGACCAAGGGTTAAACCCCCTATGACAAACCCGAATTGAGGTATTCATCGCATTCGAGGGATAATTCTGTGCAGAATTAAAACCACCTCAGATGCATAATCGAATGAACGACATCATTCTCGAGACCAAACATCTCACGAAAGAATTCCGCGGCTTCGTTGCCGTCAATGACATCTCCTTGCGCGTGCAGCGCGGGCAGATTCACGCCTTAATTGGCCCCAACGGCGCGGGCAAGACAACTTGCTTTAACCTACTCACTAAATTTTTGACGCCCACACGAGGCACGATCGCTTTTAATGGGATCGACATCACGAAAGATCGTCCCGCACAAATTGCGCGCCGCGGCATTATTCGCTCGTTTCAAATTTCAGCTGTGTTCCCACACCTGACCGTACTTGAAAACGTTCGCATTGGTTTGCAGCGCGAAACCGGACTGTCCTTTCACTTTTGGCAAAGCGAAAAACGTCTAAACCAACTGAACGATCGCGCACAGGCCCTTCTTGAGCAAGTCGATCTAGGCAGCTTCGCCAATGAAATAACAAGCAGCTTGCCTTATGGTCGCAAGCGCGCACTTGAAATCGCCACCACACTAGCCATGGAACCAGAGCTCATGTTGCTCGATGAGCCTACTCAAGGCATGGGTCACGAGGACGTTGACCGGGTCACGCAACTAATCAAGCGCGTGAGCGTTGGTCGTACGATCCTGATGGTCGAGCACAACATGAACGTGGTCTCCTCCATTGCCGACACGATTACGGTCTTGGCCCGCGGTGCCGTGCTGGCTGAGGGGCCCTATTCGCATGTCTCAAGAGACCCTGCCGTCATGGAAGCTTACATGGGCACCACCGAAGGCGAACTCGAAGGAGCCCACGCATGAGCGCGCCTGCACTCGAAATTTCCGGACTCAACGCCTGGTACGGCGAGTCCCACATCCTGCACGGCGTGAACTTCACTGTACAGAAAGGTGAAGTGGTCACGCTACTCGGTCGTAATGGTGCGGGTCGCACCACCACCTTGCGAGCAATTCTTGGGCTCACCGGATCGCGGACAGGCTCGGTACGCATTCACGGCACCGAAGCAATCGATATGCCCACCTTCAAGATAGCGCATCTAGGCATTGGTTACTGCCCCGAAGAGCGCGGCATCTTTGCCAGCCTCTCGTGCGAAGAGAACTTGCTGCTTCCACCGCCTGTCGGCGCCCTGGGGGGCGGGATGTCGCTGTCCGAAATCTACGAGATGTTCCCTAACCTGCTCGAACGGCGCCACTCGCCCGGCACACGCCTGTCGGGTGGTGAACAGCAGATGCTCGCAGTCGCACGCATTCTGCGTACCGGTGCCAACCTACTGTTGTTAGACGAGATTTCAGAGGGCCTCGCCCCAGTCATCGTTCAGGCCTTAAGTCGCATGATTAAGACGCTAAAATCTAAGGGTTACACCATTATTATGGTTGAACAGAATTTCCGGTTTGCCGCCCCACTGGCTGATCGGTTTTATGTGATGGAGCATGGCCAGATCGTCGAACACTTCGCGGCCACCGAGCTCAAGGAAAAGCAGTCCGTCCTCAACGAATTGCTTGGGGTTTAATTACTATTTTTGTAGCAACTTTCTGGAGCTATTCCCTATGAAACTTCGTACCCTTAGCGCGTCAATGATGCTGGCTGGCGCCGGTCTCTTGGCACAACCTGCTTTCGCTAACGTTTCTGACAACGTTATCCGCATCGGCTTCATCACCGACATGGCCAGCGTTTACTCCGACATCGACGGAGCTGGCGGCGTCGAAGCCGCTCGCATGGCGATCGCCGACGCAGGCGGTCAAATCGACGGCAAGAAAATTGAACTCGTTTTCGCCGATCACCAAAACAAAGCTGACGTGGCCGCAGCGCGTGCCCGCGAATGGTTTGATCAGCAAAAAATTGACATGCTGATTGGCGGCACGAACTCTGGCGTGAACCTTGCCCTGGCTGGCATCGCTGCAGAGCGCAAAAAACCCTTCTTCGCTATTGGCGCAGCCGCGTCAGACCTCACGGGCTCACAGTGCACCCCTTACACCGTACATTGGGCCTATGACACCGTTGCGCTGGCGCGCGGCACAGGCTCCGCCGTTGTGAAAGCTGGCGGCAAAACCTGGTACTTCCTGACCGCTGACTACGCCTTTGGCCATGCGCTCGAGCGCGATACCGCCAACGTCGTGAAAGCGGCCGGCGGCCAAGTAGTCGGTCAAGTGCGCGCACCGCTTAACTCGTCAGACTTCTCGTCTTTCTTGTTGCAAGCACAAAGCTCCAAAGCACAGATTCTGGGCTTAGCAAACGCTGGTGGCGACACGATCAACTCGATCAAAGCTGCAAACGAATTCGGTATCGGCAAAACCATGAAAATGGCCGGCCTGCTGATTTTTATTAACGACATTCACTCACTTGGTCTGAACGTCACGCAGGGTATGCAGTTCACCGACGGATGGTACTGGGATCAGAACGAAGAGACCCGCGCATGGTCGAAACGATTCGAAGCGCGCGTCAAGCGCAAGCCTTCGATGATTCAGGCTGGTGACTACTCCGCCGTGTCGTTCTACCTGAACGCCGTCAAGGCAACGGGTAGTGATGATGGCGATACCGTCATGAAATGGATGAAGTCCAACAAGGTCAACGACATGTTCGCCAAGAACGGTTATGTCCGCGAAGACGGCCGCATGGTCCACGACATGTTCTTGATGGAAGTCAAAAAGCCAAGTGAATCGAAATATCCTTGGGACTACTACAAGCAAATCGCCGTATTGCCAGGTGAAGAAGTATTCACCAAGCTCTCTGAGTCGACCTGCAAGCTGGTCAAGAAGTAATCAGAACACCGCCTTCGTACACCCCGCGTGTGCGAAGGCGCGTTCTGCTCATGCAGTCGATTCGAAGCAGATAGAACATGATCATGATATTCGGTATCCCGTTGCAGGCCTTTTTAGGCCAACTGTTGCTTGGCCTAGTCAACGGCTCTTTCTATGCCATTTTGTCGCTAGGGTTAGCGGTCATCTTTGGCTTACTTAACGTCATCAACTTTGCGCATGGTGCGCTGTATATGTTGGGTGCGTTTCTCGCCTGGATGGGGCTGTCTTACTTTGGTATCAACTACTGGTTGATGTTGCTTTTTGCACCGATCATCGTCGGGCTCTTTGGCATCCTCATTGAAAAATTCCTGCTCAAGCATCTCTACAAGCTTGACCACTTATATGGTTTGTTGCTCACCTTCGGCATCACCTTGCTGATCGAAGGTCTGTTTCGCAGCTTCTATGGCGTGTCAGGGCAACCCTACTCCACCCCAGAAGCATTACGCGGTGCGACGAATCTGGGTTTCATGATGCTGCCTAACTACCGCGCCTGGGTGGTGGTGGCCTCCGTTGTTGTGTGTCTGATCACGTGGTTCATTATTGAGCGCACCCGCTTGGGGGCGTTGCTGCGAGCCGGCACTGAGAACCCCCGCCTGGTCGAAGCCTTTGGCGTGAATGTCCCCTTGATGATTACGCTCACCTATGGCTTTGGTGTGGCCTTAGCTGGATTTGCGGGCGTGCTTGCCGCCCCCATCCTGCAGGTCTCTCCGCTGATGGGATCCAACTTGATCATCGTGGTGTTCGCTGTGGTGGTGATTGGGGGCATGGGATCAATTTTGGGGGCGATCGTCACCGGACTGGGTCTCGGCATCATCGAAGGCCTCACCAAAGTGTTTTGGCCTGAGGCCTCGAGCACAGTGGTCTTTATTATCATGGCTATTGTCTTACTCATCCGCCCTGCGGGACTATTCGGAAAAGAAAAATGAATCGTCAAGCGCTCGGCTATATCGGCTTTCTATTGTTTCTGGCGGCTGTACCGCTGATGGGAATCTATCCTATCTTCGCCATGAAAATCATGTGCTACGCACTTTTTGCGTGTGCGTTCAACTTGCTCTTGGGCTTTACCGGCTTGCTGTCATTTGGACACGCGGCGTTTTTAGGAAGTGCCGCCTATGCCTCCGGACACGCCATGAAATTGTGGGGCTTCTCTCCAGAACTTGGCATCGCGTACGGCGTGCTTGTCGCAGGGGCATTAGGTTTGGCCATGGGCGCACTGGCGATTCGACGCAGCGGTATTTACTTTGCAATGATTACGCTTGCCCTGTCCCAGATGGTGTACTTCTTTTTCTTGCAGGCAAAATTCACCGGCGGTGAAGATGGGCTGCAAGGCGTACCACGCGGAACCCTGTTCGGGCTGATCGATCTGAAAAGCGACTTGAACCTGTACTACGTGGTGATGGGTATTTTTGTACTGGCTTATTTCATTATCTGGCGCACCGTGCACTCGCCTTTTGGCCAAGTGTTGAAGGCCATCCGTGAAAACGAACCCCGTGCGATCTCGCTGGGCTACGACGTCGATCGTTTCAAGTTGCTCGCCTTTGTGCTGTCCGCGATGTTGGCCGGCTTAGCGGGTTCGACCAAAATGCTGATCTTTGTCTCGGCCACGCTGTCAGACGCTACTTGGCAGATGTCAGGCCTGGTGATTTTAATGACTCTCATTGGTGGGTTGGGCACACTCGTGGGCCCCGTCATTGGCGCCTTCATTGTTGTCTTGCTTGAAAACAAAGTAGGCGACTTTGGTGCTGCACTGACTAAATGGACGGGCGTTGAGTGGTTCCAACGCCTAGGCGAATCCGTCACCATCGTGATCGGCTTGATCTTCGTGATCTGCGTGCTGGCCTTTAGACGCGGGCTGGTGGGCGAACTGAGTGCCTGGTGGGATAAACGTAAAGCGGCATCAAGTCAGGTTTAACCGCCGAATGCGTTGACCAACGATCGATGCAACCACTGCTTTGATTGCATCGCCCGGCAAAAACACGGCAACAGCGAGCGCAGCCTTCGCAAAAGACATGCCGGTTACCGCGACTAGCCACGGAACGCCGATCGCATAAACAACCACCACACCGCCGAGCAGTGCTGCCAAGAAACAACGCAGCGTGCTCGCGCCCGCCGCAAGACCAACCACGAAAGCGCCCGGAATCATACCCAACAGGAAGCCGCCTGTTGGTCCGGCAAGGACCGCTAAGCCAGCGCGCCCGCCGGGCAAAACTGGCAAACCCACCAAAGCGATCAGCACATAAAGGCCCACTACCAAGCCACCGCGATACGGCCCCAAAATCAGTCCGGCGAGCATCACCCCAAAGGTCTGCAACGTAATTGGTACGGGTACCCACGGCACAGGCATCGGTGGAACAAGGCTTAATACAACCACCATGGCCGTGAACAAAGCCACGAGTGCAATATCTTTTGTCTTCATGGAAATCTCAGTTGAAAAAAGCCGTCACATCAGAAGACGGCAATCCTAGTCGCTAGCCTCGCGCATCAATCGCTTCAGCGATCTCGTGTGCGCGCCGAATCGTTCGCAACAGCATGGGTATCGCCATCGTGAGGGGGTTCGCGGACAAACCTCGAGCGGCTTGGGCTTCGCGAATATCGTACCACTGCGTAGACAGCTCAGGAATCAAACGTAAGGTCAAACCAAACGCCAAGGCGACGCTCTCGGTATTCACCCAGCCTAACCGTTCGAGCGGTTGCAACAACCAAAGCACGACCGACATCAATTGTGAGATCGAGGTACTCACCGAAACCACCAAGGCACCCAACATTAAGGTGGTCACGCGCAAGCCAACCACCGCTGCCTGTTCAGCGGACTGCACCACTACGGTGTAAAGCATCAACGCCAGCAGTAGCCAGAACAAGCTTTGCAACCGCGACCAAACCATCGCAAACGACACGCCAGTCTGCCACAACAACAAAGACGCACCCACCAATGCCAACATTAATAAACGCCAATCATGTACCCACATCAGCGCGGCACCGACAAACGCCAACAATCCAAGCTTAAGCCCGCCTGACACGCGATGCAGCCAACTGCTTCCAGGCAGATACAACGAGCTCATTAGGCGCAATGCCCTAGATACCAAGCAATAGCCTCGCTTGGCTGTCCATCAAACACCATCATGCCATCTCGCAAAACGAGAACACGCTCCATCGCGCGCAACAAATCCAGATCATGACTCACGACAATGGCAGGTTGCAGCAGCGCATGTAACTGTTTTTCAAACCGATTGCGCAAACGAAGATCGAGTTGCGTCGTGGGTTCGTCGAACACCAGAATCTCAGGTCGTGTCGCGAGGACAGCCGCTAAGGCGACGAGCTGTCTTTCACCGCCCGATAGCGTGTGCACCAAACGGTCATACAAATGCGGAACGCCTACTTGCTCAAGAGCTTGGCGAGCTCTTGCAACGCGCGCCTCGGCATCTGGTTCGCGGCGCTTTAAGCCGAACTCAATGTCTTCCGAGACTACAGGAAACACGATTTGGTTATCCGGGTTTTGAAATACAAACCCGATTTTGCTCCGTATCTGGGATACCTCGTGGCGCGTATCGAGGCCCTGCACCAACACCTGCCCTTCCTGGGGCAGCAGTAACCCATTTAACAAACGAATAAAGGTACTCTTTCCTGAGCCATTGGGTCCTAGGATGCCAATCCGCTGCTGCGTGAGGGTGATATTTATGCGACTCAACGCTGGGCGGCCATCGCGCTCGACAGAGACGTTTTTAAACTCGATTAACATAGAGCGGATTATGCCCGAGAACTTTTTTAAGAATCCGCACTCAA
This sequence comes from uncultured beta proteobacterium, assembly GCA_903958565.1. Lineage (GTDB taxonomy): Bacteria > Pseudomonadota > Gammaproteobacteria > Burkholderiales > Burkholderiaceae_B > Zwartia. Next base: position 22,596 of record CAJBTJ010000411.1, read on the forward strand.
AACTCAAGTATGAAAAAAATCACGAAATCCGAGGCCGAATGGAAAGCACAGCTTTCCGCCGAACAATTCTACGTCGCGCGCCAAAAAGGCACGGAGCGCCCCTTTACGGGTGAGTTCTGGGACCACACCGCCTATGGGATCTATCGCTGCGTGGGTTGTGGCACCGCCTTGTTCGCCTCAGACACGAAGTTCGACGCGGGTTGTGGCTGGCCAAGCTATTTTGAGGCGCTCGACCCCGCAAACGTCAAAGAAGAGACAGATATGTCACACGGCATGCGCCGCACCGAGGTGATGTGCAACGTCTGCGACAGTCATTTAGGGCATGTGTTCCCTGACGGTCCGCCCCCCACCGGCTTGCGCTACTGCATCAACTCGCTCTCGCTCACCTTCGAGCCGATCAAGCCATGAAAAAATTCCTTTTTGACCTGTTTCCGCTGATTCTATTTTTTGCGGCCTACAAATTTGCCGGTATTTACGTGGCAACGGGCGTGGCCATGGCAGCAGCCATTCTGCAGATCCTCTGGATCAAGTTGCGTGGCCATCCCGTGGAAACGATGCACTGGGTTAACCTTGCTATTATTGTGGTTTTTGGTGGTGCCACACTCTGGTTGCAGAACGAAGCCTTCATTAAGTGGAAGCCGACTGCACTGTATTGGCTCTTTGGCGGTGTACTGCTTGGCAGCAAACTCTTCACCGGCCGCAATCTCATGCAAAAGCTGTTGGGTGAGAAAATCGCGATGCCAGACGTCGCCTGGACCCGCCTAAATCTCGCCTGGGCACTCTTTTTTATCGCCGCCGGTGGCCTGAACCTGTTTGTCGCCTTTTCAGGGTGGTTTACCGAAGAGCAATGGGTGAATTTCAAAGTGTTTGGGCTCATGGCGCTGCTGATCGTGTTTGTGATTGGCCAATCGGTATGGCTGGGCAAGCACCTTGAGCAAGCTTCCGAAGAAGTCCCAAAAGGCCCTCCGGCCGCGAATGACCCGAAAATATGACCAATCCCCACCTCACCCTACTTCGCGATCGCCTAGGCGCCCTCAATGCGCTTGAACTAGACATCCAAGACGATTCCCATCTTCATGCTGGCCATGCCGGCAGTAAGGGGGGAGCCAGCCATTTCAGTGCCACCATCGTGGCGGAATGTTTTGCCAACAAGCCGATGCTTGCACAACATCGGCTAGTGTATGATCTCGTGCGCGATTTAATCCCCCACCCGATTCACGCTCTCGTACTCTCGACTCGGGCGCCCTCCAAAGGAAATACATGAAACGTATCGTTATGTTTGCTGCCGCCCTGGCATTGGCAGCACCTATTTATGCTCAAAACGTCGCCACCGTGAATGGCAAGCCCATCACCAAAGCCAATGTCGACGAATTCGTCAAACTGCTCGGCACGCAAGGCGCCGCAGACTCGCCGCAGTTACGCGAGCAAGTCAAAGAAGAGCTCATCAACCGTCAGGTGATGGTCCAAGCTGCTGAAACCGCTGGATTATTGAAAGATCCGACGATCACCGTCGAGCTTGAGCTGGCGCGTCAAGGCATCTTGGTGCGTGCATTGATGGCTGACTACCTCAAAAAGAATCCCATCACCGACGCTAAGATTCAAGCCGAATACGACAAGCTGAAAAAAGCGGAAGACGGTAAGTTCGAATACGAAGTACGTCACATCCTGGTCGAGGACGAAAAAACTGCTAATGACATGCAAGCCAAACTGAAAGCCAAGTCGGCTAAGTTTGAAGACCTCGCTAAGTCATCGAAAGATCCTGGCAGCGCCGAGAAAGGTGGCAACCTAGGTTGGGCGGCGGATTCGAACTACGTTGAGCCTTTCGCGAAAGCAGTGGCTGCCACACCAAAAGGTCAGCTTTCTGAAAAGCCTGTGCAGTCGCAGTTTGGCTGGCACGTGATCGAAGTCTTGGACAAGCGCCCTGTCGCATTCCCTCCGCTTGAGCAAGTCCGCAAAGAACTTGAGCAAATGATGCGCGAACAAACGCTCGCTGCTTATCAGGCTGACTTACGTAGCAAAGCTAAAGTTCAGTAATAACGTAATAGCGCCCCAACAAAGGGGGCACACAGAACGCCGTCTGACCACAAATCAGGCGGCGTTTTCTTTTAGTAAGGTGCGCAAGCCTTCCTCATCCAGAATCGCCACGCCGAGCTCTTGCGCTTTCTCGAGCTTACTGCCCGCCTCGGCGCCCGCCACCACATACGATGTCTTGCGCGACACCGAGCCGCTTACTTTGCCGCCCATGGCAATGATTTGGGCGGAAGCCTCGTCTCGGGACCACACAGGCAAAGTACCCGTCAACACGAATGTCTTACCTGACAAGCCGGAGCTGCGTGCCGCCTCTTGAGCTTGCGGCTCGACCCCCTGCGCCTGCAGTGCACGAACAACGTCTTGGTTATGCGCTTCAGCAAAGAAACGCGCAATAGACCCCGCCACCACAGGTCCGACATCTGGCACTGCAAGTAACGCATCCTCGGTCGCCAGCATGAGCTTATCGATCGATCCAAGCTGCAGAGCGAGGTCTCGCGCCGTCGTTTCACCGACATGACGAATACCCAACGCAAAAATCAGTCGACCGAGCGCGGGCTTTTTCGCCTGTTGAATCGCCTCAATCAGGTTCTCAGCAGACTTTCGACCCATACGATCGTACTCAGCGAGTTCATCCACTTGCAAACCAAATAAGTCCGCGAGGGAATGAATCCGTTCGCGATCGACCAATTGCTCCACGAGCTTCTCACCTAAGCCTTCGATATCCAGCGCTTTACGACCCGCCGCGTGAATAATGCTTTGCTTGCGCTGTGCGGCACAAAAGAGGCCTCCCGTACACCGCGCAATTGCCTCGTCCTCCACACGCTCAATAGCAGAGCCACACACAGGGCAAGCAGTTGCCATCACAAACTGCGTAGCAAAAATGGGACGCTGCTCAAGCACGGGACCTACGACCTCCGGGATCACATCGCCCGCGCGCCGCACAATCACCGTGTCCCCGATGCGCACATCCTTACGACGAATCTCATCTTCGTTATGCAGTGTTGCATTGGTCACCGTCACCCCACCAACAAAGACAGGGGCGAGCCGGGCAACAGGTGTGATCGCACCGGTACGACCCACCTGAACCTCAATATCTAAAAGGGTTGTCGTGGCCTCTTGCGCAGGAAACTTGTGTGCAATCGCAAAGCGGGGCGCCCGCGCCACAAAACCCAGCACCTTTTGCGCGGCGAGCGCATCGACTTTGTACACCACTCCGTCAATGTCATAGGGCAAGCGCGCGCGCCGCGCACCCACCTGCTCGTAGTACGCCAACAAATCGTCAGGCCCCTGCGCCACGACATGCTGTGAGACGTTCACGGGCAAGCCTAAACTCGCTAACCAGTCGAGCATTTCGCTATGATGGGCAAAGCGAATATCTCCGACTTCACCCCAACCATACGCAAAAAAACGCAATGGACGCTGCGCCGTGATGCGCGAGTCTAACTGTCGCAAACTACCTGCGGCCGCGTTACGTGGATTGACAAAGACCTTCTCATCACGCCCGCGTTGCGCTTCATTGAGTCGAGCAAAATCTGCAAGGTTCATGAATACTTCGCCCCGGACTTCCAACACGTCGGGGATCGCCTCTGGATCACCTGTCAGACGTAAGGGGATCGCTTTAATCGTACGGATGTTGGTGGTGACGTCTTCACCGGTTTGGCCGTCACCGCGCGTCGCGGCCTGCACGAGCAATCCGCGCTCATAACGCAAACTGATCGCCAAACCGTCAAGCTTCAGTTCGCAAAAATAAGCGACGGACGCATCAGCAGATAGCTTGCCCGCAGCACGTAATGTGTCAGAGACGCGCTTATCAAAGGCATAGACTTCTTGGGCCTCAAAGGCATTGCCCAAGGACAGCATCGGCACACGATGCGTCACGCTGGAGAAAGCGGCCAAGGGTGCTGCGCCCACCCGTTGCGTGGGAGACGATGCAGTGAGCAGTGCTGGATGTTTCGCCTCAAGCGTTTGCAACTCACGCATCAGCTGATCGTATTGTGCGTCGCTGACCTGCGGGTCATCGAGCACGTAGTAGGCGTGATTATGACGTTCGATTTCGGCGCATAACCACTGCAGGCGCTCAGCGACCGAAGACTCACTCACCTGCGTGCGTCCTCAGGCAAATACCCGGCGTGCCCGCGGGCTGCCCGCAGCAAGCCCGGCTTGTTCAAGTTGCTGATAGAGTGTCTTGAGACGTTCATCGATGACTGCATCCGAACCGGGCTGCACGGGGCGGCCCTGATCATCAACAAGTTCAGCACCAACGCGACGCGCCAACTCAAAACCAACCTCAACCATTTTTCCGAAAGCGCGCGTATCGGCTGGACTGCAAGGTACATCCAGCAGCAGACTCAAGCGATCGACACCCGCCATCCCCGCATCGAACGACTCAGAATCTGAACGCGCCAAACTAAAGCACACAAGTCCATACTCGCCCAACCAAACCAGTTGTCCGTTCACGGGTACAAACCCCATATTCTCTGCGGCATTGGTTACATCCGACACAGGATGATTTGCACCCATCAACAAGGTCAACCCAACTTGAGTATCCAACCCCGCACACATGTCGTCCAAGCGTGAAGCTAAGTCCAATACGCGCTGCTGATCAGGCCCTTCAATGGCGCATTCCAACTGCTCAGCCAAACTCTGCGCACGATTCCAAATCTGCGACCATTCAATCGCTGACAACGCACCGCTACGATTTGCCAACAAGACCGCCAGATGGACAGCGTCGTACGAAACACTTGGCTCAATGACAGCCTGAAGTTGTCCCTCCGTATCCTGGGCAAAAATACGAACGGTCTTACGGCCTGCCGTACGCAGCGGATGAATGAGTGGCACCAGGTCTTCGCCCAGCATTGGGCCTTGAAAAGCAATTTCAATCACAATCTCAGTCGATGGGTCGGGCTCTTGCGCATCAAGCATCGCATCAGGATGCAGGGGCGCATCGATGCGCTCCGTCACATTAATACCACCCGCACTCATCCCACCCAAACCTGGCTCACGACGTATATCACCCACCGCACCGGTTTCAGCAAGCAACGGGTCTTGTTCGATGACGGGCATCTGGGCCTGCATACGGCGGCGCACGCGTTGGTCCTGGAACCAATTAAAGCTCAGCACCAACACAATCACGACCAGACCAATCACGATCAAATAGATTTGCAACTCACTCATGTGTTGCCTCTAGTATCAAGATCACGCAGCTTCAGCGGCAAGCTGCAAAGCGGATTCAATATCAACAGCCACGATGCGCGACACGCCTCGTTCTTGCATCGTAACGCCAATCAACTGTCGAGCCATCTGCATCGCAATCTTATTATGGGAAATAAACAAGAACTGCGTATGCTCAGCCATACTACCCACCAAGCTTGCATATCGTTCAGTATTTGCATCATCAAGCGGAGCGTCCACCTCATCGAGCAAGCAGAAGGGTGCGGGGTTGAGCTTGAATAATGCAAACACCAGTGCAGTCGCGGTGAGCGCTTTTTCGCCACCGGACAGCAGATGGATCGATGTATTGCGTTTGCCCGGTGGCTGGGCCATCACCTGCACACCCGCATCCAGAATTTCGTCGCCCGTCATGATGAGACGTGCCTCCCCACCCCCGAAAAGTTTGGGGAAGAGTTCACCGAAGTGCGTGTTCACTTCATTGAAGGTAGACTGCAAGAGCTCACGCGTCTCGCGGTCGATCTTACGGATCGCGTCTTCAAGGGTGTCGATCGCAGTCTGCAGGTCAAGGTATTGTGCGTCGAGATAGCCTTTACGCTCACGCGACTCCGTTAACTCGTCCAATGCCGCCAGATTGACGGAACCCAGTGACTCTATTTTCTTGGTGATACGCTGCACCTCGGACTGCAGCCAAGCGGGGCGCTGCCACTCTTCGGTCTGTTCCGCGATCACTGCTTGCACGGCGACGCGATCTACCTGACGCTCATTGAGTTGCTCGGCAAACTGCTCGGAGGCCAAGCGCGCGGCTTGCTCTTGCAACTGCAGTTGCATGATGCGTTCGCGGCGGGGCTCGAGCGAGCGTTCCATGGTGAGTCGCTCTTCATCGGCCTCACGTAATTGTGCAGCTAACGTATCCATTTCGATTCGTACACGACCCAACGACTCTTCGCGCTCGGCGCGTATTTCTAGCGCATCTTGCAAGCCCGCTTCTGCTGCTGCGGCATCCAGTGTGGCAAGCTCATCTTCCTGTCCGGCCAGCTCTTGCTGGGCACGAACCGACTGTTCAATGGCTAGTTGTAAGTTACGTTGCAGCTCGGCAATCCGCGCACGGACGCCGCGCTCATTGAATTCAGCTTCTTGTGCGCCACGCTCTTGATCACGCAAGCGATTGCGCGCGGTCTCAGCCTCCTCGAACAACGCTTCACCCGCCATTTCGGCCTCGGAATACGCCTCTTGTTGAACACCGATCTCAGCGTCCAGTTCTTCAAAGCGCACTTCAGCTTCGAGTTTTGCTGCAGTCAGTTCTTCTTGCTGTGAGATGACTTCAGCGATGTCTTGCTCAAGTCGACCTGAACGTTCCCGCGTCTGCTCCACTTGCTGTTGCAAGCGTGTGTGCTCTAACTGCAGGTCGTGCAGGCGGCGGGTAATTTCTGCAACACGCTGTCGTGCAGGAGGCAAGGCTTGCGATACCTGCTGCCAGGCTGACTCAGCTTGTGCAACCGCCGAGCGCGATTGGTCGGCGATTAGTTGATGCGCTTTGAGCTCGCGCCGAAGGTTCTCAATCTCTTGTTGACGCGCGAGCAAGCCTGCCTGCTCGGAGTCAGGTGCATAAAAACGCACACTATGGACATCTATTAAGTGACCGCCTTGCACGACAAGCATCGCCCCCGCAGGCAAGCTTGCTCGGGCGGCGATCGCCTGCGCCACATCTTTGGCGATGTAAACATGACCCAGCCAAGTCTGCAACAAGGTCCGCAGTTCGGGATCCGTAATGCGCAGCACAGTCGTCAAGGGCTCCAGTCCAGCTGGCGCAGCGACAGCCGGCGCCGCAACGGGCAACTGATAGAACGCGAGACGCGCAGGCGGGGCATCCGCTGCAAAGGCGCGTGCCCAATCAAGGTTACGTACCTCAAGACCTGTCATGCGCTCGTTCAGAACGGCTTCAAGTGCCGTTTCCCAGCCTGGCTCAACATGCAGCTTCTGCCACAAGCGACCCAACTGGCTGAGTTCGTGCTTAGCAAGCCAGGGCTCAAGTGCGCCTTTCTTTTGCACATCTTCTTGCAAGCGCACGAGCGCGGATAAACGAGCGTCCAGGCGGGCGAGTGTCTCGGCCTCGATCTGTGCTTGCTGCTGAGCCTGGGCGCGACGCGCGTCAGCCTCAGGCAATTTGTCTTCGAGCTCAGTGAGTGTGCCTAGGGATTCCTCGAGCAACTCTTCGGTGGCCACTTTGTCACCCGTTAATTGCTCGAGCGCGGCCGTGTCAGGCGTTTCAACGCCCTTGAGTTCAAGGGCCAGACGTTCGCGTCGCAGTTCAAGCCCCTGGAGCTGGCGATCTGAATCTCGCTGCGTCTGTGCCACTAACGCGAGGCTTTGCTCGACACGCGCCAAGGTGGCACGCAACTCTTCACGCTCGAGCGCAGCTTGCCGCACACGCGCCTCAATGTCAGGCAAACCCTGCTGCGCCGCCTGCGCCAAGTCACGCGCTTCTTCAGCACGCGCAGCGCTCGTCATGAGCTCGTCTTCACCTTCTTGAATTTGGGCTTGGCAGTGTTCCTGCTGCGTCGCCCATTCCGTCAATTGTGTCTGTAGCTGCGTGCGACGGGTCAGTACCCGATTACGCGACTCGACCACGTGGCGAATCTCGGCCTCGAGGCTGCTTACTTTTGCATTCGCTTCGTACAACTGCCCCTGCGCGGCGTGCACCGCATCACCCGCGGCATAGTGCGCTTGGCGACGTGACTCAAGCGCAGCTTCGCTAGCACGTAGCCCAGCCATCGAGGCTTCAAGCTCCGTGTGCGCACGCTCAATATCCTGCTGGGTCCGGTCACGCTCAAGATGAGCGGCCGCTTCTTTCAGAAACCACAACGCATTTTGTTTGCTTTCACCTTCAGCCTGCAGCGTGCGGTATTCGCGCGCCACCTCGGCTTGCGATTCAAGCTTTTCAAGCTGCGACGTGAGTTCGCGCAGAATATCTTCGATGCGCACGAGGTTCTCACGCGTGTCGGACAAACGATTTTCTGTTTCGCGGCGTCGTTCCTTGTAACGCGACACCCCCGCGGCCTCTTCCAAGTAAACCCGTAGTTCTTCGGGCTTGGCTTCGATCAAGCGGTTGATCATGCCTTGACCAATAATCGCGTAACCACGCGACCCTAAGCCGGTTCCCAAGAAAATGTCATGGACATCCCGGCGACGAACCAACTGGTTATTGATGAAGTAGCTACTAGTGCCGTCGCGCGTCAACACGCGACGCACAGCGATTTCGGCGTAAGTCGCCCATTGCCCGGAGGCGCGACCGGTAGAGTTATCAAACACCAGCTCAACCGACGCTCGGGCCGACGGCTTACGCTCGCCGGAGCCACTAAAAATCACATCCTGCATCGATTCGCCACGCAACTCAGAGGCGCGGCTTTCGCCCATCACCCAGCGGACGGCGTCGATAATGTTCGATTTACCGCAACCATTGGGCCCGACGACTCCCACTAATTGGCTGGGGGTTGGGATCACCGTTGGATCGACAAAAGACTTAAATCCGGCAAGTTTGATCTGGGTCAGACGCACAATAAGGGCACAATTTGGGATGGAATCCTTGAGATCATAACCGAGCTCGAGCCGATCGATTTGTTCAGGTATTATTCAGACAGCCCGCACTGGTGTGGGTAAACTAAATTTAGGATGCGACTCTTGAATCGAGGCTTCTACACTGTCATGGCAGCCCAAGCGCTGTCATCGCTTGCGGACAACGCACTTTTCATTGCTGCCATCGCACTGATCCAACAATTAGAGGGCCCCGACTGGATGGCCCCGATGATGAAGTGGTCGTTTGCGGCGTCGTATGTGCTGCTAGCCGCGTTCGTCGGAGCAATCTCGGACTCCTTTCCCAAAGGGCGAGTCATGTTTATGACCAACGCCATCAAGGTCAGCGGTTGTTTGCTCATGTTTTCTTATGCGCTGCTTGGCCTCACCCAAGAAGGTCAGGTTTCCTTGGTCTGCGTGGCCTACGCCTTAGTAGGTATCGGCGCCGCGGCATACTCCCCTGCCAAATACGGCATCGTCACTGAAATGCTGCCTCCGCTTCAGTTGGTCAAAGGCAATAGCTGGATCGAAGGACTGACCATTCTGTCGATCATTATGGGGACAGTTGTCGGCGGCATCTTGGTCTCGCCCGGCGTTTCTGGCTGGCTACTCAAGCACCCAATGATCAATAGCCTCGTGACAACCCCAGCCGAGGCGGCCATTCTTGTGATCTCCTTCATTTACATCGCGGCCGCGCTTTGCAACCTGATGATCCCCAAGACAGGCATCGTCTACCCCACGCAGCAAAAGAGCCCGATCAAGCTCATCAAAGCATTCGCTGGCTATGTCCGCATTCTTTGGGCAGACAAGCTGGGTCAAATATCGCTAGGAGTCACGACTTTATTTTGGGGTGCAGGCGCGACGCTTCAACTCATCGTGATCGAATGGGGCAGTGACCACCTCGGTTATCGACTGGATCAGGCTTCCATTTTGATGGGGGTCACCGCACTCGGAACCATCGGAGGCTCAATCTTGGCGGGGCGCGTGTCACTGCGCAGCGCACTGGGGGTCTTGCCGCTTGGTGTGGCCATGGGGTTTATCGTCATGCTCATGCCGTTTGTGGATCCAAGCTGGACAATCAATGTCCTGGGGGTCGAACTCCCTTGGACGGCTTATGTTCTGTTGATCTTGATTGGCCTGACATCGGGCTATTTTGTGGTACCGATGAACGCGCTCTTGCAGCACCGTGGCCACGTATTGCTTTCCGCCGGGCATTCCATTGCGGTGCAAAACTTCAATGAGCAACTCAATATTCTGCTCATGGTCGCGGTCTACACCGTCATGCTTTGGCTGGATATGCCCATCAACGTCATCATCTGGATCTTCGGGCTCTTGGTGGCGACCCTCATGGTGGTGATGATTCGCTGGAACAAGCTGAACCAACGAAGAGACCCTAACCTGCTCGATCAGATCGGCCAAGAGGGGCACGGCAAAGCGCTTTAAGGCGTTGCAGGTCTTTCCAGGCAGCGGCTTTCTCGCTGGGGTGACTCAACAGGTAGGACGGGTTGTAGCTGACGACCAACGGAATCTCTCGGCCGTCCACCTGAAGGCTGTGCGTGCGTTCACGCAATACTTGCAAGGGCTCTTCACTCCCCAAGAGCGCCTGCGCGGCAAACCGCCCCAACGCCAAAATTGTGAAGGGCTGTTGCAAAGCGATCTCTCGCATCAAATAAGGCTGACACGCCAAAACCTCTTCAGGACGCGGATTGCGATTTCCTGTGGGGCGACATTTAATAATCGTGGTCACATAGGCGTCATGCCCTCGTCCACTTTGAATCGCAGCCAACATATTGTCTAGCAGAACACCTGGACGCCCCATAAAGGGCTTACCTTGCCGATCATCCTGCTCACCCGGCGCTTCACCCACCACCATAATGGCCGGTTGTGTGACCCCCTCTCCCATCACCGCCTGCTGCCGTGCGGTGCAAAGCCCGCAGGCCTGACAGGCACGAACCGCAGCCGATAAGGTTGTCATGTCAGACAAGGCAGCGAGCTGCTCGGGGGATTGCGCTACCGGGGTTACCACCTTAGTGATTACTGACGCAGGGACCACTCTGCTGGGACGTGCAGGTGCAGCAGTTACGGGGGCAGTGTCGGGCGCAGGCGCAGCCGACGCGCGTCTTGGGACAGACGCGGGCTCCAGCACCGTCGGACTCGCCGCAGGTACCCATGGCTTCTCGATACCGAGTTCTGCAAGCCAAGCGACTTGCAGCGAGCTCAGTGAAAGCGGTGAAGGACGGGTGTCTGTCATAAAGGAGGACGGTTTTGCCTAGGGACTCAAGACTGCTCGAATACTTTTTTCAGTACCAGCGCATCTTCACGCTGGGCTCTTCCTGCAGGATAGTAATCCCGACGCACGCCGATCTGAACAAAACCTTGCTTGGCATAAAAAGCGAGCGCCTGAAGATTGGAGGGTCGGACCTCGAGCAACAGGCCCTCTGCACCGAACTGACGGGCACTGCGCGCAGCCTGCTCCAAAAGTTGTCGACCAAGGCCTTTGCCCTGCCGCTCGCGTGCAACGGCAATCACGAGAATGTGCGCGAGATCGGGCGCCAGCATCACGATACAAAAGCCAATGAGCTCATTATCCTGTCGTAACACCCAGGCAGAATAGTCTGCGGCGAGCGCATCCTCAAAGTTCTTAGCCGTCCAAGGAAACGATTGCACCGCAGATTCCAGTGCTACGACCTCTGGCAAATCGGCAAGAGTCATCGGCAAGAGCGCAACCGCCGTGGGCGCTTGCACGCGCGGGTTACCGCCAAGTCCGGCTGCACGCTCAGCCGTCGTAAAGGCAACCTTATCGCGCAAATAAAAGGGCGCCGCTTGTTCGGGTGGTACAGCCTGGCCTTGTTTGAAGGCGCGCAAAGCTAATGGCGCCATCGCTTGCGCATTTGGCCGAGCGGTTAAATCATCTTCGATCCACTGTTCGGGCAACCCGACACGCGCCCCCAATACACTCCACCCTTCTCCCACCAAACACACGTTGGGAGCATCCACGATTTCAGCGGTCGCACGCTGCAACCAAAGCGCTGCGCGTTGCGAAACAAATAGGGGGGCGTCCACGGCTGCCATCAGCACAGGCGGCTGCAAGACCAGCAAGCCCTGTGCAGGCGTATCCACGTAGGCTGCAAAGTAAATCTCTTCCATGCGCGCATCCAGCGCAGCCAATATCAGGTGGCCCGGGTGCCTCACGCTCGCCGTCGCCGCCACAGCAAGCAACGCTCCCACTGAGATCACGGGGATCCCCAAGGCCAAACCGAGACCTTGCGCCACGCCGCACGCCACGCGTATCCCGGTGAAGGCGCCAGGGCCCTGACCAAACGCCACAGCGCTGAGCGCGTGACGAGAGACCGCACACTCCTCTAACAACGCCTCGATCAAGGGCAATACATTGGCTGCGTGCCCCGAGGTTCCTTCCAGCGCGCGTTGCGTGGTGGTGCACTGACCGTCGCGCTCGGACACAAGCGCCACGGTGCACAACGTGGTCGAAGTTTCGATCGCAAGAATATGTGTCATGCCGCAATTGTAATGAAGCGGCTTCGAGCAAGGGAAAGGCGCTGCGCAGGAAACAAATCATGACCATCCGCACGCTGCGCGCGACGAGCCTGATACATCTTGTAACAACTTCACGATTCGCTTTTTTTCATTTGTAAAACCTTGTAAGCGAGACGCTGCAAACGACCCGAGCGCGGTTACATTTTCACTCATGAATACTTTATACGCTTCCCCTTCCCGCAAAATCCTCGTTGTAGACGACGACTCGCGCCTGCGCGAACTACTGCGCCGCTACCTAACCGAACAAGGCTTCGTCATCCAAGTTGCTGAAAACGCTCGTGAAATGACCAAAATCTGGTATCGCGAACACATAGATCTATTGATTTTGGACCTGACATTGCCCGGCGAAGATGGTCTATCCGTCTGCCGCCGCCTCCGTGCAAGCCACGACAACACCCCCATCATCATGCTGACGGCCAAGGCCGAAGAGATCGATCGAATTGTTGGGCTCGAAATGGGCGCGGACGACTATTTATCTAAGCCCTTTAATCCACGCGAACTCTTGGCCCGCATCAATGCCATCTTGCGCCGCCGCAGCGTCGACGAACATCCTGGCGCACCGAGCCAAGAAAATGAATCCATCCAATTTGGGCCCTACGTTTTAAGTTTGTCGACCCGCACCCTCTTACGCAACGACTCAGTCATCCCCATCACCACCGGGGAATTCTCCGTCCTCAAGGTGTTTGCACGTCACCCTCGCATCCCTTTATCTCGCGACAAACTCATGGAGCTCGCACGCGGCAGAGATTACCGCGCCTACGACCGCAGTCTAGACGTTCAGATATCACGCTTGCGCAAAATACTAGAAAACAATCCGTCCAAACCCGCCTATATACAGACGGTCTGGGGGCTCGGCTATGTGTTTGTGCCCGACGGTCGCTACTGAGTGCACCCACGACCCACGCACGCGTTTAAGACTGACTCGCGGCCTCCAAGGCCCTGAGCAAAACAACTGCGTTGACCGCGATCCCTTCTTGGCGACCCAAGTGACCGAGCCCTTCATTCGTTTTCGCTTTGACATTGACAGCTTGCGACGGGACGCCCAAGTCAGCAGAGATATTGACGACCATCTCCGCCGCGTAAGGCCCAATCTTGGGCTGCTGCGCATGGATCGTCGCATCCACATTCACGAGCGCCCAGCCCGCTTGTTGGACGAGTCGATAGGCCTCGCGTAACAACACTCGACTATCCGCCCCTTTAAAGGCGGGATCCGTATCCGGAAAATGCCGGCCAATGTCGCCTAAGCCGGCAGCGCCAAGCAAGGCATCCGTAATCGCATGCAGTAGCGCATCCGCGTCGGAGTGGCCTTGTAGACCATGCGAATGCGCAAGCGTGACACCACCCAAAATCAGCGGTCGCCCTTCAACCAAGGCATGCACATCAAACCCCTGCCCAATCCGAAACGCGAAATGATTCATAGCCAAGATTCCACCCATTCAAAGTCGTCGGGCCACGTGATCTTGGTATTACGACCGGATCCGGGTACCAGTAGCGGCGCGAAGCCGGCAGCTTCCATCGCCTGCGCTTCATCTGTCGGCGTATTGTCGGTGTTCGCTGTCTGGGCCAGCACTCGTTCGAGCGCCGCGCGCAGTAAGCCTGCACGAAACATTTGCGGCGTCTGCGCGAGCCAGAGCCGATCGCGCGCGAGCGTGGTCTCTACCGCGGCAATGCCTGAGGGTGCAGAGGCACCGGTGCGCGCACGCTTAACCGTGTCTGGCACGGGGAGCGCAAGCAAACCACCCACACCATTGGGCAGGCAAGCATCAATCAGGCGTCCTAGCGCATCAGCAGGCAGCCCAGGGCGAGCAGCGTCGTGCACAAGCGCCCAGTCATGCGGCGCGAGCTGCGCGTCGCACAGCGCGTTGTAGACGGTCTGTGCGCGTGTTTCGCCCCCACAAGGGACGCAGACGACACGGGCCAAGCCTTCAAGTACCTCAACGGCTTGATCATCCTCTGGCGCGACGGCCACGCGGACTTGATCAATCCGTGTGTCGACCAGCAACGCCTGCACCGTGCGTCTAAGCATGGCTTGCCCCGCAAGTAAGCGATACTGCTTCGGAACGGGTGCTTCATGCCCCCTAAGCGCACGTGCGCCAATCCCTGCAGCGGGCACGAGTGCGATCAGGCGATCTTGCGGTTTTAAGGGTTCTGTGCGGCTCATAAGCGCTTGATTTTATAATTAACTGTCTGACCGTGCCCACTTGGCGCGCACGCCCTTCTCTGGCTGGTCCTGAATGTCTGTTGTAGCACCCTCTGTTTCTGCCTTATTGGCCGCCCTCAAGCCTGGCCAGCGCTATACGCACCCCACCCCACCCGGGTCAGGGGATGCCTGGTTGCTCACAGAATTGGCCGCCGCGGCAGGCAAGCCGATTGTCGTGCTGACCGCCGAGCCTCTCGAAGCACAACGGCTCGCCGAAGAAATCCCGATTTTTTCGAACAAACTGCGCGTGCGTCCTCTGCCGGACTGGGAAACCTTACCGTACGACAGTTTCTCGCCGCACCAAGATCTGATTTCCGAACGTCTGCGTACCTTGCACGCCCTCATGCTCGGTGAGGTTGACGTCTTAACCGTCCCCATCACCACGGCGCTTTATCGCCTTGCGCCCCCAAGCTTTCTCGCGGCGTATACCTTTTCGTTTAAACAAAAAGATAAGCTCGACGAGGCCGCACTGCGCGCGCAACTCATGCTTGCGAACTATGCGCATGTTTCACAGGTGACCGCACCGGGTGAGTTCTGCGTACGCGGTAGTTTGATCGACTTGTTTCCGATGGGCTCGATCGTGCCCTATCGCATCGACTTATTCGATAACGAAATTGAATCGATTCGCGCCTTCGATATCGATACACAGCGCAGTCTCTACCCCGTCGGCTCCGTGCAGCTCTTACCCGGCCGGGAGTTCCCGATGGACGAGCCAGCACGCAATCACTTTCGTGCGCAGTTTCGCGAAGTGTTTGAGGGTGATCCATCGCGCGCCCTCCCCTATAAGGATATGGGTAACGGGATTCCTTTCGCGGGGATTGAATACTACTTACCCTTGTTTTTTGAACAGACAGCAACGCTCTTTGATTACCTCAAACGCGACACGCTCGTCGTGACGTTAGGTGATATTGATGATGCCATGCGCCGCTTCACACAAGATACGGCCACGCGCTACAACTTTTTAAAGAGTGATCGCGAACGACCTGTCTTGCCACCAGAAGCCTTGTTTCTGCAGGGCGATGCTCTCTTTGAACAGCTCAAGTCTTTCGCACGGTTAGCCTTAACAGCGGGCGAAACGCACCCTGACTTTACGCGCGCACCCGACATCGGCGTATCGCGCCGAGCCGAGGATCCACTCGCCAAGTTGCGAGCCTTGCTCAATGACAATGCGCAACAAACGCCCGCGGCATATTCGCGCATCGTCTTGTGTACCGATTCGCACGGACGACGTGAAACGATTGTGCAAATGCTCGGCGAGCACGGCATTGCACCGGATGCGCAGACCGAATCTGTTGCAGAATTTCTGGCACAAGACCTGCACTTTGGCATTACGGTTGCGCCACTCACGACCGGCTTTGCGCTCACACGCGAAGCGTTGATCTTTCTGACCGAGAGCGATCTCTATCCGGGACACGGCACCACCGCACGACGGGGCAAACGCGATCAAGAGCGCGCCAGCGACGTGCAAGCGATGGTGCGGGATCTGTCTGAACTGCGTGAGGGCGATCCCGTTGTGCACGCTCAACACGGAATTGGGCGCTATCACGGTCTGGTCAATCTTGATATGGGTGAAGGCGAGATGGAATTCCTTCATCTCGAATATGCGAATAAAAGCACGCTCTATGTGCCGGTCTCTCAACTGCACGTGATTGCGCGCTACAGCGGCAGCGATCCCGAAACCGCACCACTACATCTGCTCGGCTCAGGGCAATGGGATAAGGCACGGCGCAAAGCGGCACAACAAGTGCGCGACACCGCTGCTGAACTTCTTGATTTGTACGCGAAGCGCGCAGCGCGGCAAGGTTTTGCCTTCAAGCTGCCTTTAGGCGATTACGAACTGTTCTCTGAAGGCTTTGGTTTTGAAGAAACGGCAGACCAAGCCGCTGCCATTCAATGTGTACTAGCCGACATGACCTCGGGCAAACCGATGGACCGCCTCATCTGCGGCGATGTCGGCTTTGGCAAAACCGAAGTCGCCTTGCGCGCCGCCTTTCTCTCCATCGCGAATGGCAAGCAAGTGGCCCTGCTATGCCCCACGACACTGCTCGCCGAACAGCACGCCCAAACATTTACTGATCGCTTTGCCGATTGGCCGGTCAAGGTCGTCGAGCTCTCACGGTTTCGGTCAGCAAAGGAAATCAGTAGCGCGATCGACGGAATCCGCGACGGAACAATCGACATCATTATCGGGACACACAAAATACTGTCAAAAGATGTCAACTTTAAACGACTCGGTCTTGTCATCATCGACGAAGAACATCGTTTTGGTGTGCGCCAAAAAGAAGCACTCAAAGCGCTGCGCGCCGAGGTCGACGTCCTGACGCTCACGGCCACGCCGATTCCTCGCACGCTCGGCATGTCGCTTGAGGGCATCCGAGACTTCTCTGTGATCGCCACGGCGCCGCAAAAACGACTCGCCATCAAGACCTTTGTGCGCCGCGAAGACAACAGCACCATGCGCGAAGCCCTGCTGCGCGAACTCAAGCGCGGCGGACAGGCGTATTTCTTGCATAACGAAGTGGAAACGATTCACAACCGGCGAGCACGGCTTGAAGAGCTCGTGCCCGAAGCACGTATCGCGGTTGCCCACGGACAAATGGGAGAGCGCGATCTCGAACAGGTGATGAAAGGCTTCTATCAGAAGCGCTTCAATGTCTTGCTGTGTACGACGATTATTGAAACGGGCATCGATGTCGCCAGTGCGAACACCATCATCATTCACCGCGCCGATAAGTTCGGCTTGGCACAGCTGCATCAACTGCGCGGTCGCGTGGGTCGCTCGCACCATCAGGCGTATGCTTACCTGATGACGCCGGGCGAAGATGCCATCACCAAGAATGCTAAGAAACGGCTGGAAGCGATTCAGGCGATGGAAGAATTGGGCTCCGGCTTCTTCCTGGCGATGCACGATCTCGAGATCCGCGGAACCGGCGAGGTTCTCGGCGAATCACAGTCTGGAAATATCCAAGAAATCGGCTTCTCCATGTATAACGACATGCTCAATGAAGCCGTACGCGCGTTAAAGGCAGGTGTCGAACCGGATCTGGACGCCCCGTTCAGTGCAGGTTGCGAAGTGAATCTACATGCACCTGCACTCCTGCCCTCTGACTTCTGTGCCGATGTGCCAGCGCGCCTGTCCCTATACAAGCGACTATCCAGCGCGGCGGATGAAGAGAGCCTGATCGCCCTCCAAGAAGAGCTCATCGATCGTTTTGGCAAACTGCCTGAGGCTGGACGCACCTTGATCTCAACACACAAGCTGCGTTTACTCGGACTGCCGCTCGGGATTCAAAAAATCGATGCCAGCGAGTCCCAAATCTTATTGCACTTCAAGCAAAATACGATTGTTGACCCACTTCGACTCATTGAACTGGTACAAAAGCAAAAGCATATTCGCTTTGCCGGACAAGACAAACTACGCATTGAAATCAAAGCAGTCGATGTACAGGCCCGCTTTGAAGCAACCCGCACGGTACTACGCTCTTTAGTTTAAAGACACCTCTCTCTTCCTCTACAACACTGCCCGACCATGACGACAACCCACCTTGTTATTCAGTCCCCAGCGCTATCAACAGATCTGATCGAGCAAGCTGCAGCGATTGCAGAAGCCTCTGGCGTACGGCGCGTCGGCACGACGGCCGCACGGCTGCTGGCTGTGAACGACAGCGCCGAGATACGTGCGGAAATACTCGCCTGGGGCGAACGCAGTCTGGTCGATACCGCTTATGTTGTTGCGGGCAGCCGACTCAGTGACTGCAAAGTACTCGCCATGGACATGGATTCGACACTCATCAACATCGAATGCATTGATGAAATCGCTGCCTATGGCGGCGTGAAAGAGCAAGTCGCATCGATCACCGAGGCCGCGATGCGCGGAGAAATCAAGGATTTTTCTGAAAGCCTCACACGACGGGTCGCGTTTCTGAAAGGTCTCTCCGCCGACGTCTTGCAATCGGTCTACGAACAAAAGCTGAGGTTTAACCCGGGTGCCGAACAATTGGTCGCGACCGCCAAGCAAGCGGGCTTAAAGGTATTGCTTGTTTCGGGTGGCTTTACGTTCTTTACTGAGAAGCTCAAGGCGCGCATTGGCCTAGATGCCGCACACGCCAACGTGCTCGGCACCGAAAATGGCCTCTTAACTGGGCAAGTAGTCGGTCGTATTCTGGATGCACAGGGCAAAGCAGACACATTACGTGCGTTTGCACAAGATTGTGGTGCCACGGCCGATCAAATCATTGCCATTGGCGATGGCGCAAACGACTTAAAAATGCTGGGTCTGGCTGGCTATTCGGTTGCCTACCGCGCAAAACCGGTCGTGCGTGCACAGGCCAAGTTCGCCCTGAACGTCGCAGGTCTTGATGGAGTGTTGAACTGGTTTGAGGCCTAGCGCCTGGACTTAGACCTAGCGCTTGAGCAGATAGCGCAAGACAAATCCTGGAAAAGCCATCACGACAAACAACGTGAAGGTGGTGGCGTAGAACTCCCAGCGCTGTACGAAGACGTTACCAATCATTCGTTCAAGCGTGAAACCTAGCGCACCGATCAACGCATACAAAACAATTAGCTCGATCACGCGCACGACGAAGGGCTTAGGGCCCTTCAGCGCAAACAAGCCAAACACACGTTCATTCAAAAAAGGGAGGTTGGCTGCTGCGAAAGCCAGTACAAGCAATAGCCAAATCGCAGCGTTTTGATTCATCGCAGTGCGGGGCTGGGCGAGCGTGACATAACGGGCTCAGCGCTCAAAACGACAGAGTCGCGCGCATGGCCTGCAGGCAAAGCGCAATCAACCCACCGGGCATTAAGCCAAGACCCAGCACCAGCAGGCCATTTACAAGCAATAGCATACGCGGCAGTATTGGCGCCGCAGGTGCGAGCACTGATTGTTCGGCAGGCTCATCAAAATAAACGACTTTGATGATACGCAGGTAGTAGAACGCGCCGATCAGTGAAAACAACACAGCCACCACGGCAAGCCACAGACGGTCAGATTGCAATAGGCCTTGCAGAATCAAGAGCTTCGCATCAAAGCCAACGAGTGGTGGCAAGCCTGCAAGCGAACACATCAAAATCAACATCATCGCGGCGACCCAAGGACTCCGACGGTTCAGGCCTTTGAGGTCATCAATGCTTTCGCACTCAAAACCGTCACGCGACAACAGCATGATCAAACCAAATGAAGCCAGTGTCGTCAACACATATGTCAGAATATAAAACAAGGCTGAGCCGTAGGCAGAAGTATCTGCCTGGATATCGCCATCTAGCGAACCCGAAGCCATCCCCAGCAACACAAACCCCATGTGCGCGATCGTTGAATAGGCCAACATCCGCTTGAAGTTCGTTTGCATGATCGCGGTCAGGTTACCAATCGCGAGCGACAGCACCGCAAGAATTAACAGCATTGGCTGCCAATCCGCAGCAAGATCAACAAAGCCAATCACCAGGATACGCAAGGTGATCGCAAACGCAGCAAGCTTAGGTGCGGCGGCCAGTACTAGCGTGATCGCAGTGGGCGCACCCTGGTAGACATCTGGTACCCACATATGGAAGGGCACAGCGCCCAACTTAAAGGCAAGGCCTGCAACCAAAAACACCACACCAAAGGTCAGCGGCAAGTAATCAACCTGACCTGAATTGACCGTATCCGCAATATTGCGCAAATCGAGATTACCTGTGGCGCCATACATCATCGACATGCCGTACAGCATGAAACCCGAGGCAAGCGCGCCCAGTACGAAGTACTTCATCGCAGCTTCGGTCGACTCTGCATGGTCACGACGAATCGCCACCAAGGCATAGAGCGCCAAAGACATCAACTCGAGGCCCAGATAGATCGTTAAGAAGTTACCTGCAGAGATCATCACCATCTGGCCCAGCAAGGCAAACAACACTAGGACGTAGAGCTCACCACCGCGCAACATATCGCGCGTCTGAATGTACTCACGGCCATAGATCAACGTTAACGCGACGGCAATGTAAGAAGCCATCTTGAGCAGATGCGCCAGTGGGTCTGCAACATACAGACCAAAGAAACTCTCACCCACCAGGCCAATACTCCATTGCCAGGCGGACAACACAAACAGAACCGCCAAGGTGGCGAGCGAGAGCCCGTAGGCGAGCGCACGGCGCGGGGCTTGACTACACGCATCCAGAACCAGGATGAGCATACCCATCACCGTCAGGAAAATTTCCGGTGCGGCCAGGGCGAAATCGAATTGGGATTGCATCATGGCGAGGCTTACAGTTTTGAAATGGACACGTGTTGCAAGAGGGCCTCAACCGAAACGTGCATCACGTCGGTAAAGGGCTTTGGATGGACACCCATGTAGATCACGGCCAGTGCCATGACCCCCAGGATCAAGAATTCGCGGTTGGACAAGTCTTGCAGCTCGCGAACATGATCATTCGCGATGTCGCCAAACGCTACGCGCTTGACCATCCAGAGCGAATACGATGCACCTAGAATCAACGCGGTCGCAGCCAACAGGCCGATCCAGAAGTTGTATTCCACGGCGCCCATAATGACCATGAATTCGCCCACAAACCCACTGGTGGCGGGTAATCCGGCGTTTGCCATTGAGAACAAGACAAAGAACGTCACAAAGCGTGGCATGGTGTTGATCACACCACCGTAATCTGCAATCTTGCGCGAGTGCATCCGGTCATACAGCACGCCGATACACAGGAACATTGCTGCGGAGACAAAGCCGTGCGAGATCATCTGCACAATCGCGCCTTCCACACCGGCGGTATTAAACACAAAGAAGCCCAGGGTGACAAAACCCATGTGTGCGACAGACGAGTACGCCACAAGTTTTTTCATGTCATCTTGCACGACTGCCACCAAGCCGATATAAATCACAGCGATGAGGGACAGTGCAATGATCAAGCCAGCCATCTCGGTTGATGCATCAGGTGTGATCGGCAATGACAATCTCAAGAAACCATACGCACCAAGCTTGAGCATGATGGCTGCCAGCACCACCGAACCGCCTGTGGGTGCCTCAACGTGCGCATCGGGTAGCCAGGTGTGTACAGGCCACATCGGTACCTTGACAGCAAAGGCAGCCAAGAAGGCAAAGAAGATAAATACCTGGGGTATGTAATCCAACGGCAAGGTATGCCAGGTTTGAATATCAAACGATCCACCCGAGACGTTCCAGAGATACAAGAACGCGATCAAGGTTAACAGCGAGCCCATCAAGGTGTAGAGAAAGAACTTGAACGCTGCGTAGACTCGGTTAGGGCCACCCCACACACCCACAATGATGTACATCGGGATCAGCGTTGCTTCAAAGAAGATATAAAACAGCAGGCCGTCTAGTGCAACGAAGACGCCAATCATCAGACCCGACAAAATCAAGAACGCTGCCATGTACTGGGAAATACGTGTCGTGATGACTTCCCACCCGGCGAGTACAACAATGATCGTGATGAAGGCTGTCAGTAAGACGAACCACAACGAGATTCCATCTACGCCTAGGTGATAGTTCACCGCAAAAGCAGGAATCCACAAGGCCTTCTCGACAAACTGCATGGCTGCGGTCGAACTATCAAAGCCTGTGTACAGTGGAATCGTCACTAAAAAACTTAAGATGGAACCAACCAATGACAGATTGCGCGTCAGCCCCGGGCGGTCGTCCCGACCCACTGCCAGCAGGATCAAACCACAAACGATCGGGACAAAGATCGACAGTGTGAGCCAAGGAGTATTAAAAGAAGCCATCTCGCTCGCCATCATTTGGAACCAAAGATTATGTAGGTGATCGCAGCCATCAAGCCGATGATCATCGCAAACGCATAGTGATAGATGTAGCCAGTTTGCAGGCGACGCGTCACGGCTGCAATCGCGCCAATCAACTTAGCCGAGCCATTCACCAACACACCATCAATCAAGCCACGATCAGCCTGTTGCCACAAACCCTTGCCAAGCAGTCTCGCACCACGCGCAAGCACTTGCTCGTTGAACCAGTCGAAAAAGTATTTGTTTTCGAGGATGCAGTTCACGCCTTTCAAGTGGCGCTGAATTGCTGCGGGCACTTTAGGGTTGATCAAGTAGCAATACCAGGCGATGACGGCACCCGCCACCACCAACCAAAACGCCAGCGTACTGAAGGCGTGCAAGGCATAAGCAACCCAACCATGCCAATGCGAAGCCAAGTCGGCCATCGCAGGATGCTGCGTGGCCACCACAATGGCGCCCTTGAAATACGAACCAAACAATAAGAAGTCAACCAACCACGCTCCAACAAACACCGAGGGCACAGCCAGCAGCACCAGCGGCAGGGTCACCACCCAGGGCGACTCATGGGGCACGCCACCATGGTGTCCATGATCATCGTGGCTGTGATCGTCATGGCCAGGTGCGTTATGCGCCTGGCCACTCACATCAAAGCGCTCCTTGCCATGGAACACCAGGAAGTACAAACGGAAAGAGTAGAGAGACGTCACGAACACGCCAATCAAGGTTGCGTATTTCGCAAACGAGGCGCCCCAGACGTTCGCTGAGGCGGCCGCTTCGATAATGTGCTCTTTGGAATAAAAGCCAGAGAAGAAAGGCGTACCAACCAGAGCAAGTGTGCCGATCAGGAACGTAATCCAGGTAATGGGCATGTATTTACGCAGGCCACCCATGTTGCGGATATCCTGATCGTGATGCATACCCATAATGACAGAGCCTGCACCAAGGAATAACAACGCTTTAAAGAACGCGTGTGTCATCAAATGGAAGATCGCGACTGAGTACGCCGAGGCACCCAAGGCCACCGTCATGTAACCAAGTTGCGACAGCGTCGAGTAGGCCACCACTCGCTTGATATCGTTTTGTATGATGCCCAGAATACCCAAAAACAAGGCACCGATTGCACCGATGATGATGATGAAGGACAGTGCCGTGTTCGACAGTTCAAACAACGGCGAGAAACGTGCCACCATAAAAATACCCGCGGTCACCATGGTCGCTGCGTGGATCAGCGCCGAGATTGGCGTGGGGCCTTCCATGGAGTCGGGCAACCAAGCATGCAGGGGTACTTGCGCCGATTTACCCATGGCGCCTATAAACAAACAAATGCAGGCAACGGTGATCAACATCCAGTCCGTGCCTGGCAACGTGAGTGTCGCTAACTTATCTGCCTGCTCAAACACTTCGCCGTAGTGCATCGTGCCCGCATAGGCAAACAACAAACCAATTCCAAGCACAAAACCAAAATCACCGACGCGGTTGACCAAGAAGGCCTTCATGTTGGCGAAGATCGCGGTTGGGCGCGTATACCAGAAGCCGATCAAAAGGTAGGAGACCAAGCCCACTGCTTCCCAGCCGAAGAACAACTGCAGCATGTTGTTAGACATGACCAGCATCAACATCGAGAAGGTAAACAATGAAATGTATGAGAAAAAGCGCTGATAGCCTGGATCTTCCGCCATATAGCCAATCGTGTAGATGTGCACCATCAAGGATACCGAGGTGACGACCACCATCATCAACGCTGACAAGGGATCAATCAAAAAGCCAATTTCTAACTTGGCATCACCCAGCATCGACCAGGTATAGACCGCGCCATCAAAGCGATGCCCATTGAGCACATCGAGCAGGACTAGAACCGAGCCCACAACCGAAACGCCTACTAGTGCAATCGTCAATAGGTGCGAGGCGCGTCGACCCACTTGCCGTCCAAGAAATCCCGTACCAAACAAGCCAGCCAAGATCGCACCAAGCAAGGGAGCTAAGGCGATAACCAAATAAAGTGAAGGTGAGCTATACATATTCTTCTGTGTTCCGATCAGCCCTTGAGGCGGTCAAGTTCATCGACGTTGATCGTGCTGAGGTTGCGGAACAGCAGCACCAGAATCGCCAAACCGATTGCCGCTTCTGCAGCGGCTACTGTCAAGATAAAGAAAACAAACACTTGGCCGGCCGTATCACCCATCCAAGTCGAGAACGCAACGAAATTCATATTGACAGCTAGCAGCATCAACTCAACCGACATCAACAACACAATTAAATTGCGTCGGTTTAAAAAGATTCCGAATACACCAATCGCGAACAATATCGCACCGAGCACTAAAAAGTGCGGTAGGGTCAGTGTCATCATTTTTGCTCTCCTGGATTGGTATCAGCCGCTTTAGCATTCACCGCTTCTTGGCTAGGCAAGTTGACCAGTCGAACACGGTCTGAAGCCCGCACACGTACGGCGGCACCGGGATCGCTATATTTCACATCACGACGCTTGCGCAGCGTCAAAGAGATCGCTGCGATCATTCCGACCAACAGCAGCACCGCACCCACTTCAACGGCAAAGGCGTACTCGGTATACATCGACTCGCCCAGTGCGCGCGTGTTGTTGTAGTCATCGCCCATATCTGCTGCGGGCCCGACCTGACCCCAGGAAGTCGCGAGAACAAACGACATCTCTGCCACCATGATCAAACCAACGAGCAGACCGAGTGGCAGATAGGTCTTGATGCCCGCGCGCAGCTCTTCCATCTTGACGTCAAGCATCATCACCACAAAGAGGAACAACACCATGACCGCACCGACATAGACCAGCACGAGCAAGAGGCCGAGGAATTCGGCACCGAGCAGCATCCAGATCATCGCTGCATTGGCAAACGCAAGAATAAGATGCAAGACGGCGGTGACTGGGCTCGATGCCGTAATCACACGAAATGCCGCCACGACTAAAACAATGGCCAGGACGTAAAACAGAACAGTAGTAAAGATCATTTGGGTCTTGGTCCTGACGATCAGCGATAAGGCGCGTCGATGGCACGATTACGAGCGATGTCGTTTTCATAACGATCGCCTACGGCCAACAACATGTCTTTAGTGAAATACAAGTCACCACGTTTTTCGCCGTGGTACTCATGGATATGGGTTTCAACAATCGAATCCACCGGGCAGCTTTCTTCGCAGAAGCCGCAGAAGATGCACTTCGTCAGATCAATGTCGTAGCGCGTGGTGCGACGTGAACCGTCTTCGCGCTGCTCTGATTCAATGGTGATCGCCATCGCAGGACAAACCGCTTCGCACAATTTGCACGCGATACAACGCTCCTCACCGTTAGGATAACGGCGCAAAGCATGTAGGCCGCGAAAACGTGGAGACATGGGTGTTTTTTCAAGGGGGTAACGCAAGGTGATCTTGCGCTTGAAAAAATACTTACCCGTCAGCTTCATGCCCTTGAGCAACTCAAGCAGCAAAAGACTACCGAAAAAATCCTTGATCGCTTCCATAAATACCTTTTCTACCTTCGACTCGCGGGATTATTTCCAAATGTTCCAGGGCGTCTGCATCCAGATCGCCACGACCACTAGCCACACACCCGTAAGTGGGATAAATATTTTCCAACCTAACCGCATAATCTGGTCATACCGGTATCGAGGGAACGACGCACGGAACCAGATAAACAAAGACACCACGACAAAGGTCTTCAAGCCCAACCACAACCAGCCTGGAATCCAGGTTAAGGGAGCAAACTCAAACGGTGGGGCCCAGCCGCCCAGGAACATGATCGAAGCCATGCAGGACAAGAAAATCATGTTCGCGTATTCGCCGAGGAAGAACAGCGCAAACGCCATGCCCGAATACTCAACCATATGGCCCGCGACGATCTCAGATTCGCCTTCCACCACATCGAATGGATGGCGGTTCGTTTCGGCGACGGCTGAAATCACGTAAATCACAAACAGCGGCAACAGTGGCAACCAATTCCAAGAGAGAAAGTTCAATCCCTTATCCGCAAACCAACCTCGGGTCTGTACGTTGACGATCTCAGTCATATTCAGGCTGCCCGACACCAGCAGGACCGTCACCAACACAAAACCGATCGCAAGTTCATACGACAACATTTGTGCCGAGGCTCGCATCGCGGCCAGAAACGCGTACTTAGAGTTCGAGGCCCAACCTGCCACGATGACGCCATAGACGCCGACCGAAGTAATGGCCATGACATACATCAGTCCAGCGTTGACATCCGCCAACACCATCTCAGGTCCAAAAGGAACCACTGCCCAAGCCGCTAACGCTGGCATTAGGGTAACGACCGGAGCAAGAATAAACAGAATCTTGTTCGCCTGACTAGGCACCACCACTTCTTTGGTCAGTAATTTAAAGACGTCTGCAAAGGGCTGCAGCAAGCCGCGGAATCCCACGCGGTTTGGCCCTAAGCGAACGTGCATGAAACCAATCATCTTACGTTCCCAGTAGGTCAGGTATGCGACGCACAGAATAATCGGCACAGCAATCACCAAAATCTTCACTAGCGTCCACACCACCAACCAAGGCGTCTCACCGATTAAACCGGTACCGAAAGATTCAAGGACGTTCAGCCATTCCATCAGGCACGCTCCACTTGAAGTTGACCATACGCGCTACCAAGCGAAGCCGTTTGCGCAAAGCCAGCGGAAATACGCACCGCAGAAACAGGCAAGGTATTGTCTTGCACTGCCACCAAGGTCACGCTGCCTGTTGCGGACTTCACGCGCACGGCGTCACCGGCCGCACACCCTAGACTTGCAAGTGTTTGTGCATGCATCCGCGCAGCAGGCGCACGGGAAGCGGCGCTTTCTTGCAACGCAGGCGCGCGACGCACCAACGCATCGCTGCGATAGATCGGCAAGTCAGTCACGCGTTGTAAGGCCCCCGCAGCACCCTGGTCTGTCGTCACAGAGACAACCCCAGCATTGATCTGATTGGACAAGCGGCTCGATACACCACCGGACAATATGCTGTCGCGGACAGACTCAGACGTCTCATCGTCAAACCCGGCCAGGTGCAATACGTTACCCAGCACACGTAGCACTTTCCAACCCGGACGCGTCTGACCACGTGGCGCAACTGTACCTTTGAAGCTTTGCGCCGTTCCTTGCGCATTGACGAAGGTGCCCGATGTTTCAGTGAATGGAGCAATCGGCAACATGACATCGGCCCACTCGGTTGCGTCTGAGGCAAAGGCCGTGAGGGCCACAACAAACTCTGCCGCCTTCAACGCAGCGACTGCCTGCGCGCCATTATCGGTATCAAGCAGAGGTTCCGCGTGCAATACGATATAGGCCTTGAGCGGCGCAGCCAGCATCGCCGCTGCAGACCGACCGCCCTTGCCGGGGACTGCACCCGCAAGATACGCTCCCACCGTATTCGCGCCGGCAGTCAAGAAACCAAGTTTGCCGCCCGACAGCTGTGCAATCGACTGCGCCAAGGATGCAAGCTGGGCTGCATCGGGAGCGTTGACAGCCGTATTACCTAGCAACACCGCCACACGCTCGCCACTGGCAAGACTCTGGGCGATTTGTTGAGCCGTCGCGTCAGCCTGAACACCTAACAACGTCGCTGGCACGTCAGCGCCTTTTGCTTTCGCGAGCGCCACAAGCACTTGCGCCAAAGTCTGCGCCAAGGCAGTAGGCAACACTGTCGCACGCGCCGTCAACTTAAGCAGGGGGTCATCACCCGCGGTATCGATTGCAGAAATCTGCGTGCCGCGCTTTGCGGCCTGACGTAAACGTTGAGCCATCAAAGGATGGTCCTTACGCAAAAAGGAACCCACCACTAACACGCGGTCTAGCGTATCAAGCGCCGCAATCGGCATACCGAGCCATGGCGCACCAGTCAGTGCAGCGTCTAACTTGGCATCGGTTTGATACAAACGTGCATCGATGTTCTCAGAGCCTAGGCCACGGGTCACACGCCCCAATAAAGTCAACTCTTCTAAGGTGGCGTATTCAGTAGCCAAGGCACCAATCTGCGCGGCACCTGAAGCGTCACGCACATCCATCAGTCCATGGGCGACCACCTGCAAGGCATCAGACCACGAGGCCTCACGCCACTGACCATCCTGTCCTTTGACCATCGGTGTAGTCAAACGATCTTGCGTTAAACCTTCGTACGAAAAACGATCACGATCGCTGATCCAGCACTCGTTAATCTCTTCGTTCTCAAAAGGCACCACGCGTACCACTTCATCACCTTTGACCTGCACCACTAAATTTGCACCCAAACTATCGTGTGGCGATACGGCGCGGCGACGTGCGAGTTCCCAAGTGCGCGCTTGATAGCGGAAAGGCTTGGAGGTTAAGGCACCCACCGGACACAAATCAATCATATTGCCCGACAACTCGGACTCAACCGAGCGGCCGACAAAGGTGGTGATTTCGGAGTGTTCGCCGCGACCGATCATGCCCAGTTCCATCACACCCGCGACTTCCTGACCGAAGCGAACGCAGCGTGTGCAATGAATACAACGCGACATTTCCTCAGCTGACACCAACGGGCCCATATCCTTATGGAACACCACGCGCTTTTCTTCTTGGTAGCGCGACGAAGATCCACCGTAACCCACCGCTAAATCCTGCAGCTGACACTCACCACCCTGATCGCAAATCGGACAATCAAGGGGATGATTGATCAACAAGAATTCCATCACGCTTTTTTGAGCAGCCACCGCACGCTCAGAGCACGTGTGCACCACCATGCCGTTTGTCGCAGGCGTAGCGCAAGCAGGCATCGCTTTGGGGGCCTTCTCGACCTCAACCAAGCACATGCGGCAGTTTGCCGCGATAGACAGCTTCTTGTGATAACAAAAGTGCGGCACGTACACACCAAGCTTGTGTGCGGCGTGCATCACCATGCTGCCTTCCTGCACTTCGACTTTCTTGCCGTCGATGGTTAACTCAACCATAACTTTATCCAGACCTTAGAGATAGGGGGCCACCACACAGCGCTTATGCTCTATGTGATAGGCGAATTCGTCGCGATAATGCTTGAGGAAACCGCGCACCGGCATGGCGGCAGCATCACCCAGGGCGCAAATCGTGCGACCCATAATGTTTCCCGCAACCGAGTCGAGCAAATCGAGATCTTCGGCACGACCCTGGCCATGCTCGATGCGATTGACCATGCGATAGAGCCAACCCGTGCCTTCTCGGCAAGGCGTGCACTGACCGCAGCTTTCTTCAAAATAAAAATACGATAGACGCAAGAGCGACTTCACCATGCAACGCGTGTCATTCATCACGATCACAGCGCCCGAACCAAGCATCGAGCCGGCCTTGGAGATGGCGTCGTAATCCATCGTCGTGTCCATCATGATGTTGCCGGGAATCACTGGCGCACTCGAACCACCGGGGATCACAGCCTTGAGGGTCGAACCACCGCGCATACCACCAGCAAGTTCAAGCAGCTTTGCAAACGGGGTGCCCAAGGGGATTTCATAATTACCGGGACGCTCGACATCACCCGTAATAGAAAACAATTTAGTGCCACCGTTGTTTGGCTTACCAACTTCCAAATAGGCGGGGCCACCGTTACGAATAATCCAGGGCACGGCCGCAAAGGTTTCGGTGTTGTTGATCGTGGTGGGTTTGCCATACAAACCGAAGCTTGCTGGGAAAGGCGGCTTAAAGCGTGGCTGGCCTTTCTTGCCCTCAAGCGATTCGAGCAAAGCGGTTTCTTCGCCGCAAATGTAAGCACCGAAACCGTGAAAAGCATGCAGCTGAAAATTGAATTGCGAACCTAAGATGTTGTCACCTAGGAAGCCCGCTTGACGCGCTTCGTCTAACGCCTCTTCAAAACGCTGATAGACCTCGAAAATCTCACCGTGAATGTAGTTGTAGCCAACAGGGATGCCCATCGCGTAGGCGGCAATCGCCATGCCTTCGATGACAATATGTGGGTTCAAACGAAGGATGTCGCGGTCCTTGAAAGTACCAGGCTCGCCTTCATCGGAGTTACACACCAAATACTTCTGACCCGGGAAGGTGCGGGGCATGAAGCTCCACTTCAAACCCGTCGGGAACCCTGCACCGCCACGACCACGCAAACCAGAGGCTTTGACTTCAGCAATGACGTCTTCCTGGCTCATGCCGGTGGTCAGGATTTTGCGCAAGGCCTCGTAGCCACCACGCTTGACGTAATCGGCTAGGCGCCAATTGTTACCATCCAACCCAGCCATAATCTGTGCACCCATGTGGCGGCCATGCAAGCCCATGGAATCTGCGGGCGCACCAGGCGAGGCGATCAAGCCCTGTGCGTATTTCGAAAGAATGGCTGCGGTGCTCATACAGCACCTCCTTTTGCAGCCGCGCTCAGATCGGCGATCATCGCATCGATCTTGTCTGCGGCCATGCGCACGCACATATGCGTATTGTTGACCAAGAGCACTGGGGAATCCCCACAAGCACCCATGCACTCGCCTTCAACGAGAGAGAACGTGCCGCACGCTGTGGTTTCACGAAAGCCAATACCGAGTTTATTTTTCAGGTAGTCAGCAGTTTTTTCACCATCGCGCAAAGCACAAGGCAGGTTGGTACAGACGCTAATCTTGAACTGTCCAACGGGGCGCACGTCAAACATGTTGTAGAACGTGGCGTTTTCTTGCACCGCTATCGCGGGTTGACCCAAATAGTCAGCAACGTCCTGAATGACTTCAGGCGAGACCCAACCTTTTTCTTCCTGGGCAATTGCCAGGGACGCCATGATGGCCGACTGCTTTTGATCAGCCGGGTACTTGGCGATCTCGCGGTCGATTCTTTTGTAGGCCTGTTCAGAGAGCAG
The DNA here is from genome assembly GCA_903958565.1 of uncultured beta proteobacterium. GTDB lineage: Bacteria > Pseudomonadota > Gammaproteobacteria > Burkholderiales > Burkholderiaceae_B > Zwartia. Next base: position 53,669 of record CAJBTJ010000411.1, read on the forward strand.
CATGTTTACATCCGGTAAAAACTTAGCGGCGACCTTTAACGGTCGATCTCGCCAAAAACAATATCCTGGGTACCGATAATCGTGACCGCATCGGCAATCATGTGGCCACGCGACATTTCATCGAGCGCCTGCAAATGCACAAAACCTGGTGCACGAATCTTTAAGCGATACGGCTTGTTGGCGCCATCAGACACCATGTAAATACCAAACTCACCCTTAGGGTGCTCAACACTTGCGTAGGCCTCGCCCGCTGGCACGTGAAAGCCTTCGGTAAAGAGTTTGAAATGGTGAATTAACTCTTCCATGTTGGACTTCATGCCCGTACGCTGAGGGGGTGACACCTTGTGGTTATCCGTCATCACAGGGCCAGGGTTGTCACGCAACCACTTCACACACTGCGCGATGATGCGATTACTTTCACGCATTTCAGCCACGCGCACCAAATAACGATCATACGAGTCGCCGTTCACACCGACTGGCACGTCAAACTGCACCCGATCGTAGACCTCGTAGGGCTGCATCTTGCGCAAATCCCAAGCGACGCCCGAACCGCGCAACATGGGCCCCGTGAACCCGAGCGCCTTGGCACGCTCCGGATCCACCACACCGATGCCGACTAAACGCTGCTTCCAGATACGGTTATCGGTCAGAAGCGTCTCGTACTCATCCACACAGGCTGGGAAACGATTGGTAAAGTCTTCGATGAAGTCGAGCAAGGAGCCTGAGCGCGCATCGTTCATCGCTTTGAAGTCTTTTGCAGAGCGATATTCGCTTGACTTACCGTACTGCGCCATCGCATCAGGCAGATCGCGATACACGCCACCCGGACGGTAATAGGCCGCGTGCATACGCGCACCCGAGACCGCCTCGTAGCAATCCATCAAGTCTTCACGCTCACGGAACGCGTACAAAAATACGGCCATCGCGCCAACGTCAAGCGCGTGTGAACCCAAAGACATCAGGTGGTTCAACAGGCGTGTGATCTCATCAAACATCACGCGGATATACTGCGCACGCAAAGGCACCTGTACGCCCATCATTTTCTCGATGGCCATAACGTAGGCGTGCTCGTTACACATCATCGACACATAGTCGAGACGATCCATGTAAGGCAAGGCTTGCAAGAATGTGCGGTGTTCCGCGAGTTTTTCGGTACCACGATGCAGCAGACCGATGTGTGGATCCGCGCGTTGAATCACTTCACCATCCAGCTCAAGCACCAAGCGCAGCACACCGTGCGCCGCCGGATGCTGTGGACCAAAGTTCAGGGTGTAGTTTTTAATTTCAGCCATGTTTAGCGTCCCATCCCATAGCCATCTTCACGAATCACGCGCGGTATGACTTCACGCGGATCGATTGTGACTGGCTGATACACCACTCTGCCCTGTTCAGGGTCATAGCGCATCTCAACGTTGCCGTATACGGGAAAATCTTTGCGGAATGGATGACCAATGAAGCCATAGTCCGTCAGGATACGGCGTAAGTCAGGATGGCCCTCGAACACAATACCGAACAGGTCAAAGGCTTCACGCTCAAACCAGTTCACGGCGGGCCAGACATCCACCAGCGAATCCAACACAGGAAATTCGGTACTCTGCAAAAATGTACGCACACGCAGACGCCAGTTATGCGTAAGCGACAACAAATGCACCACCACAGCGTACCGACTTGCAGGCACCACTGCGGTCGCAGGTGTTTCACCGACACGTCCTGCACCGTAGGTCAGGTAATCGAGGCCACACAAATCGATACAGGTCTCGAACCTTAAGGCCGGCTCGTCGCGCAAACGCTGACATACGGACTGCCAATGATCAGCCGAGACCTCTAGGGTGATTTCATCGGTCGACAGCGTCAGCTTGGTCTGCTCACCAAGCAAGGTCATCAATTGTTGTTGCAGGTTTTCTAGCCTAGACATATCTTAAGCCTGTGTAACGCAACGTGTGGGGCGTAAGACCAACACGTTGTTTAAATTAACGTGCGATCGTGTTGGTTTGGCGAATCTTGTTTTGCATCTGCAGCAGGCCATAGACCAACGCTTCTGCAGTGGGTGGGCAGCCAGGTACATAAACGTCCACCGGCACAATACGGTCACAACCACGCACTACGGAATACGAATAGTGGTAGTAGCCGCCGCCGTTCGCACATGAACCCATTGAGACCACCCAGCGTGGCTCAGGCATCTGGTCGTAGACTTTGCGCAAAGCAGGTGCCATTTTGTTGCACAAGGTCCCTGCAACAATCATGAGGTCTGATTGCCGCGGGCTTGGGCGGAAAATGATTCCGAACTGATCCAAGTCGTAGCGCGCAGCGCCCGCATGCATCATTTCTACCGCACAACATGCCAACCCAAAGGTCATTGGCCACATCGAACCGGTTTTTGCCCAGTTGATGAATTTGTCTGCGCTGGTCGTGATGAAACCTTCTTTCAGAATGCCATCGATTGCCATAGTTAAGCTCTGCGTTGCTGGGGTTTATTCCCAGTCAAGCGCACCTTTTTTCCACTCGTAGATGAAACCCACAGTCAAGATCGTTAAAAAGATCATTGCCGTGACGAAACCAACCATACCCACTGCGCCATTTGCGATGGCCCAAGGGAATAAAAATGCGATTTCAAGATCAAACAAAATAAAGAGGATGGCAATCAGGTAATAACGCACGTCGAACTTCATGCGTGAATCACCGAATGTTTCAAAACCACACTCGTAAGGGGAGAGTTTTTGCGCATCAGGACGATGCGGGCCGATTAAGGAACCGGCTGCGATTAACGCAAAACCGATGGCGCTACCCACGGCGATAAAAAGCAGGACAGGGAAATATTGTTGCAGATTCATCCAGAGTCTCGGCTGTGTTGCACAAACCTCAAGATTGTAGCAC
>CAJBTJ010000412.1 GCA_903958565.1 uncultured beta proteobacterium
AGATAAAAGCGAAAGGCCAGCGTCTACGTCGAGCAGACGCTGGCCCGAAAAAAAACTTACTTGACGTGCTTCCAGAACGATGCGTTCAGGCGCCAAGCGATAACAAAGAACACGCCCAAGAAGAGCAAGACCCACACGCCGATTTGTTTGCGTTTTTGCTGAATAGGTTCTGACATCCAAGTCATGAATGCCGTCAAATCCGCGATGTCGCTGTCGTAGCCCGCTGTGCGTTGAGGCTCAAGCGCTTTGAACTTATGGTCGACACTTGCCTTTCCACGGTAGTTCGACAGAGGCTCGACTTTTGATGTGACGTAACCGGCCGCATCATAGGTGGTAACGATACGTTCCCAGCCAGCAGGCTTGCCTGCCTGTGTAGGGAGCTGATGCACGGTCGTTGTTGTTAACTCGCGCGGTCCCTGACGATCCCACAACACGTGAGGCATAGCTGAGTTTGGAAATGCAAGGTTATCCCAACCCGTCGCTTTGCTTGTATCCCTGTAGTAAGTCCGCAGGTAGGTATAAATGTAGTCAGATCCTGTTGGACCGGCATTGATTGATTTTGCTCTTGCCATGACAGACAAGTCAGGAGGCGTCGCACCAAACCACACTTTTCCATCTTTGGCTGACACAGAGCCCATCATCAGGTCGCCCACTTTTTCGCCGGTAAACAACAAGCTATCGCGGATTTGTTGATCGGTTAGGCCAATATCCTTGAGCTTGTTGTAACGCATCGCAGAGGCGCTATGACAGTTCAGGCAATAGTTGACGAACAGCTTGGCGCCGTTTTGTAATGCAGCAAGGTCGCTAATACGATTGGGTGCTTGCTCGAGAGGGAACGCTCCGCCCGCAGCATGCGCACCCGAGCAGGTGATTACTAGGGCAAGAGCACAAAGCAGCTTCTTGATCATGGTCATTCCGTAATTAAAGTTAGGCTCAATGGGCGTGGAACGTGACACGGTCAGGGACCGGCTTGAACGTACCCAAGCGACTCCAGACTGGCATCAGGAAGAAAAATGCCAGATAGATGAGCGTGCCAATTTGCGACATTAGGTTGAAAATGTCCGTCGGTGCTTGGGTGCCGAGATAACCCAACACGACGAAGTTTGCAAAGAAGATGCCATAAAGCGTCTTGTGCCAACCAGGACGGTAGCGAATGGACTTGACCGGACTGTAATCGAGCCAGGGCAGGAAGAAGAGCAAGACAACCGCACCACCCATGGCGACCACACCCCAAAACTTCGCATCAATGACACGCAGCAGCACGGCCACGGCGATCAGCACGACTGGAGCGATCAGTTTCATGATGCCTTTGACGCGCACAAACAACACGATCGCAGCCAACACGGCACTACCAGCCAAGACCCAAGTAAAGTCATCGGTCGTTGCACGAAGCATCGAGTAGAACGGTGTGAAATACCAGACCGGTGCAATGTGCAATGGTGTGACTAGTGGGTTGGCTGGAACGAAGTTGTTGTACTCAAGGAAATAACCACCCATTTCAGGCGCAAAGAAAACAATGGCCATGAAGATAATCAGGAAGCCTGCGAGCCCCATGATGTCGTGTACGGTGTAGTAAGGGTGGAAAGGAATCCCATCAAGAGGGCGACCGAACTTGTCTTTCTTGGCTTTGATGTCGACGCCATCGGGGTTGTTGGAACCCACTTCGTGCAAAGCGACGACGTGTGCAACCACTAGGCCCAGCAAGACGAGCGGAATTGCAATGACGTGGAAGGCAAAGAAGCGATTCAGCGTAGCGTCCGAGACCACGTAGTCGCCGCGAATCCAGATTGAGAGCTCAGGCCCAATGAACGGGATGGCGGAGAATAGGTTCACGATTACCTGCGCGCCCCAGAACGACATTTGACCCCAAGGTAGGAGGTAGCCGAAGAAGGCTTCTGCCATCAAGCACAAGAAAATACCGACACCGAAAATCCAGACGAGCTCGCGTGGCTTGCGGTAGGAACCGTAAATCAGGGCGCGCACCATATGGAGATACACGACGACGAAAAACATCGAAGCGCCGGTGGAGTGCATGTAACGGATAAACCATCCGCCCGGGACTTCGCGCATGATGTATTCGACTGACTGGAAGGCAAACTGCGCATCTGGCTTGTAGTGCATGACCAGGAAAATGCCCGTCACGATTTGAAGCACAAGCACTACAAGGGATAAGGCGCCGAAAAAATACCAAAAATTGAAGTTTTTCGGTGCGTAGTATTCAGACAGATGCGCTTTGTAAGTTGATGTCAACGGAAAGCGACGGTCTATCCAGCCTAACAGTCCGGTCGTTTCGACGGATTTTTCGCCAGCCATGAAACGGCTCCTTTTACTTTGATCAGTATCGCGTTATGCGGTGTGGTTCAGGGGGCGGGTTAGGCCTTGTTGTTCTCGTCGACACCAATAATGATGCGGGTGTCGCTCAGGTATTGGTATGGAGGCACTTCGAGGTTGTCCGGCGCAGGCTTATTTTTATAAGCGCGGCCCGCCATGTCGAAAGTTGATCCGTGGCATGGGCACAAGAACCCGCCGTCCCAGTTATTAGGCAGGCTAGGCTGTGGGCCCGTCGTAAATTTCGGTGTGGGCGAGCAGCCTAAGTGTGTGCAGATGCCGACCGCCACAAACAGATCCGGCTTTCGCGAGCGCCATTCGTTTTTTGCATAAGTAGGCGTGAAGCCCGGACGCAGCGACTTTGGATCTGCGAGTTCGCCATCGTTCTGCTTGAGCGAACCAAGTTGTTCTTTGGTGCGATTAATGATCCACACCGGTTTGCCGCGCCACTCGACCGTGCGCATTTCGCCCGGGGCAAGGGTGCTGACATCTACTTCAACCGGAGCGCCCGCAGCGCGCGCTTTCTCACTTGGCGCAAAAGTACTGACAAAAGGCACGGCTAGAGCCGCGCCCGCTGCTCCGCCGACGGCACAGGTTGTGCCGATCCAGAAGCGACGTGAAGGGTCTGACGGCAAGGTTGGGGGTACCGCACCTTCGTCATCGTGCACAGTTGAATCGTGACTCATCTTCTATCCTTATCGCAGCCAACGTGTTTGAGCCAACACATTGCAGACCAGTTCATTATGACGCTGCTTTGAAGGCATCCTATCGGGGCGACCCGCGCGGCTTGCTTCTGTACAGTTGTCACAACTTAAATTAACCCCTTATTATAGCGCTAGCCAAGACAGACTCACAGTAAGGGAAAGACAAATGATTCAAGGTAAAGAAATTTTGCAGGAATCCCGCGGAATATTTAAGGAATTTCGCGAGTTTGCGGTGCGGAGTAACGTTGTTGACCTCGCAATCGGTGTGATTGTGGGTGCCGCTTTTGGCAAAATTGTTGATTCGCTTGTTAAAGATATCGTGATGCCGATCGTTAACTTTTTGGTTGGCGGATCGATGGACTTTAGTAACAAGTTTGTGGTGTTATCCCGCCCTGCGGGTTACGTCGGCCCAGAAACCTATGCCGACCTGACAAAGGCAGGGGCAACTATTTTTGCCTGGGGTAATTTTTTAACCATCGTGATCAACTTTGTGTTGTTGGCGTTTGTGATCTTCTGGATGGTGAAGGCGATCAACACGGCGCGTAAAAAGATGGATTTGGAGGCGACCCCGCCCCCAGTGCCCGAGAACGTGCTGTTGCTGCGCGAGATTCGCGATTCGCTTAAAAAGTAAGCAAATTAAACCGGGTTGTCGATGTCTATAAAGTCAACCTTAATGCCGAACTGCTGTTGGATCGCTTGGGCGAGCGCCTGGACGCCATAGCGCTCGGTGGCGTGGTGCCCAGCACCGATAAAGCCAACACCAGATTCTCGTGCCAAGTGCACAGTGGGTTCAGACACCTCACCCGTGATGAAGAGGTCTGCCCCCACATCAATTGCCTCACTAAACATTCCTTGAGCAGCGCCCGTACACCATGCAATCGTCTCCGCAGGTTGCTCGGGTGCGCCGACCACAAGCGGTTCGCGCCCTAGTCGCAAAGCGACTTGCGCGGCCACCTCACCAAGGGTGGCGGCACCGGGCATGGCGCCCAGCCAAATCAGATTTGATGAGCCTGCCGTGCGCGGTGGCCCGACTGAATCGCCCGCGATCGGTTCTTGGCGAGCAACCACTAAACCTAAGCGGGAGGCTAGCTGAGCGTTATTCCCCAGTGTTGGATGGGCATCAAGGGGTAGGTGATAGGCGAGTAGATTGATGTTTGCTGCAAGAAGCGAGGCCAGACGGGTGCGCTGGGTGCCTCGTATCCGAGGATCATCGCCCCGCCAAAACCAGCCGTGGTGCACGAGCAGTGCATCGGCGCCCCGCTCAATTGCGATATCGATCAGCGCCTGACTTGCGGTGACGCCCGCGATAATATGGGACACTCGCTCAAGGCCTTCGACCTGCAGACCGTTTGGGCAGTAATCTTTAAATGATGTGACCTTGAGAGTGGTATCTAGCCAGGCACAGAGTTCGCGGGTCGAGACAGAGGTCATAATTTTCCTGAAAACAAAATGCGTCGAATTTGGCTGATTTTTGCTCAAGCAGTAACGGTTTGTTTAGCGATTTTATTCGTGGTGGTGACTTTGCGCCCGGATTGGTTGGCGCGCCTCGATAAACTGAGTGTTTCTGGGGGCCAACGAGCGGCCCTGCCCGTTGTCGGACAGCCACAAGCTGGCGCGGCGCCCGGCTCATACGCTGAGGCGGTTGCCTTGGCGGCGCCCGCTGTGGTCAACATCCACACAACGAAGCGTATTGCGGCGCCGCGGATTGTGATGCCAACGGATCCTGTTTTACGAAAATTTTTCGAACAAATGCCCGGCTATAAGCAACAGCAACAGGCAACGAGTCTTGGCTCGGGAGTGGTGGTGTCCGCGACTGGACATGTGTTGACGAATTTTCACGTGATTAACGGTGCCGATGAAATTGTGGTCGCCCTGCACGATGGTCGGCAGGCAAGTGCCAAGGTTGTGGGTGTCGATCCGGATTCCGATCTGGCCGTATTAAAAGTGCAATTGACGGGTCTTCACGCGTTACGTTTTTTGACTGAGGAATTGCCGCGTATTGGTGATGTGGTGTTGGCGATCGGCAACCCCTTTGGAGTGGGACAAACCATCACGATGGGAATTGTCTCGGCGCTTGGTCGTCAAGGATTGGGTATCAATACCTATGAGAACTTCATCCAAACGGATGCGGCGATTAACCCAGGTAACTCGGGCGGTGCGCTCATTGATACCTTAGGCCGCTTGGTGGGAATCAATACCGCGATTTATTCGAAAACAGGTGGCTCCCTTGGAATTGGTTTTGCGATTCCTGCGGGAGCGGCACAAAAAGTCATGGAACAAATTGTTGCCCATGGGTATGTCAAGCGAGGCTGGCTGGGCATCGAGCCTCAGGACATGACGGCGGAGCTGGCGAAGGCCTTTGGCTTAGAGCGCCCAACGGGCGTGATTATCGCGGGGCTATTGCGCGACGGTCCGGGGGCAAAAGGTGGATTGCGCGTGGGCGACATCGTCCAGACCCTTGACGGCAGTCCAGTCGGAGACACGCCTAAACTGATGGCACGCATTGCTGCGAAGGAGCCAGGCGATAAGATCGAGCTAGGCGTCTACCGAAACGGGAACGTGCAGAACCTTTCAGTCGTTGCGGGCGTGCGGCCCGTTCGGCCGCAATAAGCCCACGATCGCGCTTTAGTTTGCAGAGCCGGGCTGGGTGATGCCTGAGCCTGCGGGGGTATTGCTCGGCGGGTTTGCGGCGATAAGCGCTTCGGCCTGTGTGAGCAGAGGTCGCCGGGTGTTGGCCTCAAGGTGATAAAAAATCTCTTGGAGGCGTGCTTGCTCGTCGTCGGCAGTGTAAAACCAGCTGACAGGCATGTTCAAGATCTCTGCCACGCGACACATCAGTTGATAGTCGGGCGAGTGCTTGCCACGTTCATACTGATTCATCCGCGCACTAGCGGACATGGGGTCTATGCCGGCGAGTTTGCCGAGTTTTTCCTGAGACAAGCCGGCGCGTAGACGGGCTTGTTTTAGACGATGAGCGAGCACGATGATCCCTTTAAGGTTCGTTAGGTTGCGCCACAATAGGCATAACCATGTGAACGATCCATATCAAATAGAATTTAGAGATCTAAAAGATATACCTTAAATACTAAGACAACAAGAGATTTGTCGTAAGAGTTCTTTGATAACAGCCCGTTTTCAGCTTGTGGACTCGGGTGTTGTTGTCTTTTCCTCTTCTTTGCTGCGGGGCTTGATCCCCCGAGCGACTAAGATCCCGATCTCGTAGAGGATGCAGAGCGGAACAGCCAATAAAAATTGGCTGACCACATCGGGCGGGGTGACGACGGCGGCGATCACAAACGCCCCGACGACGACATAACCGCGGGCTTCGCTCAGCTGCTTGATCGTCACAATCCCCATCCGGACGAGCAGTACAACCGCAACAGGGACTTCGAATGTGAGCCCAAAAGCTAAAAACATCGTCATGACGAACGTCAGGTAAGCCTCGATGTCCGGCGCCGGTGTAATCGACTGCGGCGCAAACGAAGCGATGAAGCTAAAGATTGTTTTAAACACAACAAAGTAACAAAACGCCATTCCTGCCAAAAACAGCAGCGAGCTCGAAATAATCAGAGGCAAGGCTAAATTTTGCTCGTGTTTGTACAGTCCCGGCGCAACAAAGGCCCAGACTTGATACAAGACAACGGGCAGAGCAATCACAAAAGCGGCCATCATCGTGACCTTGACAGGCACCATGAAGGGCGTGATCACGCCGGTTGCAATCATGCGGGTGCCCTCCGGCAAGGAGGCCAGCATGGGTGCCGCGAGCAGGTCGTAGATATCCGAGGCGCCGGGATAGAGAAATAAAATAAAAAAGATCACAACGATTGTGCCGACTGCTCGCAATAGGCGCGAGCGCAGTTCAACCAGATGCGACATAAAACTTTCGTTTTGTTCGCCGGGCTCAGCGGTTTTTTCTGTAGTGCTCAAGATTTTGATCCCGACGGTGGGGTAACTGAAGTCGGCGCGCTGGCCAAGGCCTTTTCTGCTGCTTGCGTCTTGCGGGCAACAGACTCGAAGTCGGCTGTGCTCGCAATTTCGAATTCAGTTTGAACTGGGGTGTCAAAGAGCCCGGTCATTCCCTGTGTTTGCGACGCGTTGGCAAGCGCAGCTTCTGGTGTCATCGCTGCGACCTCGCTCGGGGCAACAGGGGTGCTGACAGGAGAGGCGGCGTGCAAGCCGCTATCTTGGCCGCCGGTTGCATCGATCAAGACGGGGCCATCTGATGCCGCCTCGGCGACAAGTTCGGGCGCGGGTGTATTGAACGACGTCGCTTCTTTGAGGCCTGCCGTCGCTTCATTGAAGGTCGACATCGTGTTTTGCTCAAGTGCCTCGAGAGGTTTGGTGAGCGCATCACTTGTGCTCTGCAAGCTACTCTGCACACTTTGCGCAGCGTCTTGCATTTGGTCCTTCAGCTTACGAAGTTCATCGAGCTCAACTTCGCGTTGAATGTCTGATTTGACGTCACTGACATAGCGCTGCGCACGGCCCACTAGGTGACCGAGTGTGCGCGCTACCTTAGGGAGGCGCTCAGGACCAATAACGACAAGCGCCACGACCCCGATTACGAGTAGTTCAGTAAAGCTGACATCAAACATGTTTTATGCACCAAAGTAGCTCCAGGCGGAGCGATCCAGCAAAAATTATTAGATGCTGGATTTTTCTTTGGCCTGTACATCAACAGTTCCATTTGAGGCAACGCGTTGCGCGGGCGCTGCTTCTGCTGTTGGGTTTGCGTCACCTTCTTTGGCGTTCGGATCTTTCATGCCCTCTTTGAAACCCTTTACAGCTCCGCCAAGGTCAGCGCCAATATTGCGAATTTTTTTCGTGCCGAAAATGAGCGCAACGATAACGAGAACGATTAACCAGTGCCAGATGCTAAAACTACCCATAATGACTCTCCGAATTAGGCTGCGGTGACTTTTTGTCCCATCCAGGGACGCTTGCCACCCAAAATATGAAAATGTAGATGAGGGACTTCTTGACCACCCTCAATACCAGAGTTAGTTGTAAGCCGAAATCCTCCTGCTGGCCCCGAATTACAGCCGTTTTCGATCGCGATCTGGGGAACCTTAGCTAGCATTCTACCTAACCACAGGGCATCTTCGGGCAGAATATCTTGCATCGACACGACATGCTTGCGCGGGACCATAAGCAAATGTACCGGTGCTGCCGGGTTGATGTCATGAAAAACCACACAATCGTCATCTTGGTAAACGATTTTTGCAGGGATTTTTCCGTCGACGATCTTACAAAAAATGCACTGTTCGCTCATGATACGTTCTGCTGCTAAGAATTTTGATGAAAAATCCTGTCTACAAGGATTATTTTTCCGTCCGCCCAGCTTTTTCGGCAAGACCCGATAGGCCTTCGCGACGCGCAAGCTCTGCGGTCACCTGTTCGGGGCGCAAACCGTTTTCCGCCAGCACCACCAGGCAATGAAACCATAAATCAGCCATTTCTGCCACGATTCTGTCTGCCTGCCCGTCTTTGGCCGCCATTACCAGTTCGGTGGCCTCTTCGCCAATTTTCTTGAGTGCGGCTTCCGGCCCTTTTGAAAAAAGCTTTGCGACGTAGGAGGTGGACGGATCTCCGCCGCGACTGGGCAGTCGAGTTTCGAGCAGATCGGCAAGCCTCTGTAAGACGGCTTCAGGGGTATTTGTCGTCATTTGTAGATGAGTTCGGGGTCTTTGAGAACGGGGTCAACAGTAACCCATTTGAGCACGGCATTGCCCGAGGCCTCAGTTTGCGACTCTAGTCGCTGGTAAAAACAGCTGGCACGACCAGTGTGGCAGGCAATACCGCCAAGTTGTTCAACCTTTAGCAAAATCACATCTGCATCGCAGTCCAGGCGAAGCTCCAGCACGCGCTGCATATGGCCGGATTCCTCTCCTTTGCGCCACAGGCGGCTGCGAGAGCGCGACCAGAATACCGCACGTCCGGTTTGTGCGGTTTCCGCAAGCGACTCGGCATTCATCCAAGCGACCATCAGGATTTGACCGTTGACGGCGTCCTGCGCAATGGCAGGCACCAAGCCCTGCGCATCAAAGCGCACGTCGGCGAGCCAAGAGGGCAATGCGGGGTTTGTAGTGAGCGTTGACATATCAGCCTCGCCTGACCGGAATACCGCGAGAAGCCATGAAATCTTTTGCCTCGCGCACGGTGAACTCGCCATAGTGAAAAATACTAGCCGCCAGCACGGCACTCGCACCGCCTAGCGTCACGCCATCAGCAAGGTGTTGTAGGGTTCCCACACCACCAGAGGCGATCACTGGCACTGCGACCGCGTCTGATACCAAGCGAGTGAGCTCCAGATCAAAACCGGATTTAGTCCCGTCACGATCCATGCTGGTGAGCAAGATTTCGCCCGCACCGTATTCAGCCATCTTGCGGGCCCAAGCCACCGCGTCAAGACCGGTCCCCTTGCGACCGCCGTGGGTAAATACTTCCCAGGTCGGGGTCGGTGCATCTTTGACGCGCCGCGCATCAATCGCCACAACGATGCATTGGGACCCGTGATAATCCGAGGCTGCGCGCACGAGGTCTGGGTTAGCGACGGCAGCGCTGTTCATTGAAATCTTGTCGGCACCCGCATTAAGTAAGCGCTGGACATCGCTGACTTGTCGGACGCCCCCACCAACAGTCAGGGGGATGAACACCTGTGAGGCGACTTGTTCGATGATGGGCAAAATCAAATCACGGCCATCACTCGTTGCCGTGATGTCTAAAAATGTAAGCTCGTCCGCACCTTGTTCGTTGTAGCGTCGTGCAATCTCAACGGGATCTCCCGCGTCAACGAGCTGGACAAAGTTCACGCCCTTAACAACACGCCCAGCCGTGACATCTAGGCAGGGAATAATGCGACGAGTCAGTCCGCTGACCGCGCTCGGCGCCGTTGAGATGGTCATGGTGAAAGTTCGTCAGCGCGTAGTTGTGCCGCTTCGAAGTCCAGTGTGCCTTCGTAGATGCTGCGGCCCAAGATCGCACCTTCGATGCCTTCTTCTTCAACCGCGCATAAGGTATCGATATCGCGCAAGTCCGTCACGCCACCTGAAGCGATCACCGGGATGCGGACATGTTTTGCGAGTCGAACCGTCGCTTCGATATTTACACCGCTCAGCATGCCATCTCGCCCGATGTCAGTGTAGATAATTGCTTCACAGCCATAGTCTTCAAACTTTTTAGCTAAGTCTGTGACGTCGTGCTTGGTGAGCTTGCTCCAACCGTCGGTCGCCACTTTGCCGTCTTTGGCATCAAGTCCGACAATGATGCTTCCAGGGAAAGCGCCGCAGGCGTCATGCAAGAACCCTGGATTTTTCACGGCAGCGGTGCCGATGATGACGTAAGAGATACCAAAATCAAGATAGCGCTCAATCGTGTCGAGGTCCCGGATACCACCACCAATTTGCACCGGCATCTCTGAACCGACGGAGTTAACGATCGCTTTAATGACGGCTTCGTTTTTAGGTTTGCCGGCGACGGCACCGTTGAGGTCGACGAGATGCAAACGACGTGCACCAAGGTCATACCAGTGCATCGCCATTGCGACGGGATCTTCGGAGAATACAGTCGCATCCTCCATGTCACCTTGGCGGAGTCTTACACAGCGACCGTCTTTGAGGTCAATTGCAGGGATCAGCAGCATATCTTTTCGTGATCAAGAGCGGGACGGCATCGTACACATTATGCGTACGCACCTAACGCTCGGTTGGGTTAAGGATTCCAGTCTACAAAATTACGGTAAAGACGCAAACCCGAATCAGCACTTTTTTCGGGGTGAAACTGTACGGCAAAGATATTTTCGTGCGCAACAGCACAAGTAAACAGCACGCCGTACTGGCTCTGGCCAACGGTTAACGCAGAGTCGGTCGGTGCAGCGTAGTAACTGTGTACAAAATAAAACGGAGTGAAATCAACAATGCCTGCCCAAAGCGCATGGGGGCGTGTTTGACGAACAGGATTCCAACCCATGTGGGGGACTTTAAGCCGACTGGCACGATCGGTTTGTTCGCCGAGCTGTTCTGCAAAGAGCGGCCCACTGAAGCGTTTGACTTCGCCTTTGAAAATACCGAGGCTTGCTGTATTGCCTTCGTCGCTGCGTTCAAAGAGCATTTGCTCGCCCACACAAACACCCAGCAAAGGCTTGTTGCGTGCGGCGCGCACGACTGCCTCGCGCAAGCCAGCTGCGTCTAGCGTACGCATACAGTCTGACATCGCACCTTGCCCAGGAAACACGACGCGATCTGCCGCGTCAATGTCTTGCGCGCGCTTGCACAGATGAATATCAGCCTCAGGCGCTGCGTGGCGCAAGGCTCGTTCAACGGAGTGGTAGTTGCCCATGCCGTAGTCGACGATGGCAATCGAAGTCATAGGCTAGAGCACGCCTTTGGTCGAAGGCACCACGCCAGCAATCCGTGGATCGAGCTCGAGCGCCATACGTAGCGCGCGCCCAGTTGCTTTGAAAATTGTCTCGCACTGGTGATGCGCGTTGACACCGCGCAGGTTGTCGATGTGCATCGTCAGCAGAGCGTGGTTCACGAGTCCTTGGAAGAACTCGATCGTCAGATCAACGTCAAAGTCACCCACGCGTGCGCGGGTGAAAGGAACATGAAACTGCAACCCGGGACGACCAGAGAAGTCGACCACCACGCGCGAGAGCGCTTCGTCGAGGGGCACATAGGCGTGACCGTAACGACGAATACCCGCCTTATCGCCAACAGCCTTCGCGATGGCTTGGCCAAGCGTGATCCCCACATCTTCCACGGTGTGGTGTGCATCAATGTGCAAATCACCTTCTGCATGAACGTCGAGATCGATCAAGCCATGGCGCGCGATCTGATCAAGCATGTGATCTAGAAAGGGCACGCCGGTATTGAGTTTCTGTCGGCCGGTGCCATCTAAGTTGATCGCTACGCGAATACGCGTTTCGTTTGTGTTGCGGGTAATTTCTGCAGTACGCATGTCGTGCACTCGTGTCATCGGACTCGATATTGTATGGCGGTCTGGGTCGTTTATGAGTGATGTAGGCCGATTACTTACCCGTGAGTCGGAAACTGGCGCTGGCCGCGTGCGCAGATAGTCCCTCTCCCAAGGCGAGTTCATTGGCGATTTTGCCCAATGTTTGTGCCCCGGCGGCAGACACATGGATCAGGCTCGAACGTTTTTGGAAGTCGTAGACCCCTAAGGGCGACGAAAATCGCGCAGTGCGTGACGTGGGCAACACATGGTTTGGTCCGGCACAATAGTCGCCGAGCGCTTCGGAGCTGTGCGCCCCCATAAAAATAGCCCCAGCGTGGCGCAAGCGGGATAACCATTGCTCGGGCTGTTCAGTAGAGACCTCAAGGTGTTCGGGGGCGATCCGGTTGCTGATCTCGCAAGCTTCGGCGAGGTCGCGCACGTGAATCAGAGCGCCACGATCGCGCAGACTCGTGCGAATAATGTCAGCGCGGGGCATGGTGGGCAACAGACGCGCGATCGAAGCCTCAACGGCGTCAAGATAGTGCTCATCCGGGCAAAGCAAGATTGCTTGAGCCAGCTCGTCGTGTTCTGCCTGCGAAAACAGATCCATGGCGATCCAGTCTGCGGGCGTCTTGCCGTCACAAATAATCAAAATTTCACTTGGCCCAGCGATCATATCGATCCCGACCGTGCCAAATACGCGTCGTTTGGCGGCGGCCACATAGGCATTGCCCGGCCCGACGATCTTGTCAACCGCAGGGACGGTCTCAGTGCCATAGGCCAGGGCGCCGACCGCTTGGGCGCCACCGATCGCAAAACAACGATCGACGCCGGCAATCGCAGCCGCAGCCAACACCATGGCATTGCGCTGACCGTGTGGCGTGGGAGTGACCATAATGACTTCGGACACACCCGCTACTTTGGCGGGGATTGCATTCATGAGGACCGACGAGGGATAGGCGGCTTTGCCACCCGGCACGTACAGGCCGACACGATCTAAAGGCGTAATTTGTTGTCCTAGCTTGGTGCCGTCTTGCTCGACGTAAGACCAGCTCTCTTGGCGCTGGTGGTCGTGGTAGGCGCGCACGCGCGCCGCCGCAACCTCAAGCGCTTTTCTCTGAGGGGCAGGTAAGCTTGTAAGCGCTCGCTCCCACTCTTGCTTAGGTATTTCAAGGGCGGCAACGTTAGCTGCATTGACTTGATCAAACTGATTGGTGAGTTCGAGCAGGGCGGCGTCACCTTCGTGGCGCACGCGTTGCAGGATACGAGCCGTGACGGCTTCGATTGCATCGTCTTGCTCTGCATCAAAAGCCAGTAGTTTTTTGAGGGTGGCCTCAAAGTCCGGCGCCGATGATTTCAGCCTAGTGATCGTCGACATAGTTACTCGCGGCTCGCACGTTCGAAGGCATCAAGAAGGGGTTGCAACTGCGTGTGACGAGTTTTTAGCGCCGCCCGGTTCACAACCAATCGAGATGAAATCGGCATGATGTCTTCAACAGCGACCAGATCGTTCGCCTTGAGCGTATTGCCGGTTGAAACAAGATCGACAATCGCATCGGCTAAGCCGACGAGCGGCGCGAGCTCCATGGAGCCATAAAGCTTAATGAGGTCGACGTAGACCCCTTTGGCCGCGAAGTGCTCACGGGCCGCTTGCGTGTATTTTGTGGCGACACGCAAACGCGCGCCCTGATGCACGGCAGCGCTGTAATCAAAGCCTTTGCGCACGGCAACGGACAATCGGCACTTTGCAATATTCAGATCAATCGGTTGGTACAGGCCGCCTGGGTGCTGGGCCGCGTGTTCGATGAGCACGTCTTTACCCGCAATGCCGAGATCTGCTGCGCCGTACTCAACATAGGTCGGGACATCAGAGGCGCGCACGATAATTAAGCGCAAATTCGGATCGCTTGTCGCGATAATGAGTTTGCGGGATTGCTCGGGATTTTCGCTCACGCGAATGCCCGCCGCCTCCAGTAAAGGCAGAGTTTCTTCAAAAATGCGCCCTTTTGAGAGCGCCATCGTCAGTGGCCGATCGAGCGCTTGCGTGCTCATGAGGTTTCCTTCAGCTTGAAATTCGTTCGATGTTAGCGCCTAAGGCCCTAAGTTTGTGCTCCATACGCTCATACCCACGGTCCAAATGATAGATTCGCTCAACGAGCGTTTCACCTTCTGCTGCGAGTCCGGCGATCACTAGGCTGGCCGAGGCACGCAAATCCGTGGCCATTACCGTGGCGCCAGACAGTTTTTGCACACCGCGAACGACCGCCGTGTGTCCGTCGATATCGATGTTTGCGCCAAGGCGTAAGAGCTCTTGGACGTGCATGTAGCGATTTTCAAAAATCGTCTCTACGATGACGGAGGTGCCCTCAGCAATCGTATTGAGGGCCATGAGCTGCGCCTGCATGTCCGTGGCAAAGCCGGGGTATTCGTGGGTACGAAAGTCGACCGCACGCGGCCGCTTGTGCATGGAGGCTTGTATCCAGTCATCGCCGCAGGTGATGCTCAGGCCCGCTTCGGTGAGCTTTGCAAGGGTGGCCCCCATTGTTTGGGGGGCGGCTTGGCGCAGGATGATGTCGCCCCCTGCTGCGCCCACCGCACAAAGAAAGCTCCCGGCCTCAATACGATCTGCGATAACGGTATGGGTGGCCCCATGCAAGGCGTCGACCCCGTCGATCACGATGCGGTCGGTACCATGCCCTTTGATGCGAGCGCCCATTTTGATGAGTAGCTCGGCCAAATCGACGACTTCGGGTTCACGCGCGGCGTTTTCCAACACGGTTTGGCCTTGCGCCAGCACGGCCGCCATCATTAAGTTCTCGGTCCCGGTGACCGTTACCATGTCGGTTCGAATCACGGCACCTTGCAGCCGCTTGGCTTTTGCCACAACGAAACCATGCTCGATGCGGATATCCGCTCCGAGTGCCGCCAAGCCACGGATGTGTTGGTCGACGGGGCGCTGTCCGATCGCACAGCCGCCTGGCAAGCTCACGCGGGCTTCACCAAAGCGCGCGAGCAAGGGACCGAGCACTAGGATCGACGCACGCATGGTCTTGACCAGCTCGTAGGGCGCTTCAAGTGCAGTAAGTTGATCCGCAGTGATGCTGACGGTGTTGCCTGCATCGCGATCGCAGCGCACGCCCATCTGACCAAGCAGCTTGAGCGTAGTTGAGATGTCGTTGAGACGGGGGACGTTTGTCAGCGTGATGGTGTCTGCGGTGAGCAGGCCCGCACACAAAATCGGCAGCGCTGCGTTTTTCGCTCCCGAGACGTTGATCTCGCCCTTGAGTAGATTGCCGCCTGTAATGCGCAACTTATCCATTAGCGATTTCCGTTGAACTCTTCAGGGGTCAGTGTCTGCATGGAGAGTGCGTGGATCTCTTGCTTCATGCGGTCGCCCAGTGCGGCATACACGAGTTGGTGACGCGCGATCAATCGCTTGCCTGCAAACGCAGCACTTACGATAACCGCCTCAAAGTGGGCGCCGTCACCGGTCACTTCAATATGTTCGCAGTCCAGACCATCGGCGATGTAAGTACGAATGTTTTCTGGGGTGGGCAGCATAGTAGTCAACGTCCTTTTAAGTTCTAAGTTTGTAGCCATTGCCCAGGAGTCTCAAGGCAAAGAGAGTCAGTACACCAAACACGCCTGCGACAACAGCTAGGCTATGCCAGGGTGATACATCAGCCACCCCAAAAAAGCCGTACCGAAAGCCATCGATGGTGTAGAACAAAGGATTCCAGTGCGATACGTGTTGCCAAAAAACGGGTAAGGAGTGGATGGAATAAAAAACACCAGATAGAAATGTAGCAGGCATGATCAAAAAGTTTTGAAAGGCCGCCAGCTGATCGAATTTTTCGGAAGTCAGCCCTGCAATCAGGCCAAGGATGGACATGATGCCGCAAGAAAGCACAGCAAACACAAGCATCCAGACAGGGTGCTTAACCAAGAGCGGGGCAAAGTAAAGCGACACAAGCCACACGCAGGCTCCGACCGCGACACCACGCACGATGCCCGCCAACACATAGGCACTAAAAAACTCCCGGTGTGAAATAGGTGGCAGCAGCACAAAAACGAGGTTGCCCGTCACACGACTTTGAATGAGCGAAGACGATGGGTTTGCAAAGGCGTTTTGCAACATGCTCATCATCATGAGGCCGGGAATGAGAAAAGCGGTGTAGGGCACGCTGCCGTATACCTGTACGCGATCTTGCAACACTTGCGCGAAGATCACCAAATAAAGTAGCGCGGTGATGACGGGTGCAGCAATCGTCTGAAAACCAACTTTCCAAAAACGCAGTAATTCCTTGCCTAGCAGCGTTGGAAATCCTGAGCCTGCGCCAGCGCGCACGGTAAGAACGGGTGTGGTCACGCGAGCACCTCCGTTATATTTTTGTCATCAGCACTCATGATCTGTACGAACGCTTGCTCCAGATTTCCGCCAGCACGCGCGAGCAGAGCCTGCGTTGTGTCGAGGGCAACCAGTTTGCCGCGCTTGAGCATGGCGATACGGCCGCAGAGCGCTTGGGCCTCTTCAAGATAATGCGTCGTCAACAGAATGGTGTGACCGTCCCGATTGAGTCGAGAAATAAACTCCCATAAACTTCGACGCAGATCGACGTCTACACCAGCAGTGGGCTCATCCAAAATAATGACAGGCGGGCGATGGACTAAGGCTTGTGCGACCAACACGCGGCGCTTCATCCCGCCCGATAGAGCGCGCATGTTTTCATCGGCCTTATCGGTAAGACCTAGGTTAGCCAAGATTTCATCGATCCAGTCGTCATTGCGGCGAAAACCAAAATAGCCAGATTGAATACGTAGTGTTTCACGCACGGTAAAAAATGGATCGTAGACGAGCTCTTGTGGCACGACGCCGAGTGAACGCCGGGCAGCTTGATAGTCCGTGACGACATCGTGACCACAGATGCTCGCGCGACCACTGGTGGGCCGACTTAATCCAGCCAGAACCGAAATGAGGGTGGTTTTGCCCGCGCCGTTGGGCCCAAGCAGTGCAAAAAACTCTCCGTGATCGACGGTGAATGAAACATCGTTAAGGGCCTGAAACCCAGGACCAGTCGGCGGCATAAACAAACCGCGCCAGCCCGTTGCACGCGGCGCATAGGTTTTTGAAACGTGGTTGAGAGAAACAGCATGCATAAATTGTTATTGAGCTCGTTTGTTAAGTGCCGCGATCAGACCATCGATGCCACTTTTACTGATTTCTTGTGTGAATTGGTTCCGATAGTTTTCGATGAGCCAGATGTTTTCAACGTTTAGATCATAAATTTTCCAACCATCGCTTGTTTTTTCAAGTCGATAGTCCAGCGCGATCGGTTGGGTATTGCTGCTTTGCATGACCTGGGATTTCACCACTACATCGGCGGCCGCAGCGTCGCCACGAAACGCAAGCGTTTTCATTGCGGTGCCTGCATCGACGCGCGTAAAGGCGCCACTATAGGTGCGCGAGAGCGTACCTCGGAATGCTTTAACAAGCGCCGTTTTTTGTTCGGGCGTGGCATCCCGCCAGTTGCGTCCAGCTGCGAGACGCGTCGTTTTTTCAAAATTAACGTAGGGCAGAATCAGCTCATCGACGATCTGATTGATACGAGCGATGTCCCCGGCCTTTACCCCAGCATCTGCCTTAAGTGCCGCGAGAACTTGATCGGCCACTTGCTGTACAAACTCGTTCGGAGCCCCCATCGCATTTGGCTTGTTTTGGGCGTGCGCAGGAGCGCCAAGGGCCAGACTGATCAAGAGAGTGGTGTAGGCGGAGAGGCGCAAAAAAAAGAGAGTCATGGTTGTCGTACCTTGCTATTTTTTATTAGTTGTTTCTGTTTCGACGTCTTCGTAGTTAGGCAGAGCTTCACCCTCTGCACCCGGACCACGAACCTGTGCGCTCCGACGCTTCAGGTAGGCGTCACGAATGAAGCTGTAGCGATCGATTGCGGTGCGATCAATCACATTAGAAATATCGAGTAGCGCCTCACGTCTGATGACGGCCTCTAATCCATAGAGGGAGTTTCTGAGGTCGATGTTACTCACGGCTGAGCCCCAGCCGACTTGGTTGACATAGAGGTCAACGATTTTCCCCGAGCCATCTCGTAGCGTCGATGCGCCAATAATTGGTAGCACGACATAGGGCCCAGCGCCGACACCCCAAACGCCGAGTGTGACACCAAAATCATTTGGAATGCGCTGCGCACCGCGTGCGCTCGCCAGATCAAGACAGCCCCCGAGGCCCGCGGTGGTGTTCAGCAGAACGCGGCCCATGGTGTTGAGTGCGTCAACTTGGCGACCTTGTATGGCGCTATTAAACATCGACCAGACATCGCCAATGTTCAGAAAAATATTGTAGATACAGGTGCGAATAGGCTGGGGTGTAATAAACGCATAGGCTTCGGCGACAGGCTTGAAAACAGCACGATCAATAGTTTCATTGAACTCAAACATGGCGCGATTGGAGGCTTCGAGCGGATCGTTGACGTTTGCTGACCCGCCTGGTTGCGTCGAAACACATCCCGTCAGTGCACACAGAGTTAAGACGCTTAGCCAACGGAGTAGAGATGTTCTGTTCATAGGATCAAAGGCTTTACTTTGCCGCAGGTGGCGTGGTGGCTTGGGGGCTGCCTTGCTTCTCGGCCTGCCCATATAAAAACTGACTAATGAGGCTTTCTAGGACGATGGCGCTTTGAGTGAGCTTGATCGTAGCGCCCGCAGCGAACGCGGCATCATCGCCACCGGGCTCAAGGCCGATGTATTGCTCGCCAAGAAGGCCCGAAGTTAGGATCTTTGCGGAGGAGTCCAGTGGGAACTGATAGGATTTTTGCATCTGTAAGGTGACGACCGCTTGAAAAGTCTTCTCGTCGAGTGTGATTGACGCGACGCGTCCCACTACAACGCCAGCGCTTTTGACAGGCGCTCGCACCTTCAGGCCGCCGATATTATCAAACTTTGCGGTGAGCGAATAAGTGGGTGCGAAGGAAAAGCTACTGAGGTTGCCTGCGCGCAGCGCGAGGAAGGTCAAGGCGATCGCCCCGAGCAACACGAAGAGCCCTACCCACCAATCTGTTTTTTCGTTGGACATATTTGACTCCGAAATTAGTTACTGAACATCAAGGCAGTTAGCAGAAAATCGAGACCTAGTACGGCGAGCGAGCCTGCGACAACGGTGCGTGTGGTGGCGCGAGCGACCCCTTCGGGTGTGGGCCGAGCCTGCCAGCCCTCAAACAATGCGATCAGAGTGACTGCCACACCGAACACAATACTTTTAATCACGCCATTCATGACGTCTTTCCACACATCGACACCGCTTTGCATTTGCGACCAGAACGCACCTGTATCGATGCCGATCAGAAGCACACCTACAATCCAACCACCTAGGATGCCCACCATTGAAAAAACGGCGGCCAAGACAGGCATCGCAATCACGCCACCCCAAAAGCGGGGCGCTAATACACGCCGAACAGGGTCAACGGCCATCACTTCCATCGCAGCCAGTTGTTCGCCGGCTCTCATCAGCCCAATTTCCGCGGTGAGCGAAGTGCCGGCGCGTCCGGCAAAAAGTAGCGCAGTGATCACGGGGCCGAGCTCGCGGGTAAGAGAGAGTGCGACCAGTAGCCCGAGCGCTTCTTCGGAGCCATAGCGGTTTAGCGTGTAATAGCCTTGTAGACCCAACACGAAACCGACAAAGAGCCCCGATACCGCAATGATCAATAAGGAGTGGTTACCGATAAAGTGAATCTGTTGCGAGACGAGCCGCGGGCGCTTGAACACAATGCTACTGGCTGCAAGTAAGCGAATAAAGAAACGGGTGAAGACGCCCAGGCCGACAACACGTTTGCGTACTGCGGCCCCAAGTGCGGCAACACCCTTTGGGGAAGTCATTGAAGGGCTCCTTGCCGCGCCAGCCAAGATTCAAAGGCTGGCGTGCTTGGATAATCGAATGGGACCGGTCCGTCGGGATGACCATTTAAAAATTGTTGTACGTAAGGATCGGTTGATGCGTGGAGCGAGGCGGGCGCGCCTTGTGCTTTGATGCAGCCTTGGCCAACAAGGTATACCTGATCCGCAATCGCGAAGGACTCTACGATGTCGTGGGTGATGACGACGCTTGCGCAACCGAGGCGGTCAGACAGGTTGCGGATGAGTCGCGCTGTGATGCCTAGGGAAATCGGATCGAGACCGGCGAAAGGCTCGTCATATAAAACGAGTTCTGGTTCAAGAATGACAGCCCGCGCTAAGGCTACGCGTCGAGCCATGCCGCCCGACACTTCAGAAATTTTGAGATGCGCGGCACAGCGTAAGCCGACAGAATCTAGGGTGTTGAGCACGCGCGAGAGTGCCTCGCCTTGGCTGAGCGAAGCATGTTCGCGCAGAGGGAATGCGACGTTCTCAAATACATTTAAATCGGTGAAGAGCGCGCCTTGTTGAAACAAAACGCCCATGCGTTGGCGCAGGGTTTGAAGTTGGCGGGCATCGATCTGCGCCAGATCTTGATCAAACAAGGTCACCACGCCAGTGCGTGCCCGCAACTGTCCTGTGGCGGCGCGCAGCAAGGTTGTTTTGCCTGAGCCCGAGCCGCCCATCATGGCTACTACCTGGCCGCGGGACACTTCAATGGAAATGTCACGCAATACAGTGAACTCGCCATAGCCTAAGGAGACGCTATCTAGGCGTAGCACCGGATGACTAGAGTCGGAGGCGGGCGAGGGCATGTTGAACCAAAAGGATCGGGTCTTTGCCGTAAAGCTCAGTTAGAGCGTGCGGGCAGTCGTGGCCGTATTGTAGCCCCGACAGCCCGCTAGCTGCACCACAATTGCAGCGTCTGGGAGGTCTTTAGCGAGGCAAGACGCTCGAGCCCATCAGGAATTCATCCACCGCGCGCGCGCACTGACGACCTTCCCGAATAGCCCATACCACCAAGGACTGACCGCGGCGCATATCACCCGCTGCGAAAACCTTGTCGTCGCTACTACGATAGTCGTCCGTATTGGCGCGGGCGTTGCCACGTGGATCCTGGTCAATACCAAAGGCTTTAAGTACATTGCTCACTGGGGCGACAAAACCCATCGCTAACAAGACGAGATCAGCCTGAATATCGAACTCAGAGCCCTTCACTTCCTGCATTTTCATCTGGCCAGTCGACTCGTCCTTGATCCACTCGACGCGGCAAGCGACGAGTTTTTCTACTTTGCCATTCTTGCCAACCAGTGATTTGGTGGTCAGTGCCCAGTCACGCTCTGCACCCTCTTCGTGGGAGGATGAGGTGCGCAGTTTCGCGGGCCAGTAAGGCCAGGTCAGCGCTTTATTTTCGCTTTCAGGGGGACGAGGCATCAATTCGATCTGAGTGACGGACTTCGCGCCATGGCGATTACTGGTGCCGACGCAGTCTGAGCCGGTATCGCCACCGCCAATCACGACCACATGCTTGCCCTTTGCCAACACTTGACCGGCGACTTTGTCGCCAGCGACGATCTTGTTCTGTGGACGCAGGAAGTCCATGGCATACATCACGCCGTCGAGCTCACGCCCGGTGACGGGTAGATCGCGAGGTGTCTCGCAGCCGCCCGCCAACACGACCGCATCAAACTCTTTTTTAAGCGCTTCAGGTGTCTTAACCGTGAGCGCTTTGTCAGGCGAGTCTCCAGCCTGACCGATATAGTGTGAGGTTTTGAAGGTCACGCCTTCGGCTTGCATTTGCGCCACGCGCTGATCGATCAATTGCTTTTCAAGCTTGAAATCAGGGATGCCGTAGCGAAGCAAGCCACCGATCCGATCATTTTTTTCAAAGACGGTGACGTCGTGACCGACGCGTGCCAATTGCTGCGCGCAAGCCAGACCTGCAGGACCCGAGCCGATGACAGCAACCTTTTTGCCCGTTTTTTGCTCAGGAGGTTGGGGAGTGACCCAGCCTTCAGACCAACCCTTGTCGATGATGGCGTGCTCGATGGACTTGATGCCCACCGCGTCGTTATTGATATTGAGTGTGCAGGCAGCTTCGCAGGGGGCAGGACAGATGCGGCCCGTGAACTCCGGGAAGTTGTTGGTGGAATGCAGCACATCCAAAGCGCCACGCCAGTTTTGGCGATAAACAAGATCATTCCAGTCAGGGATGATGTTGTTAACAGGACAGCCGTTGTTGCAAAACGGGATGCCACAGTCCATGCAGCGCGCGGCTTGTTTGCCGGCTTGTTCGTCTGTCAGGTGGAGTACGAATTCGCGCCAGTGTTTGAGGCGATTCGCAGGGACCTCAGACGCTTCTTGCAACCGATCGACTTCGAGAAATCCAGTAATTTTTCCCATGATAATTCCTTAAGCTGCTTTAGGCTGAGGGTTCGCCGCACGCCACATTTCACCGAGCGCGCGCTTGTAGTCGACAGGCATAACTTTGACAAACTTGGAACGAGCACTTTCCCAATTGCTAACCAGATCGCGCGCGCCGAAACTGCCTGTGTAGCGGAAGTGGTTTTCTACTAAACGTTTCAAAATTGCTTCATCGGTCTCACGATCACCGGCGCGAACCATGCTGTGCCAGACATCGATACCTTGCGCTTTCTGCTGTTCGCTCGAGGAGAGAACCGGCTCGATCTCGACCATTGTCATGTTGCAACGCTCGGCGAAGGTTTTTTCTGGATCCCACACGTAGGCCACACCCCCGGACATGCCGGCAGCAAAGTTACGGCCGGTTTGACCCAACACGACGACCGTACCCCCGGTCATGTATTCACAACCGTGGTCGCCCGTGCCTTCGACGACCGCCGCAGCGCCCGAGTTCCGCACGGCAAAGCGTTCGCCGGCGACACCGTTGAAATAGGCCTCGCCGGCCGTGGCGCCGTAGAGCACCGTGTTGCCGATGATGATGTGTTCGGGACCAAAGCCACGGAAATCGTTGGGCGAGCGAACAATGATTCGGCCACCTGACAAGCCTTTGCCAACATAGTCATTGCCTTCGCCCACCAGATCCAGTGTCACGCCTCGCACAAGGAAAGCGCCAAAGCTTTGTCCTGCGGTGCCGTTGCATTGAATATGAATCGTGTCATCTGGCAGGCCTTCATCTCCGTAACGTGAGGCGATGCGACCCGACAACATGGCGCCGATCGTGCGGTTACGGTTGCGGACTGGGACAATAAAGGAGACTTTTTCGCCACGCTCGATAGCAACTTTGCTGCGTTCAATCAGTTCGTGATCAAGGGCGGCTTCGAGGCCGTGATCCTGAACTTCAGTTTGACGGCGTGGGCTGTCGTTGCTTGGCTGATAGAACACGCGGCTGAAATCCAGACCGTGTGCTTTCCAGTGCTCGATACTTGTGCGTGTATCGAGCAAGTCGACACGTCCCACGAGGTCGTCGAAATTGCGGATGCCCAACTGCGCCATGATTTCACGCACCTCCTCGGCGACGAAGAAGAAGTAGTTCACGACATGTTCAGGCTTGCCTTGAAACTTTGCGCGTAGAACGGGGTCTTGCGTAGCCACCCCGACCGGGCAGGTGTTCAGATGGCATTTGCGCATCATGATGCAACCTTCTACGACCAGCGGTGCGGTGGCGAAACCAAATTCGTCAGCGCCTAACAACGCACCGATTGCAACGTCGCGACCCGTTTTCATTTGACCGTCAGCCTGAACACGAATACGACTGCGCAACTGATTCAACATCAGTGTTTGCTGCGTTTCAGCCAAACCGAGTTCCCACGGTGTCCCAGCGTGCTTGATCGAAGAAACCGGCGAGGCACCGGTGCCACCATCGTGTCCAGAGATCGTGACGTGATCCGCTTTCGCTTTCGCAACGCCCGCGGCAACAGTACCTACGCCAACTTCGGAGACGAGCTTGACCGAAATCGATGCTTTGGCATTGACGTTTTTGAGGTCATGAATAAGCTGAGCCAAATCTTCGATCGAGTAGATGTCGTGATGAGGGGGAGGCGAAATCAGACCAACACCAGGGACTGAGCAGCGCAACTTGGCAATGTATTCAGACACCTTGTGACCAGGAAGCTGGCCGCCTTCACCAGGCTTGGCGCCCTGTGCCATCTTGATTTGAATCTGATCGGCGCTGGACAGGTATTCGGCACTGACACCAAAACGTCCCGAGGCAACCTGTTTGATTTTCGAGCGCATGGAGTCGCCCGCTTGCAGGGGAACATCAGCAGCGATGCGATCAGCACCGAGCTCGGTGGCCAGCGTGGCGCCAGCGACAATACCGCTTTTTCCGGTACGCAACTCGTTACGATAACGCAGCTCATCTTCACCGCCTTCACCGGTGTTGGATTTGCCACCAATGCGGTTCATGGCAACTGCCAAGACAGAGTGAGCCTCGGTCGAGATCGAGCCTAATGACATCGCACCCGTTGCGAAACGCTTGACGATCTCTTTGGCGGGCTCGACTTCGTCTAGCGAAATTGCGCGAGCGGGATCCACTTTGAATTCAAACAAACCGCGCAACGTCATGTGACGACGGCTTTGGTCGTTGATCAGCTGTGCGTACTCTTTGTAGGTGCGGTAGTTGTTTGAGCGCGTAGCGTGTTGCAATTTTGCGATGGAGTCTGGTGTCCACATGTGCTCTTCGCCGCGTACGCGGTAGGCATATTCGCCGCCCGTGTCAAGCGCATTGGCCAAGACGGGATCGTTGCCAAACGCGGCGCGATGTGTGCGAAGAGCTTCTTCCGCGACCTCGAAGATCCCTATGCCTTCGATCGTGCTTGCCGTTCCAGAGAAGTACTTGTTGACCAACGCGGTGCGCAAGCCAACGGCTTCAAAGATTTGGGCGCCGCAGTAAGACATGTAGGTCGAGATGCCCATCTTTGACATCACCTTGTTCAAGCCTTTGCCAATCGCCTTGACGTAATTCTTGATGGCTTTGTCTGCGTCTTTGCCCATGGAGGCGAGCGTTTCCAGTGCAAGGTAGGGATGGATGGCTTCGGCGCCGTAGCCACCGAGTAGGGCGAAGTGATGTACCTCACGCGCTGAGCCTGTTTCGACGACCAATCCAGTGTTGGTGCGCAAGCCTTCGCGAATCAGGTGCTGGTGAATGGCCGAAGTGGCCAGCAACGCGGGAATCGCGACGTGAGCGTTGTCGACGTTGCGATCAGTCAGAATCAATACGGTTGTACCGCTTTTCACGGCGTCGACAGCGCGTGCGCACAAGGCGGCAAGGCGTGCTTCGATACCGTCCGCACCCCATGCCGCGGGGTAGCTGATGTTCAGCTCTGAGCTGCGGAACTTGTCTCCTGTTACTTCAGAGATCGCACGAATACGCGCCATTTCTTTGAAGTCCAGAATGGGCTGTGTGACTTCAAGACGCAGAGGTGGATTGACGTTATTAATATCGAGCAGGTTTGGCTTGGGACCAATGAACGACACCAACGACATCACCATCTGTTCGCGAATAGGGTCGATTGGTGGATTGGTGACCTGTGCAAACAACTGTCGGAAGTAGTTGTAGAACGGTTTGGCGCGGCTCGACAAAATCGCGAGCGGCGCATCGTTGCCCATAGAGCCAATGGCTTCTTCGCCCGATTCTGCCATGACTTCGAGCACGAACTTGTAGTCTTCCTGTGTCCAGCCAAAAGCCTGCTGACGATCGAGCAAGGATGTCGGTGCACCAATGGGCGCGTCAAGCTTTGCTGGGGAAGGTAATGAGTCGAGCTTGACACGCAGGCGGTCGATCCATTGCCGGTAGGGACGCGAGCTTGCCAACTGTGCTTTGATTTCAGCGTCGTCGATGATGCGACCTTGCTCAAGGTCGATCAAGAACATCTTGCCAGGTTGCAGACGCCATTTTTTGACGATACGGTTTTCAGGAATAGGGAGGGTGCCGGCTTCTGAGGCCATGATGACCATGTCATCATCGGTGATGAGGTAGCGCGCAGGGCGCAGTCCGTTACGGTCGAGCGTCGCGCCAATTTGGCGGCCATCGGTAAAGGCGACGGCTGCTGGGCCATCCCAAGGTTCCATCATCGCGGCGTGATATTCGTAAAACGCGCGGCGGCTAGGATCCATGTGTGTATGCTGCTCCCAAGCTTCCGGGATCATCATCATCATTGCGTGCGCGAGTGAGTAGCCGGACATGACAAGCAGCTCAAGGCAGTTGTCGAACGTCGCGGTGTCAGACTGACCTTCGTACACAATCGGGTAGAGCTTTTTGAGATCGTCGCCCAGCACAGCGGACTGCATCATGCCTTCGCGCGCGCGCAACCAATTGAAGTTACCTTTAACGGTATTGATCTCTCCGTTGTGCGCAATCATCCGGTACGGGTGTGCGAGTGGCCAAGCGGGGAAGGTGTTTGTTGAGAAGCGCTGATGGACGAGTGCGACCGCTGACACGGTGAGTGGATCGGCCAAATCGCGGTAGTAGCGACCGACTTGATCGGCGAGCAGCAAACCTTTGTAAACAACCGTACGCACCGATGCCGAAGGGACGAAATACTCTTTGCCGTGCGCCAGACCCATCGCTTGAATTGCGTGGCTTGCTGTTTTGCGAATTACATAGAGTTTGCGTTCTAGTGCATCAGGCACCATCACGTCGGCGCCACGACCGATAAATAGTTGACGAATCACGGGTTCACAGGCACGCACCGTGGGCGACATCGGCATGTCGGTGTCTACGGGCACATCACGCCAACCCAGTACGACTTGACCTTCAGCGCGCACTGAACGCTCGAGCTCTTGTTCGCATGCCAGACGCGAAGCGATTTCTTTTGGTAGAAACACCATGGCCACGCCATACTCGCCAGGAGCGGGCAATGTGATGTTTTGTTTGGCTAGATCTTGCCGATAAAACGCATCGGGGATTTGGATCAGAATGCCTGCACCGTCACCCATGAGTTTGTCCGCGCCCACTGCGCCCCGGTGATCCAGGTTTTCCAGAATTTTGAGGCCTTGCTCAACGATGGCGTGCGTCTTGTTCCCTTTGATGTGCGCCACAAAGCCCACGCCACAAGCGTCATGTTCGTTGGCGGGTGAGTACAGCCCTTGGGCGACAGGTAGTCCCGGTTGAGGGGCTGCTGCGGTGCGGGTGGTCTTGGTAGGGTGAAAACTCAAAGGGAACGTCGACATAAAAAGCTCCGAGGGCTTGCGCCATGTTGCAGTGCGAGGGCGAAACAATACGCTTGGTTTTGTGGCAACGCAAGAAAATTAATTGGGGTGCGTCCCTAATTAATAGCCCGACAGATTTGCCTTAATTTAATTGGGGACGCACCATTAACATTGGCATTAAGCCAGTGCGGATACCGTCTTTCTGGGTCGCCCACGTTTCTCGGGGCACACACGTCTGTTGGCAAGCTTGCTCAGCTCAGACAGGAAAGCGTCGTCGCCCAGAGCCCATTGCCCAGTTAAGCAGGCCTGGAGTTGAGCATTTTCCGCTGGGGGGTTGCCCTCTTGCAAGAGCCTTCGGTAGACCGCTTGTCGATCAAAAGGGGTGTTGCCGCAAGCCCAGTAGTCTGCGAGTGGTTGCAGACCGACTGCAGAGGCCCCTACGCTCCCTGTGTGGGCGCCTGCAGAAGACCAGCGCCAAGTGTCTGCCTCAGTGACCAGACCCTCTCTGACCGGTTGGCGTTCAAGCCAAATCAAGCAGGGTAAAAGCCAGCGTTGCGGCTGCGCAATGGTGGAGTGGAACCGTCCCTCGAAGACGCCGCCCGCGTGAAGCCGGCTTGCCAGAAGGCGTCCGACCTGTTGGATGCTGCGGGCGAGGCTGGTTTCGTCGCCGGGTGTTGCGAGCAAAGTTAGACTGCTAGGCGTGACAACCCATCCGTGTAGCAACGTGTCGGTATCAGCCAGTGCCAATCTAAGCCAGCGCCCAATATCTGCAAACTGCAGCGAGAAGGACTGGCGCACAACAGCGTCGGCGTGGTGTGTGAAGCGGGCTTGAGCGAGCTGAGCAAAACCCTCTGCATACAGTCGGGGCAGCCTGGCCATAGTGTGCGTCAAAGCCCTAAATCAGGGCTTCTTTAGCTTGTAGAAGAGATTGGGCTCACTGACGATGTAAATGTTGCCCTCATCATCAGTGGCGATTCCTTCGGGGCGCGGCAGAGGTTTATTGCCTTTTGTAGAAAGGGATAGCATGCCTTTGCCATCACCGCTGTCACCATCGAGCTGCACGATGAGCTGGGATTCTTCACTCAACAGGTAAACGCGGCCGGTGGTTGGATCGACCTCTACAGAGGAGAGGTCCGTCGCGAAGGGGACATCATTGAGCCAATGACTGATGTTTTCAATCCGCAGCCCTCGGGAGTCAGCCGCCTGTAGATTGTTCAGGCCACTAATGCGGTAAAGCGCGCGCGGACTGTGCTCTTTGGACAGGTACAGGCGATCGCGTTTGAGGTCATAACCCAACCCATTAAACCCATAGTTCGCATCGTCACCTTCGGTGAAACGCAAGACTAAGGCGAAAGCCCGGGTGACATCAAGCACTTGAGGGGTTGTGGGTACTTCCGCGATCACTACCCTATTGCGACGCCCGTTTACGAGCGCGATTTTATTCCCCCCAAGCCACGCGACACCATCGACGTCAGACATCCCTTTGACGGGGTAGGTCGCCAACACTTGGCCATCGGTTGAGAGCGCAATAAGCGCGGTGGGTTTATTGACAACAGTCCACAAGCGTTTTTGCAAAGGGTCGTAGGTCAGGCCGGAGAACTTGCCCCCGAGTTGCGTGTCAACCACTTGGGGCTCAGTTGGCCCCGCATAACCCGTTAGCGTGTTGCCGCCGGACTCAGCAATCTTTTTCTCCCAGGCAGCTTGTTTGGCCGCGAGGCCTGAAATCCATCGGTAGGCCACCTGTTCAGCGTGGTAGTAGCGCACGCCGATGTAGGTTGCCCAGCCTACGCCAATGACGAGTAAGCAAGCCAGCAGGATCTTTGAAAGAAATTTGACTAAATCGGACATACCCAAATCCAGGGACGGACGTTGCGGCTGGGATAGACGGCAGCCTTGCGCCCGGAGCATACCGAGATTAACACCCCCGCAAGAATTGCGGAACTTTTGCACAAATCGATCGTCTTATTAGCACTCGCTAGCTCAGAGTGCTAAAATGGCACCGAAAGCTCCGAGGTCAGGAGCTAGTTTAATGACAACGAGTTCTACCGCTTTGACACTTCAGCCTTCACAACTCGCGATGGCGATATCGAACCCCGGCGCCTTGGGAACGATTGATGCCTATATTTCGACGGTCAACCGACTGCCGATGCTCACGGCTGAGCAAGAGAATGTGCTTGCGCGTCGCCTGCGCGACGAGCAGGACATCGCTGCGGCCCGTGAACTGGTGTTGTCGCATTTGCGTCTGGTCGTTTCGGTCGCGCGACAGTATCTCGGATACGGCCTGCCGCACGCGGACCTGATTCAAGAGGGTAACGTTGGCTTGATGAAGGCCGTTAAGCGGTTTGATCCCGAGCGTGGCGTTCGACTTGTGTCGTTCGCTGTGCATTGGATCAAAGCAGAAATTCATGAATACATCGTCCGTAACTGGCGAATGGTCAAGGTTGCAACCACGAAGGCGCAGCGTAAGCTTTTCTTTAATTTGCGTAGCATGCGCCCTGACGGGCAAACCCTTGATCCTCGTCAAGTTGACGAAATTGCGGCTAATTTAAATGTCCGTCGCGAAGATGTGCGTGAGATGGAAGTGCGTTTGTCTGGGCGTGAAATATCGCTCGAAAACCAGAACGACGATGAGGACGCCTACGCGCCCATCGCCTACCTCTCAGACAATGGTCATGCGGATCCCGCGCAGGTCCTCGCTCGGCGGGACGCGGACGCCATGCATGGCAGCGGTTTGGACAAGGCGCTTGAGCAGCTCGACGAGCGCTCACAGCGCATCGTTCGTGCGCGATGGTTGCAAGATGAGGGTGGTGCAACCTTGCACGACTTGGCCGCAGAGTTTGGCGTGTCCGCTGAACGTATCCGTCAAATCGAAGTCGCTGCGATGAAAAAAATGCGAGTGGCGCTAAGCGCTTAATTTTCGGGCGCGCGGCGCCATAAGTCCTCGGTCAATACAATCGAGGCTTCAAGCGTAAAGTTGCCTGCCACCAGCATTTCATAGACCCTTGGCGGCGCGAAGCAGTCGATCTCCATTACTTCACCGTCCCGATTTTTGGGGATAGTCCCGTCTGTGAGTACACACTCACAGGTTAGGACTTCTTCATATTGATATCCCTCTGGGATTTGGCGCTGCATACGGGCGATTTTACGTAGGGGCGACCGATTCTGAATGTCCGCAAGATCGAGTCCGGCCTCTTCGTCCGATTCGCGCTCGAGTGCTAAGTCGGTCGGCTCTCCAGCGCTTACCAAGCCTCCGACCAAGGTGTCCCACATGCCTGGGTCCGTGGCTTTGGTCATGGAGCGCCTGGCCACCCATAATTTGCCGTCTTGCGACCAGCCGCTTAAGTGCACGGCCTGTGTGATCAGCCCGAGTGGGCGCATGGTGCCGCGTTCAATTGCACCGATCGGTGCGCTGTCCGGAGCGTCAGGTACGACGTCCAGCAATTCGCCACGCCATCCGGGTGTTTTGCCGGCTTGTCGCAAGGCCTGCGCGATCTCAGCTAAGAGGTTGTTCAGCGTCTCTCCAGTCGGGTGATGACGTCCAAAATCGGCGCGATTGGTCGCAAGCTCAACCCCGGGTACGTTAGCGATGGCCGAAACGGCCCCTGGGAATAGCGTTCCGCAGCGGCGGCCAGCGATAAACAAAGGCAGAGAGCCGTGGTGCGGCGCCTGCGCCGCACGAGACAGCAAGGTCTGCAGAAAGCGGTACAAGTCGGCTTTGTTGGGTAAGCGGTTGGTCTGTTGCATCGATATTGATTGTCAAATGGGGTTTTACAATTGTAGTGGAGCAAGCTAGACGAGCCTCCGCTATAATCCCACCCGTTTCCATACGATACGCGGGCTTATGCGTACGTGGCCTCGCCGCGGAGTAAGCCCTCTGATAATTTTTGCGCAGTATCTGTCGCGGTTTGAATCTCATTCGTGAACAGAGAAGTGCGATGTGTTTCGAGGTAAGCATGAAGAAGTTGACAGGGTTGCTGGGTGCCTGTGCCATGTTCTGGATTGGCGCTGCCAGTGCACAAGTTAAAGACATGCCGGGAGGTCCGCGTGTCAATCAACTTAATCTCCCCGAGGGAGTTAACCAGATCGCGCGCGACGTGGCCTGGCTGCACTGGTTCATGCTTATTGTCTGCCTGGTGATTTTCGCCGCCGTGTTTGGGGTGATGTTTTACTCAATTTGGGCGCACCGAAAGTCCAAGGGTTATAAGCCTGCAACCTTCCACGAGCACATGGGTGTCGAAGTCGCCTGGACGGTCGTGCCATTCTTGATCGTGATTGCCATGGCGTTGCCCGCAACACGCACAGTCGTTGCAATGAAAGACACCAGCGGTGCAGATCTTACGGTCAAAGTGACAGGCTACCAGTGGAAGTGGGGCTACGAGTATATCGATGGCCCAGCCACTGGTGTGAAGATTCTGTCGAACCTTGCTACCCCACGTGCGCAGATTGAGGGTCGCGAACCCAAGGGCCCAACTTACTTGATGGAAGTGGACAATCCCCTCGTCGTCCCTGTCGGTAAAAAGATCCGCGTTGCAGTCACTGCAGCCGACGTGATTCACTCATGGATGGTTCCAGACCTGGCCGTCAAGCAAGATGCGATCCCCGGTTTCATACGCAATACGTGGTTTCGCGCTGACAAAATCGGTGAGTATCGCGGGCAATGTACAGAGCTCTGCGGTAAAGATCACGCGTTTATGCCAATCGTTGTCAAGGTCGTGTCTGAGGCTGACTACGCTAAGTGGGCAGATGAGCAGAAAAAACTACTTGCTGCGCAGGCTGACGATCCTAACAAAGAATGGACCGGCCCTGAGCTGATCGCCCGTGGAGAGAAAGTCTATGCGGCGAATTGCGTGGCTTGCCACCAAGGTAGCGGTAAGGGTGTGGTGGGTGCGTTCCCTGCGCTGGATGCGAGCAAGATCGTGATGGGCCCCAAGGCGGACAACATCCAGATTTTGCTTAAGGGTAAGCCTGGCACTGCGATGCAGTCGTACGCCGCGCAGTTAAACGATGTTGAAATCGCCGCCGTGATCACCTACACACGCGCATCTTGGACCAATGCAGGGAAGGGCCAGGATCCCGTGGTGGCGCCGGCGGATATCAAGGCAGCGCGATAGTTGATTAGAGTGATGCGGCCGCATATTGTTGCGGCTGTTCGTAAAGATGCGTTGATCACCAATAGAGTATGTTGGTGACAGCTTAAAGCGGGATAGGAGTCCAACATGAGTAGCGTTCCAGCAGATCACGTAGCAGGTCACGGCCATGGTCATGGGCATGACCACGACCACGCACACGATCACGACCATCACGGCCCATCTTTGCATGGGTGGCGACGTTGGTTATTTGCGACCAACCATAAAGACATCGGAACGATGTACCTGATTTTCTCGTTCGCGATGCTGATGCTTGGGGGCGTCTTGGCGTTGTTGCTGCGTACGGAGCTGTTTCAGCCCGGCTTGCAGTTCTTCCGCCCTGAGTTGTTCAACCAATTCACGACCATGCATGGCTTGATTATGGTGTTTGGCGCCATCATGCCCGCCTTTGTTGGCTTCGCGAACTGGATGATTCCTTTGCAGATTGGTGCATCGGACATGGCCTTCGCGCGCATGAACAACTTCAGTTTCTGGCTCCTGCCAGTGGCGGGTATCTTGTTGTCGAGTTCGTTTTTTGTGCCAGGCGGTGCAACGGCAGCCGGCTGGACACTTTATGCGCCACTGACCTCGCAGATGGGTCCAGGAATGGACATGGCGATTTTTGCCATGCACCTCATGGGCGCCTCGTCCATTATGGGCGCGATTAACATCGTTGTGACGATTTTGAACATGCGCGCGCCTGGCATGACCTTGATGAAGATGCCTTTGTTTTGCTGGACATGGTTGATCACCGCTTATCTGCTCATTGCTGTGATGCCTGTCTTGGCGGCTGCGATCACAATGGTCTTGACAGACCGTCACTTCGGCACAGGCTTCTTTAACGCAGCGGTTGGCGGTGACCCGGTTCTTTATCAGCATATTTTCTGGTTCTTCGGTCACCCCGAGGTATACATCATGATTTTGCCGGCGTTTGGAATAGTGTCGGCAATCATCCCAGCCTTCGCCCGTAAACAGCTGTTCGGTTATGCATCGATGGTGTATGCGACTGCATCGATCGCGATCCTCTCGTTCATTGTTTGGGCACACCACATGTTTGCGACCGGCATGCCGGTGACAGGCCAGCTGTACTTCATGTATGCGACGATGTTGATTTCTATCCCTACGGGTGTGAAAGTATTTAACTGGGTCGCGACGATGTGGCGTGGCTCGATGACATTTGAAACACCGATGCTGTTTTCGATCGGCTTTATTTTCGTGTTTACGATCGGCGGATTTACCGGTTTGATCTTGTCAATGGCTCCAATCGATATTCAGGTGCACGATACGTATTACGTGGTCGCACACTTTCATTACGTATTGGTTGCCGGCTCCCTGTTTGGACTATTCGCAGGGACCTATTACTGGCTACCCAAGTGGTCGGGATATATGTATGACGAACGCCTGGGCAAGTGGCACTTCTGGATGAGCATGATTTCGTTCAACATCACGTTCTTCCCGATGCACTTCATGGGCCTCGCCGGCATGCCACGGCGTTATGCAGACTATGCCGCACAGTTCACTGATTTCCACCAGGTCGCAACACTTGGTGCATTTTGGTTTGGTCTGTCGCAGCTCTTGTTCTTGTACATCGTGTTGAAATCATACGCTGGCAAAGGCGAACGGGCTGCCGCCAAGCCATGGGAAGGTGCTGAAGGTTTGGAGTGGACGGTACCTTCGCCTGCCCCATTCCATACGTTCGAAACACCCCCCGAGGTTAAGTAAGGCGATGGGGATGACGCCAGAGCAACGTAAGAAAAATAGACGGGCAGGTTTG
>CAJBTJ010000413.1 GCA_903958565.1 uncultured beta proteobacterium
ACCCGAAGGATGGAGCGTCATTCGCTGGGGCGATGTCGATCATTTGGCAAACGGAACGCAAAACGACGTCACACCCTAGGCTAGGCGCGGACCGCCCGCTTGCTTGACGCGGACCGTTTACTTGTCAGAGTCTATCGGCTCAGGCGAAGCCGTGGTTTGCGCGGCGCATTCACCGCTAAGTGGTCGTACAACCAATTGGGTAATAGACGCATCAGTTTGCCTACCACGCCCATTTGCCAGGGAATCACAATGTACGAGCGGGCAGATTCGATCGCCTTGGCTGCGCGCACTGCGAAGGCATCGGCATCCATCAAGAACGGCATGGCATAAGGATTTTGCGCCGTCATCTCGGTCTTGATGTAGCCCGGCGCAATCGTCACCACGCGCACGCCATGCGGCTTGAGCTCAAGCCTGAGGCTCTCGCAGTACGTCGTGACGGCCGCTTTAGAGGCACTGTATGCCCCCGCACCTGGCAAGCCTCGCACACCGGCTACGCTGGCAATCCCAACCAGTGTCCCCGTTCGCTTCGCCTTCATGTCAGTCACAAAAGGCTCAAAACTGGAAACGGTGGCACTCACGTTGGTTTGCATGATGGCATTGAAAACAGAGAAATCATCTTCGCATTCAGTCAGTGTGCCCGCACTAATACCTGCGCACGCTATGACGGTGTCGACGAAGCCAACACGACTCTGGAAGTCACGCGCCGCAGCGTGCAAGGCCTCGCGATCACACACATCGACAACATACATCTGATGCTGCCCGGGAAGCGACTCCATCAAATCTTGCAGACGATCCCCACGTCGCGCTACTAAGCCAAGGGTCTGCCCCTGCGCGGCATAGTGACGCGCAAGTGCGGCGCCTAACCCACTACTTGCGCCCGTAATAAAGACTGGCATACGTCAGGCTTTGTCAGTGAGCGCGCCGGCCTGCTTGACCACGCCCGTTGAAATCAGCTGATCAATCTCGGCTTGCTTGAGTCCGTACGCTTTGAGCACTTCGACAGAATGCTCACCGATACGTGGAGAGCTTGTTGCCTTGCGATGATAGGGGTGCGACGGCAAACCCATATAAGGGAGCGATCCAACGCCCTCTTGCTCTAGTTCTTGAAACATTTTTAGATGCAAGGCTTGGGGATGACTCATGACGCCGTTGTAGTCACGCACGGCCGCGTGCAACACATCGTGCTTCTGAAACACAGTGGTCCAGTGCGTTGTGGGTTGAGTCTTTAACTGCTCATGCATATCGGCATGCAACTGCGCACGGTGATCAAACCGTATGGCGTTATCCAGGTAGCGCGGATCGGTGATCCACTCTGGCCGATTCATTGCGCGGCAGATACGATGAAAATGCTCAGTATTGACCGTCACAACGGAGATTTTTCCATCTGACGTATCAAACACACCATTCGGTGCGCTCACGGCACCAAAAGGTCGCGTACCAGCCATCGCCTGTTCAAGGAAACACATTCCTTGAAACGAGGCACAGGCTTCAAACAGACTGACTTGCACGTGTGTACCGCGCTTGCGTGCCAACCGCTGATACAGCGCAGTCGCCGCCCCTTGTGAAGCATACAAGCCCGTCATCACGTCGGCGGCAAGCAAGCCCACGCGCCGTGGTGTACCAGACTCATCTTGATTTGAGAACATCAAGCCGCTGTCGGCTTGCATCACGGAATCTGTTGCCGGCGCATCCGCATAAGGACCATCCGGGCCGTATCCGCTAATTGAAACGTAAACGAGATCGGGCTTCTCGAGAGACAACTCGTTGTAGCCAACGCCCAAGCGCTCGGCTACCCCTGGACGAAAGTTCTGCACCACGACATCAACCTGCGCCGCTAGGCCTCGTAGAATCTTTTTCCCTGCATCCGTACGCGCATCGAGTGCCAACGCCTGCTTGCCCGCGTTGTATTGGATCGCCAAGGCGTTGTGATCACCTTTCATCACACCCACGAAGCGGATCCAGTCCCCTGAGGGAGGCTCAACCTTCAAGACATGGGCACCCTGCTGCCACAAAACATGCGCACAATACGGCCCGGCAATTCCTTGTGAAATATCCAACACCCGAAGGCCGGCATAAGGAAGGTCGGTATCTGCAATCATAACGAGCGGTGTAGGTCTTGCAACGAATAAACCTGGATACCAAGCCCTTCGCGTAAATATTGCATGCCTTCGACTGCAGCCCACGCACCGGCAATCGTGGTGTAGTAGGTCACGCGCGCTGCCAGCGCTTGCGTACGAATAGCGCGCGAATCAGTAATGGCGTTACGGCGCTCTTCTACCGTATTGATCACGAGAGAAATCTCGCCATTCTTAAGCATATCGACGATATGCGGACGCCCTTCGGCGACCTTATTCACGACAACGACTGGAACACCCGCCTCCTTGATGGCGGCGGCAGTGCCGCGCGTCGCAACAATCTTGAAGCCTAGCGTGTGTAAGCCGCGCGCGACGTCAACCGCTTTGGGTTTGTCTTGATTCTTCACGCTTAGAAAAACCGTTCCGGACGTGGGTAAGTTGACGCTTGCCGCCATTTGCGACTTCACAAATGCCTCACCAAACGTGACGCCGACACCCATCACCTCACCCGTGGACTTCATCTCCGGGCCAAGAATGGTATCGACGCCGGGAAACTTCACAAAGGGGAATACGGCTTCTTTGACTGAGAAATAATGCGGCACAACTTCTTGCGTGACGCCCTGCTCGGCTAGCGTCTGGCCTGCCATCACACGCGCAGCAATCTTGGCAAGCTGTAAGCCTGTCGCTTTCGAGACAAAGGGTACTGTGCGCGAGGCACGTGGATTGACTTCAAGCACATAGACATCGCCATTCTGCACAGCAAACTGAACGTTCATC
>CAJBTJ010000414.1 GCA_903958565.1 uncultured beta proteobacterium
CATTCGTGCGTAGTGAGATTGAGCAATGGTCTGCGGCTGTACGGGCCTCCGGCGCAACCGCGCAATAATGAGCAGCCCATGCTTGTCTTTGCGGACACTTAGCAGATCGGGAAAACTTCTCAGCGGGGGTTACCAACAGTACCTCAAGTTCCTAATAAGTGGTCTAAGTGATGTTACGTTAGTTAAA
This sequence comes from uncultured beta proteobacterium, assembly GCA_903958565.1. Classification (GTDB taxonomy): domain Bacteria; phylum Pseudomonadota; class Gammaproteobacteria; order Burkholderiales; family Burkholderiaceae_B; genus Zwartia. The sequence continues at coordinate 188 of CAJBTJ010000414.1, forward strand.
TTCTTACGTAAGGGTGGTGCAGGTCTTTAACTTGCATCGCCCTTTTCTTGAACTTTCAAGGAGAGAAACTATGCTCATCCCCCTAGTAGGACGCCGACTTTTCACACGCACTACACTCTGCCTTCTCGCCGCTAGCTCATCCGCTTGGGCGACACCGCCGAACTTCCCAACCGGCACGGCGAGAATCGTGGTGCCTTTCGCGGCAGGCGGCGCGGCTGATGCAGTAGCGCGAACGCTCACAGAAGCCATGCGCAAGGAAGGCATCCCCGAGGTGCTGGTCGAGAATAAGCCAGGTGCCTCTACGCAGCTAGCCGTGACCTACGTGAAGAATGCTAAGCCCGACGGGCTAAGCATGTTACTCACGACCTCGGCTTCATTCGTACTATTCCCGTACGCCTTCAAGAAACTTCCCTACGCCCCCGAAGACCTACGACCCGTAGCTCAAATAGTCGATATCCCAACGGCTTTCGTCGCCGGCGTGGCCCAGCCCTTCAACGACCTTAAGGGCTACTTGAGCTGGCTGCGACAAAACCCGAAAGGTGCCAGCATCGGCCTCGCCACACAAGGATCGTCTGGGCATTTCGGATCCGTCAAACTCGGCCAAGATATCGGAATCGAGTTCACGCCGATCGTGTATCGAGGCGCCTCGCCGATGCTGGTGGACGTCTCGTCAGGGCTATTGCCCGTCGGCTACGACGCGGTCGCCAGTATGATGCCTTTGTATCAAGGAAAGAAGATCAAGTTCCTGAGTGTGACCGGCACTAAGCGCCACCCAATGCTCCCAGATGTCCCCACCGCCAACGAGCTCGGTCTATCTCAATTCGAGCACGCGGTACCCTTTTATGCAATCTACGTGCCCGCAAAGACGCCGGACACCACAGTTATCGCGCTGCAACAGGTCTTACTGAAGGCCCTTAAACAGCCCGAAGTGATTGCCAAGCTTGAAGCTGCCGGCTTCTTAGTCGCGCCGGCAGACGCAGCGACCACAGCCAAACGCATTCAGGCCGAGCGCGTCTTTTGGGAACCCGTCATTAAGGCGGTAGGTATCCAGCTCGAATAAGCCATGCACCACAACAAGCAAGGAGTCCATTGATGTCATCAGATCTGGTCTACAAGAGCGCCTTCGAACTCGCTCAGCTTATTCGTGCCAAGTCGCTATCGCCGGTCGAACTAACTAACGCGGTGCTGCAGCGCATTGAGGCTTCGCAACCGGTGCTCAACGCCTTTATCACGGTATGTGGAGAGCGTGCCATGTCAGAAGCGAAGGCCGCCGAGCAGGCAATAATGCGCGGCGAGCTCATTGGGCCGTTACATGGGATACCTCTCAGCGTGAAGGATCTCGTTGCCACCGAAGGCGTTCGCACCACCTACGGTTCGCAGATCTACCGCGATAACGTGCCTGTTAAAGACGCAGTATCCGTGGCACGGCTGCGGCGAGCCGGAGCGATTTTAGTTGGTAAGACCACCTCGCCGGAGTTCGGCACTTCTCCTATCACCCGCAGCCCTCTCTTCGGGCAGACTAGTAACGCGTGGAACCAGGGCCGCACCTCAGGTGGAAGCAGTGGCGGTGCTGGCGCGGCCATTGCCGCAGGCCTCGGTCCGCTCGCAATTGCGAGCGACGGCGGTGGCTCCACCCGCATCCCTGCGGCAGCGAACGGTGTCGTCGGCTTCAAGCAAAGCCTGGGGGTGGTCCCGCACGACTCAGCAAACGACCAGTTCGGTAACACCTCTTACATCACACCAACAACACGTACGGTCCGCGACACAGCGCTGATGCTTGCCGTGATGGCCGGCCCTGACGCGTCCGACCCAAACTCCATCAGCCGCATGCCCGTCGATTTCGTCGGCGCTACGACTGGCGACCTGAGCCTGGCGGGCTTGCGCATTGGTTACCGGCTTCGTCTAGGCAACGATGCTGTGGCCGAGGACGTAGTTCGTGAAGTGACGGCCAGTGCACTAGCGTTTCGCGACGCCGGAGCCACCGTCTCCGAGGCAGAACACCCATTCAACAATATTGAGCCGGTCTTCTCGACAGTACTGATGGCCTACCGTTACGCGCAACACGGCAAACATCTCGCGCAGCACCGCGACATCATGTGCCCGACCTTCGTTCGTCAGATCGAGAACGCACCGAGCACTTCATTCGAGAAAATCTACGCAGCTATCCTCGCGCGTACCGAGGCCTTCCATGCCGTTCAGTCGTGGTTCGAGGACTTCGATATCGTGGCCATGCCGACCATCTCGCGCGGCGCACTGTCGATAGACCATGACCACTTCGCACCGATCGAGATCGACGGCAAAACGGTAGACGTAGTACGCCGCGCTTGGTATCCCTATACCTCTGTCTTCAACCTGACCGGACATCCGGCCGTCTCGCTTCCTAGCGGCTTCGACCGCGACGGCCTACCGCTCGCCATCCAGCTAGTCGCCCGACCCGGCGCTGACGCATTATTGATGAAGGTCGCTGCGGCTTTCGAGCAGCTGCGGCCTTGGGCACACCTGAAACCCGCGCTGCCCCAACTCGATTGAAGACAGATTAGTATCCCTAAACCACGTTCCGATACAGTTTTTTAATTTTATTCGAGAGCTCATCGCATGTCAGTACAGCCAACTACTCGCTTTCGCGAACTTATCAAACAACCGGGCTGTATTATTCAGCCGGCAGTTTTTAATCCCCTGAGCGCGAAAATTGCAGAGGCTTGCGGTTTTGAAGCGCTCTGCCTCGGCGGGTATGCAATGGGCGCCCACACCGCGATCACCGAGCCGCTGATGTCGCTAGAGGAGGTTGCTCAAATCGTTCGCGGAGTGCGCCTGGTTACTAATCTGCCACTCATGGTAGACGCTGGCGCTGGCTGGGGTGATCCTTTGCATGTCATGCGAACAGTCAAAGTGCTAGAGCAGGCGGGCGCCTCTTCATTGCACATCGAAGACCAGTTTTTCCCCAAAAGAGCGAGATACCACATGGGGGTCGAGGAGGTGATTTCCACGGAGGAGATGGTCCAAAAAATAAATGCGGCCTGCCAATCCCGTCAGGATCCCGACTTTATGATCGTAGTGCGAACAGATGCGATGCGAACGCACAGTTACGCGGAAGGCGTTCGACGTTGTAATGCCTATGTTGAAGCGGGTGCCGACATGATCATGATATTTCCAGACAGTGAGCAAGATACTCGCAATGCGCGCCAAGACATACCAGACGTACCATTAGTCTACGTCAACAGCACAGGTAATAAATTTAACCGCGGTGTTTACACGCGAGACCAGCTCGATCAGTGGGGCTACAAGATTCTTTATGATGCAATCAGCTCAGTCAACGTGGTTGCAAAAACGTTGTTTAGCTATTACACGCATTTAAACCAGACCGGAGAACATGGGCTGGATAATTCTGAGATGGTCCAGATTCGCGCCAGTGTTGAAAGGGCGATTGGTCTAGAGGAAATGTACAAACTCGAACAGCTCACTCTTGGAGATATTCACATGCCAAAACTGAGCCGTCCGAAATAATCACTGCACCAAGATCTTGTAGTGGTGCCGGCGAGAGCCTTGTGTTTTCACGCTAGTGATTCAAAATACCGATAAACCTCTTGAATACTAACTACGTCTGCGAACTGTCTATCCATGTCAAACAAACTTATGGCGTTGGAAATAGGAAATCTATCGAAGACAGCCTCCTGTGGAATAATTACCCGATAGTTATAAGACGCAGCATCAAAAACCGTCGCTCGTACGCAATTGCTTGTCGAGCCACCCACAACGATCACGGTATCAATTTGTCGCTCCACCAGGTATCCCAACAACGGAGTGCCATGGAAGCAACTAGGCTTCTTCTTCACAAATTCAATATCGTTGCCGGTCGGAATTAATTCATCCGCCAACTCTGAGCCAATCTCTCCAGCCAGACACCATCGTGGTGAGTTAAGAAGATCTCGCTTTCGCGCATAGACGCCCATATCGATGCCCGACGGGGCAATCTCAAATCGGGTAAAAAATACTGGGATTTTATGCTTTTGACCGTGGCTAACTAGGGAGACGATATTGGCCATCGCTTCGTGGCCCGGCTTCCCCGCGTTTGAGGGCCAATCCGCCTCTTCACCAGGTACGCCAACCATAAACTTTTGTGCGTCAACCACAATAATCGCTGGTTGCTTTCCATAGCCCATTCTTCTGGCAAACTTTCCGCGCTCAAGGACTTCGCGATCTTGTTGGCTTAAATATTGGTCCCAAGGTTTTTGAGTCATATGTTTGTATGCTTTCCCATAAAATAATTCGCGCAATGCAATAGGCATAAAAAGGATAGGAGCCCTCCCTCAATTCACCTATCGGTTGCCATCGCGAGCTCTAAAACATCTGTTGACAGGTCCTCTACTTTTGGCGAATGCCAATTGCCTCCGCCGTGGCAGTCCAGCGATCGACGTCAGTTGCTAAAAGCACTCCTAACTGATCTGGGGTTGAAATCATCGGTCGTGCCCCGAGCGTGTCTAGGAATTTTTCAAACGCTGGCGTCTGGACGATCTTCTTTATCTCGGCATTTAGAATGTCACGTGCTTTCTTGTCCATACCTGCTGGACCAAAAGCTCCCCACCAAATCGTTACGACATAGTCCAAGCCAGTTTGCTCTTTGACCGTTGGAACATTAGGAAAACTGGGGTCGCGAGTCGCACCCGTAAATGCGATCTTAGGGAGCGCATCTGCCGCGGTACCTTTAATCGAGGCCATGGTCGTAAATAGAAAGTCGATACGGCCAGCAACTAAATCGAGTTGGGCCGGGCTAATTCCTTTGTACGCGATACTTTGCATTTTAAG
>CAJBTJ010000415.1 GCA_903958565.1 uncultured beta proteobacterium
CGTGGTCGTCGGCCAGGATGTTTTCCTAGAGCGCATGTTGATTGCTATTTTGGCTCAAGGCCATTTACTGATCGAGGGCGTTCCAGGCCTTGCGAAAACTCTCACGGTCAATACGCTGGCAAAGGCCATCCAAGGCTCGTTCAAACGCATTCAGTTCACTCCCGATTTGTTACCTGCCGACTTAGTCGGCACACAAATCTACAATCAACAATCAAGTGAATTTAGTACCGTGCTTGGCCCAGTGTTCACGAACCTGTTGCTCGCCGATGAAATCAACCGTGCTCCAGCAAAAGTTCAAAGTGCGCTGCTCGAGGTGATGCAAGAACGTCAAGTGACGATCGCGGGCCACACCCATAAGGTTCCCTCTCCATTTTTAGTGATGGCCACGCAAAACCCAATCGAAACCGAAGGAACCTATCCCCTGCCAGAAGCGCAAGTCGACCGCTTCATGATGAAAGTTTTAATCGACTACCCCAAAGACGAGGAAGAGTTCGTGATCGTACAGAGAGTGATTGGTGCAGCCATCGACGTCAGCGCTGTCGCCACCACCGAGCAAATCCGTGCGCTGCAGATTCGGTCTCGTTCAGGCTACGTGGATCCCGCTCTGATTCAATACGCCGTCAAAATCGTAACGGCCACTCGGGACCCCGCACGCGTTGGTCTAAAGCATTTGTCACGCTACCTTACGTTTGGGGCAAGCCCACGCGCAACTATTGGTCTTGTCGAAGGCGCACGAGCGCTCGGATTTCTGCGGGGTCGCAGCTATGCCCTGCCACAAGACTTAATAGATTTGGTGCCAGATGTCCTGCGCCACCGCTTGGTCTTATCCTACGAAGCACTCGCTGAGGGTCTGACGCCTGACGAAATTATCAGACAAATTTTGAAAGAAATTCCCGCGCCAGACAAACCCTTAGAAGCCCATGTTCGAATTTCTTAAACGTTTTAATAAAGCGTCAGAGCAACAGACGGAAGCACCGCCTGCGAACCCTGAGCTTTTATTACGGCATCTGGAGTGGACCTCTGTTCGACGGCTCGACGGTCAACTCCAAGGTGACTACAAAACGCTGTTTCGAGGCAGCGGTCTGATGTTGGCCGACCTAAGAGAATATCAACTACACGATGACGTACGGCACATCGATTGGAACGTCACCGCGCGCATGCGCACACCTTATGTGCGCGAACATTTAGAAGATAGAGAAATATCGGCTTGGTTTATCGTTGACCTAACAGGCTCGATTCACTTTGGATCGAAGTCTGTAAGCAAAATAGACCTCGCGACACGCTACGTCGCGACATTGGCGCGTTTGCTGACCAGTCATGGCAATCGGGTGGGGGCTATTTTATATACGGGGTCTGAAACCCTGCACCGAGGCATCATCACACCTAAATCAGGTAGAAAACAAGTTTTGCACCTGATCCAACGCATACAAAGTAGCTCAACGACTCCCCTGCCCGGACAAACAGACTTAGGGCAATTATTCAAGCTAGCAGGCTCAGTGATTAAGCGACGCTCTGCCGTGTTTATTGTGTCTGACTTTATTAGTGCTCCAGGCTGGGAGCCTGCCGTCAAAGAGCTAGCGAGCCGCCATGATGTCGTTGCAGCACGACTTCTCGACCCAAGTGAAGTCGAGATGCCAAAGTCTGGAATGATTCTCGTTGAGGATATCGAAACCGGTGAGCAGGTGTTTATTGACTCAGATGACCGTGGCTTCCGACGTCGTTACGCCGAGCAAGCCGCGCGTCAAGAGCAGAAACTGCTCGATACGTTTTCGCAAGCAAACGTTGACTGTATAGAACTTCAAACATCCGAACCGTTAGAGCAATCCTTGATTCGCTTTCTCAGACTGCGCAAGCGCAAAGGTCAGCGTCCACAAGAAAAAGTCGTAGGCAGTCCGTCCAATCATCGAGTCAACAACTCTTAAAGCTTCTCAATATGCCGGCGCTTAACTCGATCACGTTTGTATGGCCATGGATGCTGTGGCTTTTATTGCTTATTCCGCTTTGCGTTTGCATCTATTTGTTCGTTGTGATCAGAAGTCGGAAATCCAATTCACTCCAGGCATCGACCTCGACCGCTCTTCGTACCTCCTCACCTCTACATCGCTACCTATGCAATATCCTGTTGTTGCTCGGCTTGAGTTTTTTGATTATTTGTCTAGCACGACCTAAAGCGTCGATGCTGCTGCCCACGCGGATCGACAGCATTATGATTGCCGTCGATACCTCCGGCAGTATGCAAGCCGACGATATTGCGCCAAGTCGAATCGAGGCAGCAAAAACGACCATTAAGCAGTTCATCGCCGCTCAACCCACACAGGTAAAACTTGGGATCGTCACGATTGCGAGTACGGCTGCCCTGATACAAGCGCCTACCGCCGACAGAGACGAACTCAATCGGGTCATTGAGAACCTGCCCCTTCAAGCCGGATCGGCACTAGGAAGCGGCATTCTGATTGCACTGACGGAACTCATCCCGGGCACTGGGATCGATGTGCAAAAGATCTTGACCGAGTCCAACCAATCGACCGGGCCCACCGATTCGGGCACACCGCTTGACATGATCAAGAGACCGAAGGAGTCCGCTAGACTCGAACCCGGTTCAAATAAATCAGTGGCGATTGTTTTACTCAGTGACGGTGACAGTAATTTTGGACCAGACCCAATCAAAATGTCACAACTCGCTGCAGATCTTGGCGTGCGCATTTATACCGTTGGCATCGGAACGCCCGCAGGCGCGGTGCTCAAATTGCAAGGCATGTCTGCACGCGTGAAGCTCAATGAATCGAACTTAAAACAAATAGCCGAAAATACCTTTGGCATCTATTACCGCGCAGCAACGGAAGTCGATATTCAACAAATCTATCGCGCCCTCTCTGCATCCATTCGCTTAGAAAAGCACCAGACCACAGAGATCTCTGCGCTATTTCTGGGGCTAGGACTTCTTTTGGTTTTGGCAGCCTGCCTTGCGTCGTTCAGTCGCAACGGGAGAATTGTTTAGTCTGATTAGGCAAAGCAGCGGGGTAGGAGCCGTGGACGAAGAACTAACGCCCCGTTTGACGGCTTAACGTCCCTGGTCGCCGCGAAGCAATTGAGGCCATCGAGACCGCATCACTGCGCAACGTATCAAGGTGCTTTGACATACAGGTCGCTGCAAGCTCTTGGTTCATTTCTAATATCCCACGCAATACCATTTCGTGCTCTTGGATCGAAATCGCCATTAAGCCTGCGTGGAAGGTCACCTCTTTACGGTAGGCCTCGAGGCGATTGCGTAAACCTAAGGTTTGTTCCTGTAGATGACGATTATGACTGGCTCCATAGATGCACTCGTGGAATTTTGCATTCGCGCGATAGAAAGCCTCCGGATCATCGCGCTCTGCTGCATCGATACACTCTTGATGCGCTTGTGTTAATGCCTGACGATCTTGAGCGTTATGCCGACGGGCAGCGAGACTTGAGCACGCTGCCTCAAGAAACCCCATCACTTCAAACATTTCGATCACGCGTGCGGTGTCGAGCTGAATGACAAACGCACCTTGTCTTGGTTTGATTTCGATCGCGCCTCGCGCTGCCAGCTGTCGTAGCGCCTCTCGAACAGGCGTACGGGAAGCACCAAAACGGTGACAAAGCCACTCCTCTTCTAGGTGCATGCCTGGGGGCAACTTTCCGTTGCCGATCTCAAGCGAAAGCGTCTCAACAATCGAGATTGACAGAGGTTGTTTAGCGCTCGCAGGCTGTACCAAACCTTCAGACTTAGGCATATCAATATCAAAGGCGGAAGAGGGTTTAAACATAAATCGTGCCTTTTGCTTAGGCACCAGTCCGGTGCATTGCTAAAAGTACAACAAAAAACTAGTCACTTGTGCTCCGGTAATGTGCATCATGTATTTCCATCAAAATCAGCCATCAGCACGCTACCGTAAAATTTCTCTTGACGTATACATGATATTTGTTAGCGTGGTGGCGTACAACCCCTTACCTTTCCCTGCTCAAAAGGAATGCTCATGTACCAAACACGTCGAAGCTTCATTAAATTAGCTGGCGCCAGCAGCGCAATTACGGCTCTCGGTATTTCCGC
>CAJBTJ010000416.1 GCA_903958565.1 uncultured beta proteobacterium
CCACGTCCATCGCGTGCTTTTCTTCGTCGACCACGATAGAACTGACATTGGCTGGTGCCAAGGCACCAATAACAAACTGGGCGGGGTCTTCACTCCACAACACGATGTCGACGCGTTCACCGGCTAACTCGGTTGTGACGGCATTGACACGGGTGCCACGCACACCAACACAAGTACCGATGGGGTCGACGCGTTTGTCGTGGGACAACACAGCGATCTTGGCGCGCGAACCTGGGTCACGGGCGCATGATTTGATTTCTAGCAAGCCTTGCTCGATTTCAGGCACTTCGTGGCTGAACAACTCAATCATGTATTCAGGAGCCGAGCGCGACAAGATGATGGGCGCACCACGCAAAGTGAGGTCGACGTCCATGATCATGGCGCGGACACGGTCACCATTACGCAAATTTTCTTTGGGGATCATCTCGCCACGGCGCAGACGGCCCTCGACGCGACCTGCTTCGACAATGATGTCGCCTTTGTCCATACGTTTGACAGTACCGACGAAGATTTTTTCGCCGCGCGCCATGAAGTCGTTGAGCAACATTTCGCGCTCTGCATCACGGATTTTTTGCAAAATGACTTGCTTGGCTGCCATAGCGCCAATGCGACCGATGGGCAAAGACTCGATGCCTTCTTCGATGTATTCGCCCTCTTCGACATCCGCCACACGATCGCGGGCGTCCATCAAGAGTTCTTCGGCATCGGGGTTTTGCAGGCCTGCTTCGTCAGGCACAACCAGCCAACGGCGGAAAGTTTCGTAGTCACCGCTATCGCGGTCCATGGAGACACGGATGTCTACATCGCCTTCGTATAGTTTTTTGGTCGCTTGTGCGAGCGCAGACTCAACGGCGCCGAACACGATATCGCGCTCCACGTTTTTCTCGCGCGAGATGGCATCCACCAACATCAACATTTCGCGGTTCATAACGACTACTCCTTCTCAAGACCTAAGTTCAACGGGGCTTTCTGCCCTTGAAATCCACAATCGGTGCCAGACGCGCTTCCCGCAACTCGTCTAGCGTGAACCCCAGTACGTGTACGGGGGTGTTCATTCTTTTTTCGCTGATTTTTTGTCCCGGTTTAGCCTCTGGCGCATCACGCCAAGTGATCTGCCAACCCGCGCCATCTGTCGTTCGCTCTAGCGTGCCGCGAAACTTTTTGCGATTAGCAGACACTTGGCCTGCCGCCGCAGCGCCCATGGGCGCCTTTAACGTCAGGTCCACGAGTGCACCGGTAAACCTCTCAAAGTCTTGTGCATGCCGGAGCACCCGATCAATACCCGGTGAAGAAACCTCCAACCGTTGGTACTCAGAACCTTCGACCTCAAGGGCAAACTGCAACTGACGGGTGACCCGCTCGCAATCTTCCACGTTGACGAAAAGCTCGGGCGACTCTGCGCTCCAGGGATGGTCAATCGTGATGCGCAAAAGGCCACCTGCGGAGCGTTCAATCTCCACGAGGTCGTACCCTAAGCCGGTCACGGTTTCTTCCACTGTTTGCTGCAAGGCCACTTCGACAAAAAACCTTCCAAACCCAACCACCAAAAACAATCGACCAAAAAAAACGGGCCGGTAATTACCCGCCCGTTTGGTCGTGAAGCGCTCATTGTAACGCCTAAATGCTTGATTTGCAAAGGTTTAGTTCATTTTTTGTCGTATCCGGCGTTGACCAAAAGACGGGTGTAAGGGTGGG
>CAJBTJ010000417.1 GCA_903958565.1 uncultured beta proteobacterium
GTCAGTTCAGCCTTCGCCATGGAAACCATCAAGTGCACCACTGCCCTACCGCTTGATTACGCGCAGTGAGCTTAGTTCCGATCGTCATGCATGGATGGGTCTGCCATCCATGCTCGCGTCAAGGTGTAGGTGACGGCCAGCGCGACCGGGCCAACAAAGATCCCGATCAAGCCAAAACTAATCAAGCCGCCAATCACTCCCGCAAAAATCAATAACAAGGGAAGATCTGCACCTCGCTTGATCAACATGGGTCGCAAGAAATTATCCAGGCTGACGACCACCAAACTCCAGACCAGCAAAAACGTGGCCCAGCCCGTGTCTCCTTCCCAGTACATCCAAGCGACCGCAGGAAACAAAACGAGACTCGGGCCCACCTGCGCAATACATAACATCAGCATCGCCGCGGACAACACCGCCGCGAATGGTACGCCCGCAATCACAAGACCCAGGCCACCCAGCGCCGTTTGCGTGACAGCCGTCACACCCACACCCAACGCAACTGCCCGAATCGCCTGCCCGGCTAAGACGATCGCGTCTTCGCCCCTCTTACCAGCCAAACGTTTACCAAAACCTCGTGCCATCGACGCCGCGGCCTCACCCGATGCATAAAAAATCGCAGCAATCACAACGACCAAAAAGAACTGAATCAACATACCGCCTAAACCACCAAACTGCGACAACAACCACTTGCCTGTCGAACTAGCATAAGGCGTGATGTGTTCAAGCATTCCAGGGGCGCCCCCGGCAATCAGGTCCCGCCAACTGGTCGCAATCTTTTCACCAACATAAGGAATTGCCTCAACCCAATTGGGCGGCGCTGGAATACCGTTGTCCGTCAGATCATTCCAAAAGGCGATGAGCTGATCGGAGCGATCCGCAATGGTTGTAATCGCCCACCACAAAGGGGCAACGAGCAAAAGCAGCATCCCAATTGACATCACGGCTACCGCCGGAGTGCGCCGCCCACCGAAAAGTCGTTCGAGTGCTATGAGCCAGGGCCACGTGGCAACAACGATCATGGTTGCCCACACTGTTGCCGCAAGGAAGGGGCTAAGCACCCAGATCGAGAGCGCCAGCAAGCCAACGATACAGAAAATTGCTAGGGTGCTGCGCGTCAAGTCATGTTGCATTGTCTAGCCTCACCCTGGCAAACTTCGCCTTATTTAAGCTGCCCGTGGCAGTGCTTGTACTTTTTACCACTCCCGCACGGGCACGCATCGTTACGTCCGACTTTCGGCAGAATATTTCGCACCGTACCTGGATGGTCTGAAGCCTGCAGAGCCGCCTCGCTCTGTTGCTGATCAGCGTCCTGATAGTCGGTGTGCTGGTACTGTACATTCTGCATCTGCACAGCCTGGGCGGCCTCTCGCTCCGCCTGTTCAATTTCTTCTTGCGTCTGTATCCGCACCGTCATCAGTAAGCGTATGACATCGTCACGCACACGATCCAACATATCCGAGAACAATTCAAACGCTTCTCGCTTGTATTCTTGTTTTGGATTTTTTTGTGCGTAACCGCGCAGATGGATACCCTGGCGCAAATGATCGAGCGCTGACAAGTGCTCACGCCACTGCGTATCGATCACTTGAAGCATCACGGAACGCTCGAAACCGGCCCAGGACTCCGCGCCTACCATCTCTACTTTCTGACGATAGGCTATCTGTGCGGCCTCGAGAACTTTCTCTAAAACGTCTTCATCGTTAATGCTCTTGGTATCTTGAACCATCTGTGCAATGGGCAACGCAATTTGCCAGTTGGCCTCGAGTGCCATTTGCAATGCGTTGACGTCCCATTGCTCTTCGACCGACCCTGGGGGTACATGCTTGGTCACCAGATCCGTGAACGTCCCATCGCGCAGATTATCGACTGTCTCTGTAATTGTTTGCGCCTCGAGCACTTCGTTACGCTGCGCGTACAGAACCTTACGCTGTTCGTTTGCCACATCATCATATTCGAGCAATTGCTTACGTACATCAAAGTTACGACCCTCAACTTTGCGCTGCGCTGTCTCGATCGAACGCGACACCATGCCAGCCTCAATGGGCTCGCCTTCAGGCAATTTCAGTCGCTCCATAATGGAACGCACACGATCACCCGCAAAAATACGCATCAGCGGATCTTCGAGCGAAAGATAGAAGCGCGAAGAGCCGGGGTCACCTTGTCGTCCCGCACGACCACGCAGCTGATTATCAATACGACGTGACTCGTGACGCTCAGTGCCAATAATGCGCAAACCGCCTGCTGCCTTCACGCGATCATTCAACGGCTGCCACTCTTGACGCATCGAGTCGATTTGCGTTTGCTTGTCCGCTTCGGAGAGCGCTTCATTAGCGCGCACTGCCTCAATATGCTTTTCAATACTGCCGCCCAACACAATGTCCGTACCACGTCCAGCCATGTTCGTTGCAATCGTAATGTTTCCAGGCTTGCCCGCTTGAGCCACAATCTCAGCTTCGCGCGCGTGCTGCTTGGCGTTCAGCACTTCATGCCGTAGACCGGATTTGCTTAACATCCCCGAAAGCAGTTCCGAGTTCTCGATACTCGTAGTGCCCACCAATACGGGCTGTCCACGCTCTTGGCAGTCGCGTATATCGGCCTCGATCGCCTTGAATTTCTCCAATGCAGTTTTAAAGATCTGATCGTTCTGATCGGCACGCACCATCGGACGATTGGTCGGCACGATCACGGTCTCAAGGCTATAAATCTCTTGGAACTCGTACGCTTCGGTATCGGCTGTTCCAGTCATACCAGACAATTTTTCGTACATACGGAAAAAATTCTGAAATGTAATAGACGCCAGCGTTTGATTCTCTAGCTGAATCTTCACACCTTCTTTCGCCTCAACGGCCTGATGCAACCCATCGGACCAGCGACGCCCCACCATTAAGCGCCCCGTGAACTCGTCAACGATCACGACCTCACCTTCCTGAACAACATAATGCTGATCACGATGGAAGAGATTGTGCGCGCGCAGGCCCGCCATGAGGTGATGCATCAGACTGATGTTGCGCGGCTCGTACAACGACTGCCCTTCTGGCAACAAGCCCAGACGCGTCAATACGCCTTCGGCTTGTTCGTGCCCAGATTCGGATAAGAAAACTTGATGGTTTTTTTCATCAACCCAATAGTGTCCTTCTGGTTCGGGCTCTTGAGGCTTAGGCTCGGTCGCCATGCGTGTCAGTAAGGGCGGCACTGCGTTCATACGGACATAGAGTTCCGTATGATCCTCTGCTTGACCAGAAATAATCAAGGGCGTGCGCGCCTCATCGATCAGAATGGAATCCACCTCGTCAACAATGGCATACACAAGTGTGCGTTGGCGTCGATCCTCGACACGGTATTCCATGTTGTCGCGCAAGTAGTCAAAGCCAAATTCATTGTTCGTGCCGTACGTGATGTCTGCACGATACGCCGCAATTTTTTCTTCGTTAGCTTGCTGGGGAACCACGACACCGACGGTCAGACCCAAAAAGCTATACAAACGGCCCATCCATTGAGCGTCGCGCCGAGCCAAGTAATCGTTGACGGTTACGACGTGCACGCCGCGTCCGCTCAGGGCGTTCAGGTAAACCGGCAAAGTCGCCATCAGCGTCTTACCTTCACCCGTACGCATCTCTGCGATCTTGCCCGAATGCAGCACCATGCCGCCAATCAGCTGCACATCGAAGTGCCGCATACCAAAAACACGTACGCCTGCTTCTCTGACAACGGCAAAAGCTTCTATCAGTAACGAATCAAGCGAAGCGCCGGCCTGCACGCGCGCACGATAGTCATCAGTCTTGGCCCGCAGCTCTGCGTCAGACAATGCCTGCATCTGAGGCTCAAGCGCATTAATCTGATTAACCTGACGACGCAATTGCTTCAGCAGGCGATCGTTTTGTGTACCGAATATTTTTTTAAGCAAAGAAAGCATGCGTATGAGACCCGGACAATTTTGCGTGATGATTCCGCAAATAAAGCTAAGAAAATATTAGCAAAACGCCTAAAGATAGCGGCGATAAGTTAATCAGTTTAACGCAGGCGTGGTCGCCATGTAACGCCCGAGGGTCCAACCGATACAGGCTGAGTTTCCCTCGGCGCGCTAGCCATCGGTTGACCCGCCAAAAATACCCGCGGATCCAGCGGTCGGTCGTCCTGCCGCACCTCAAAGTGAAGGTGTGGTCCAGTCGATAGCCCCGTTGAACCCACTCGTGCGATGAGTTGCCCGCGCGTGACGAGCTGGCCCTCTTTGACCAAGATGACTTTCGCATGCGCATAACGTGTGATTAAACCTTCCCCGTGATCAATCTCGAGCATATTGCCAAAGCCGCGGTGCTGCGTGACCGTGCGGACAACCCCTCCAGACGCCGAACGGATGGGCGTGCCTTCAGGTGCGCTAAAGTCCAGCCCTTCATGCATGCTCATCTGCCCATTAAACGGGTTGCGTCGCCACCCATAGGAAGAGCTTAAGTATGGGTAAGATTCAATCGGCATTGCTGTCGGTAAACGTGCAACCGTCGCAGCCCGTTCAGTCACAGCAAGATCAAGCATTGAAAAATAATCACTTTGGCGCGTCACGCGCGCTTGGACAGCATTGAGCTGACTTTCAAGCTCGGAAAGTGGACGTACATGTGGCCCAGGCGGTAAAGGTACCCAAAGGTCATCTAATACAACAGCGGCCTCGGGGGCGTCCGACCCGATCGCGATATCGCCCCCAGGCAACCCCGCCACCTTCGCAACCCGCTGCCCTAGTCCGTCGAGTCGCTGGATAGTGGCTTGCAGCTCACCCACCTTCATGGCCAAAAGCTGCACCGCCTGATCATCCGCTGAAACCGCGCCAGCAGGGGTAGGCGTCATCGCTGCCACCACGAGCGCAGTCGGTTGCGTTTCAGGTTGCAGCGTCCAAACCATGCGCTGCAACACCGCGCCTGCGATGAGCGCGGCCACAAGCAGCAAAGCGACAATCAGCACCAATCGGCTAACACTTAGCGTAATTGGTGCATACTGCCCTTGCCGCGAAGGCATAATTATTAACTTCATCGACATCCTTTACTTATGGCCAGCCCCCCACCCCGCAGGACGCGCTCCACGTCCCCCTCAGGCAGCGCCCACTTGATCGGCTGGCTTGGTCATGACTCCCAAGCTGCGAGCGTCTTAGCCACTGCACAATTACACTTAAAACTCAGGGCGGCAATCGGCGAGGCCATTCCACCCACGATGCGAAGCGCTTTTGAGGTGATCAGACTCGAGGCGCACGCCTTGACACTCATGGTTTCGAGTGCCGCTTTCGCTGCAAAGTTCCGTCAGATTGCACCGAGAGTAACCACTCACTTGCAGTCTACTGGCTGGAATATCAATGAAATCAAGCTGCGCGTTCAAGGCGGGCTCGGCCTGCCTGTTACGAAAAAACCAGAAAAAGAGACGCGCGCCTTGGACCAACAAGACCTACAAGCATTTGAAGAATTGAACAGAAAGCTGAGGCCCGGCCCACTCGCTGACGCCGTGGCTAGACTACTGGCCCATCACCAGCCAGTAGAACAGGGCGTCAAGCCAGCTTCCACTCTTGACGAAACGCCGCGGGCGCCGCGGACACAGAAGAGTAAGTAACTAACTCCCAAGCATCTTGCTGAGCCAATAGGGCCCGTACAAGTTGATTGTTAATCGCATGCCCTGACTTGCAGGCAACATACCGCGCGACAAGTGGCTTACCAATTAAGTAGAGATCGCCGACCGCGTCCAGAATCTTGTGCTTGACGAACTCATCGTCATAACGCAGGCCATCCGTGTTTAACACGCGATACTCATCCATGACGATTGCGTTATCGAGACTCCCGCCACGCGCCAAGCCCGCAGAGCGTAGGGCCTCGACTTCGTTGACGAAGCCGAAGGTTCTCGCACGTGCGATTTCTTTGACATACGAATGCGTCGCAAAATCGATCTCGGCAAAACTTGCAGTTGAATCAATTGCTGGATGATGAAAATCAATCGAAAAAGCCAACGAAAAACCTTCGTGAGGCTCGAGGCGTGCCCATTTAGCCTGATCACCCTCGCCTTCACGGATTTCAATAGGCTTAAGAACACGTAGGAACTGCTTGGCTACGCCCTGCTCTTCAATGCCGGCCGAACGCAACAGGTACACAAACGTTGCAGCGCTGCCATCCATGATGGGCACTTCCTCGGCTGTGAGGTCAACGTGAAGATTGTCGATACCCAAGCCGGCCAAGGCAGACATCAGGTGTTCGACAGTCGATACCCGCGCCGCACCTTGCCCGAGGACAGAGGCCATCCGTGTATCTTTGACCATGCCAGCCTGCGCTGGTAAATCGACAACCTCGGGCAAGTCGATACGGTGAAACACAATCCCCGTGTCAGGAGCAGCTGGCCGCAAGGTGAGTTCGACCCGTCGACCGGAGTGCAGGCCAACCCCAGTGGTTTTTACGAGTTGTTTGATGGTGCGCTGGCGAAACATATAGGCAGGTTAGTCTCTTGAAAACTTACCGAATTATACTTTTTTTTGCAAACATCGCACTGCACAATGCGCAAAAAATGCCCAAAATTACGAGCGCAAGCACGCACGGGTCTGGGGAGAACCCGTGCGTGCTACCAGCACCCCGAGAGGGGGCTAGCTAAGGGAGCAATCGTCGCGGCTTTAGTCGGCTTGGCGGCGCAAGAAAGCAGGAATGTCGTAATGCTCCATACCCGCTGTTTCCAATGCGCGGACCTGAGCCGAAGCTTGTGTGCGAGGATTACGCAATACCGAGGGCACAGCAAAGTCTTGCTGCTGCTGAGCAATCGGCATATTGTCCGTCCCAGTACGCTGCATTTCGACGGTTTCCACACCCGACACAATATGCGGACGACTTTGCGCGCGGCCCAAACCAGTCGCTACAACCGTGACACGCAAGTTATCACCCATCGAATCGTCGTAAGCCGTACCAAAAATGACGGTCGCCTCTGCAGAGGCAAAGCCGCTAACGTGGTCCATGATTGCGCGCGTTTCTTTCATCTTGAGCTGGGAGCTCGCCGTAATATTGACTAACACACCACGCGCGCCGTTCAAGTCGACACCTTCTAGCAATGGACATGCGACAGCTTGCTCTGCAGCCAGTTTTGCTCGGTCCGGTCCGGATGCAACCGCAGTACCTAGCATTGCCTGACCTTGCTCACCCATGATCGTCTTGACGTCTTCAAAGTCGACGTTCACGTTGCCTTCCACGTTGATGATCTCAGCGATACCGGCGCAAGCATTGTGCAGCACATCGTCCGCCGCCTTAAAGCAGTCTGACTGCGTTGCGTCTTCGTCCATCAATTCATACAGGTTCTCATTGAGCACCACGATCAATGAATGAACGTACTTAGAGAGTTCAGAAATACCCTCTTCGGACATCTTCATCCGCTTTTGGCCTTCGAAAGAAAAAGGCTTGGTGACCACACCAACGGTCAAAATGCCTAACTCTTTGGCAACCTCAGCAACGACGGGGCCCGCACCGGTTCCCGTACCGCCACCCATACCAGCGGTAATGAAGACCATGTTGGCTCCGTTTAAGGCCGAACGAATTTCTTCGCGAGCCAGCTCGGCCGCAGCACGACCTTGATCAGGCTTAGCACCTGCGCCCAGTCCACTGCGACCCAAACGGATTTGCACAGGTGCATTGGTTGCAGCCAATGCTTGCGCATCGGTATTGCAACAAATGAAGTCCACACCCTGCACGCCGGACTTGATCATATGGGCGACAGCGTTTCCGCCTGCACCACCAACCCCGACCACCTTGATGACCGTGCCCTTAGTTGCGCTATCTAACATTTCAAACATCATGATTGACTCCCTCAAGTCTTGATTAATAAACGTTTCTAAACTTCCCCAACTACCATTTAGAAATCGCTTCAAACTCGCCGCCGACTGTGTCCGCGCCGGGTTTGAAACGTCTCTCTATCAGACCGGGCAACCATGACGAAGCCCAATCTTTTCGGTGCCCGAGGGCACCAAAATCAGTGCATAAACCACTCTTTCATACGCGCCAAAATTGCTTTGAAACTTCCACCCTGTTGCGTGACCTTACGACCGCGCAGTCTCTGCATGCGCGCCTCACCCAACAATCCCATCACGGTCGAGAAGCGCGGATTGCGCATCACATCAGCCAAACTACCGTCATAATCCGGAACCGCCATGCGCACGGGCTTGAGAAAAACATCTTCAGCCAGCTCAACCATGCCAGGTAGCATGGATGTGCCGCCTGTCAGCACAACGCCAGATGACAGCAAGTCTTCATAACCCGACTCACGAATCACTTGTTGCACGAGCCCAAAGAGCTCTTCGGCACGCGGCTCAATCACTGCGCCAAGCGCTTGTCGCTTAACCTGCCTCGGGCCTCGATCACCCAATCCAGGCACCTCAACCGTTTCATCGGGATCCGCCAGTACTTGTTTGGCAATTCCAAACCTCAACTTAATGTCCTCGGCATCGGGCGTCGGTGTACGAAGCATTTGCGCAATATCGCTCGTAATCTGATCACCTGCGATCGGCAAAACGGCAGTATGCCGAATTGCCCCGCCGGTATAGATCGCCACATCGGTGGTCCCGCCACCAATATCAACCAACACCACGCCGAGCTCTTTTTCATCCGCGGTTAAGCAAGCCAAACTCGATGCAAGGGGCTGCAAAATCAGATCTTGAACTTCAAGCCCACAACGACGTACACACTTGACGATGTTCTGCGCAGCACTGACCGCACCCGTTACGATGTGCACCTTTACCTCTAGACGCAAGCCACTCATCCCGATCGGTTCTCGAATATCCTCCTGCCCATCGACGATGAACTCTTGCGTCAAAACGTGCAGCACCTGCTGATCGGTTGGAATATTGACGGCTTTTGCCGTCTCAATCACGCGGGCAACGTCTGCAGCCGTCACTTCTTTGTCCTTGACGGCTACCATTCCGCTCGAGTTAAAACTGCGAATATGGCTGCCAGCGATGCCGGTATACACATCGCGAATCTTGCAGTCCGCCATCAACTCAGCCTCTTCCAACGCACGCTGTATCGAGTTAACGGTCGTTTCAATATTGACAACAACACCTTTGCGCATGCCGCGCGACTCGTGCTGCCCGAGGCCAAGCACTTCAAATCGGCCTTCGGGCAAAATCTCTGCGACTACAGCAACGACTTTGCTGGTGCCGATGTCGAGGGCGACGATTAGATCCTTGATGTCACGGGTCATGGCGTTATCGTTTCTTTTGAGGTTGAATGGGTTCTGGCAATGCGGCAAGTGTTAATGCAAAGCCGTTGGGATAGCGAAGGTCGATATGCGTCACCGCACGACCACCGGTTCTTTGACTGGCTTCTGGCCAGGCTTGTACAAATCGTCGGATGCGCGCAGCGAAAGGCAAAGCGCCGGGTATACCCGCCTGCGTGTTCGGTGCATCGGCGCCTGGATCTCGGCCTAGGGCAAGCGTCACATCGTTTGACAGCGTCGCCTCCCACGCAAGTCGATCGCTCAAAGAAAGCTTGCGAACGTTCAATCCCAGCGGGGCAAGCCAAGTCGTCATCTCGGAGTAGCGGTTGACGACTAACAGCTCTTGGCCTTCTGGTCCTTCGAACTGCGGGAGTTGGGTGTCGTCGTCGAGCTCCCCTTGGTTGGCAGTAAACGCTTGGCCCCACGTGTTGATCATTTGATTGTCGTTCCAAAGCGCCAGCGGTTGTTGCTCTTCGATCGAGATGCGCAACATGTTGGGCCAGATTCGACGAACCGTCGCAGAGCGTACCCACGGCGCCTCCTCGAAGATGCTTTGCGTCTCTAGCAAATCGATTGTGAAGAAATTGCCCGTCAGGTGTCCGGCGACCGTCATCTGAAGATTCTCGGGGGTCACGTACTTCAATGTACTGTTCGGTGCAGGTTCGATCTCGATCGCAGTTAAGGCAAACATCGGACGCTGAATCAGCCAGTAGACGCCGCCTGCGAGCATAGCTAGCACCGCCAACACCATTAAGGTGTTGGCCAAGCGGTTGATCGTACGAGCTTCGTTCCACACAACTGGCTCCGTTATTCTTGCTTGAGACGACCCACTTTGCAGCAGGCCTCACTCAAGATATGCATACACAAACTGGGGTAATCCAACCCTACTGCTTTTGCTGCCATGGGTACGAGCGAATGGCCCGTCATTCCCGGCGAGGTATTCATCTCAATCAGCCAGGCCTTACCGGCTGTATCAAGCATGACATCTGCACGCCCCCATCCCTCACAACCAAGCGTCCGGTAGGCCTGAACACTCATTTGCGCGATCTGCGCAGCAAGAGCAGAGTCAACTGGGGCAGGACACAAATAACGCGTATCGTCAGAAAAATATTTGTGCTCGTAGTCGTAGTTACCATCTGGCGCCACGATTTCAATAATTGGCAAGGCACGCGCTGACTCACCACCACCCAAAATCGCGACCGTTAATTCACGGCCAGAAATAAACTGCTCTGCCAAGACGACGTCGTCGTACTGCGCCGCGTGACGATAGGCACCGGGGGCATCCTCTTTATGCGTGGCCTTGACGATGCCAAGTGTCGAACCTTCGTGTGGTGGCTTCATCATGAGCGGTAAGCCCAAGCGATCGACCGCGGCCCAGACGCCCCGCTCATCAAGCAGTGCAGCGTAGCCGGGCGTCGGAAGACCTGCTTCAAGCCAGACTCGCTTAGTCATGATTTTGTCCATCGCAAGACTAGATGCCATGGGTCCGCTACCGGTATACGGGATCCCTAACAACTCGAGAGCACCTTGGATCGTTCCGTCTTCACCGAATCGGCCATGCAGGGCAATGAATACTCGATCAAATTTAGCGTCGGCCAATTCACCTAGGCTGCAGGCACCGGTATCAAAGAGGTGCGCATCGACACCTTGACTAACCAAGGCAGCATGCACGCCCGTACCAGACATAATCGACACTTCACGCTCAGCAGAATTGCCGCCGTAGAGCACACCGACACGCCCCATCGCATGCGTCATCGCAGCTTCCCCAATTGTTCCGGAACCTTACTGATAGAACCGGCACCCATCACGATCACGACATCACCATCCTGCGCGAAACTCTTAATCGCTTCTGCCATCGTCGTCACATCTTCAACAAAAATAGGCTCAACCTTGCCAGCAACACGCACACCACGCGCGAGCGCACGCCCATCGGCCGCAACCACTACAGGCTCGCCAGCGGCATACACCTCCGTCAGCAAGACAGCATCCGCCGAGCTCAGGACCTTAACGAAATCTTCGAAACAATCTCGCGTGCGCGTATAACGATGCGGCTGAAATGCCAAGACTATTCGACGCTTGGGCCAAGCGCCTCGGGCTGCGGCCAGCGTGGCTGCCATTTCAACTGGATGATGCCCATAGTCATCAATCACACTAAATTTACCGCCCTTGGTTGCCACAAAGTCACCCACTTGAGTAAATCGCCGGCCAACGCCACGGAACCCCGACAACCCGTTCGCGATGGCGAGATCATCGACACCCAGCTCGGTCGCCACAGCGATTGCAGCCAACGCATTGAGCACGTTATGTTTGCCGGGCAGACTTAAATCGATTGACAGCAACGGCAACGTACCTTGTCGCGTCGTGCGTGCAACGTCAAACTGCATACGCGTTCCTATTGCACGTACGTTCGATGCGCAAAACTGCGCATCACCATTCAATCCGTAGGTGATGAGTGGCCGTGACACAAAGGGAATGATGTCTCGGACATTGGCATCATCCGAACAAACAATCGCGCTCCCATAAAACGGCAGACGCTGCGTAAATTCAACAAAAGCGCTCTTGAGTCGTGCGATGTCGTGCCCATACGTGT
Source organism: uncultured beta proteobacterium (assembly GCA_903958565.1). Lineage (GTDB taxonomy): Bacteria > Pseudomonadota > Gammaproteobacteria > Burkholderiales > Burkholderiaceae_B > Zwartia. Next base: position 11,801 of record CAJBTJ010000417.1, read on the forward strand.
CCATGTGATCCGCATCAATATTTGTAATGATGGCCATCACAGGCAACAAATTCAAGAACGAGGCATCGGACTCGTCAGCCTCAACAACGATGTAGTCACCGGCACCCAAACCAGCATTCGCACCAGCGGAATTCAAGCGGCCACCAATTACGAAGGTGGGGTCCAGTCCGCCAGCCGCCAGCACACTCGCCACCAGACTTGTGGTGGTCGTCTTTCCGTGGGTGCCCGCTACTGCAATGCCACGCTTAAGCCGCATGAGCTCAGCCAACATTACGGCGCGCGGCACAACGGGGATGCGGGCTTCACGCGCAGCGATCACTTCCGGGTTGTTGTTCGCTACGGCAGTCGATGTCACGATCGCGTCGGCACCGAGGACATTTTCTTTCTGATGACCCAGCGCGATCCTCGCCCCCAGCTCTTGCAGACGCTGCGTGACCGCCGAATGCGCGAGATCTGAACCTGAAATCTGATAACCCAAATTCAGCAGCACCTCAGCGATTCCGCTCATGCCAGAACCGCCAATACCAACAAAATGAATATGCTGAAGGCGATGTTTCATCGGTTGCCTCCGGCTAATTCTTCGCAAATGTCCGCAATCCGCTGGGCGGCATAGGGTTGAGCGTGCGTACGCGCGCGCTGCGCGACCACGCTCAACTCTTCACGCGTGCGAACCGATAACCATTGCGCCACACCCTCTGCGGTCATATCCTTCTGTTGCAATACCCAGCCCGCACCGACATCGGTCAAAAATTTTGCATTGGCGGTCTGGTGATCATCCACTGCAAACGGAAATGGGACAAACAATGCCGCAACCCCTGCGGCAGAAACTTCGGCAACAGTCATCGCTCCTGCCCGGCAGATCAGTAGATCGGTCTGACCAAGTGCATGGGCCATATCCTCGATAAAGGCTACGCAATGCGCCTGTACCCCCTCGTCGGCATATGCGCGCTGCAAAGCGTCAATGTGCTGAGCACCGGCTTGATGCGTCACGATCGGTCGGGCGTCTGGACTCATATTCGCGAATGCCTGAGGCAGCAGCGTGTTTAAAGCGGTGGCGCCAAGACTCCCCCCCACGACGAGCACGCGCAACGCACCAGTTCGCTGCGCATATCTGTCAACGGGATCCACAAGACGCACAACCTCCTCACGCACCGGATTGCCGACCACCTCAGCTCCTAATATCGCCCCAGGAAAGCCGCTCAATACACGTTTAGCAAGATAGGATAAGTAGCGATTCGTCATGCCAGCAATCGCATTTTGTTCATGCAATACCAACGGCTTTGAACGTAAGGCACTGACCACCCCGCCAGGAAAGGCCACATAGCCGCCCATCCCGAGAACGACATTGGGCTTGACGCGCGTGAAGTGCGTCCATGCTTGAGCCAGCGCGCGTACGAAACGGAAGGGCGCCTTAAGCTGATCCACGAACCCCTTGCCACGCAAACCGGCAAAGCGCAGAGGGCACAACTCGTAGCCACGAGCGGGGACGAGCTTGCCTTCCATTTTCTCGGGATGTCCCAACCAGCGGATCGTCCAACCTCGGTCACGCAAGACATCGGCAACCGCTAGACCTGGCATGATGTGGCCGCCGGTGCCGCCTGCCATGATGAGAATGACTGGGGAGGTCAAGCTCATGCTCGGCCCCCACGCATCAAATTACGATTTTCAAAATCGACTCTCAACACGAGGGCCACGGCAATCAAGTTCATCAAAATACCCGAACCGCCATAGCTGACCAGCGGCAGTGTCAATCCTTTTGTCGGCAACAGGCCCAAGCACACGCCGATGTTGATGAACGCCTGTGCGCCAAACCAGACGCCAACACCTTGCGCAATCAGGCCACCAAACACGCGCTCCATGGCGATCGCTTGTCGACCGATTTCGAAGCACCGATAAACAATGACCGCGAACAGAGAAATCACCGTAAAAATGCCGATAAATCCCAACTCTTCACCAATCACGGCGACGATAAAGTCCGTATGCGCCTCCGGCAAATAGTGCAACTTCTCTACACTACCGCCAAGACCCACACCGGTCCACTCTCCTCGCCCAATCGCCATCAGAGAGTGCGACAGTTGATATGCCTTGGACTGGGCGTAATCTGGATTCCACGGATCAAGGTACGCGAATACTCGATCGCGTCGCCAGGGTGATAGCCAAATCACCATCGAGAACGCCACAAGCAGCCCCCCCACGAGCGCCGAAAAAATTCGTGCGTTGATCCCGCCCAGAAACAAAATACCCATCGCTATGGATACGACGACAATGAGCGCCCCAAGGTCAGGCTCTTTCATCAAGAGAAAGGCGACGACGCCCAAGAGCACAGCCATCGGCAAGAAGCCGCGCCTAAAACTTTGAATGTATTCCTGCTTGCGTATGACGTAATCCGCGGTAAACACCACCATCGCGAGCTTCATCATTTCAGAAGGCTGAAACGTCAATGGTCCGATGGGCAACCAACGCCAGGCGTTATTCGCTTTGCGTCCAATTCCAGGAATTAGGACCAAAATTAACAACACGACTGCAAAGCCGAAAAACCATATGCACGTGCGCCGCCATGCGTGGATCGGAACCGTCAGCACCAATGTCGCCAGGAATGTGCCGATTACGGCAAAGACAGACTGTCGGATCACAAAGGAATAACGACTGAAATTTTGTCCGCGCGGACCGTCCGCCAAAGCGATCGCGGCTGAATACACCATAAGAATACCGATACCGACCAATATCGCACTGGCCACAATTAACACCACATCGTAGTTGCGCATAGCTGTGCGGCCAGGCGGAACGGCATTTACACTCGCGGTCAGCTCAGCAAAGAGGCTCACACCACCTCCCCTTGCTCAAGCGCCAACTCAGAAACCGTATCGGCAAACACTTGCCCACGATGCGGATAATTACGAAACATATCAAAGCTCGCGCACGCAGGCGACAAGACCACCGCGTCTCCCTCTGTCGCATGACTAAACGCAAGCGCGACGGCATCCTGCATATCCGTCGCGAAATCGATGGGTGCCACACTCGGGCTCAATGCCTGTGCGATCAGGGTCGCATCCTGTCCAATCAACGTCACAGCGCGGGCATATTTTGCAATGATTGACGCGAGCGGCGAAAAATCCTGCCCCTTACCAACTCCCCCAGCGATCAATACAAATCGACGACCCAAGCCATCTAGCCCAGCCACCGTCGCACCAACATTGGTTCCCTTGCTGTCATTAAAGAAGTCCACGCCACCAATCGTGCGAATAAACTCCATGCGATGGGGTTCCCCCAAATACTCGGTCGCCGCGCGCAGCATCGGCGCAAGTCCAGCGCCGCAAGCCCGTGCAAGCGAGAGCGCTGCCAGACAGTTCAAGGCGTTATGCATCCCTTTAATGCCCAGGGCATCGGCCGGCATCATGCGAACCGTCCGACCCAGATGACGCTGCGGCGCCGGCGCGTTCTTTTTACGCTTAACGGGCGTGGGCAAATCATCGTCAAATTCAGTGGGCTCGCTTATACACAACCAAGTGACGCCGTTGTTGATTTCTAACCCAACGTCCCCAGCCAGCATCGGTACATCGCGACCAAAACTGCGTACATTTAAGGCCGTCAATGCGTCAACCATTTCCATCACGCGCTCATCATCTCTATTGACGAGCATGGTGTCCGCCATCTCGAAAATCCGAGATTTTGCAGCGGCGTATGCCTCCATCGTTCCATGCCAATCCAGATGATCTTGCGTAAGATTCAACACGGTGGCCGCCGTACAACGCAAAGTGTGGGTTGTTTCGAGCTGGAAACTCGACAATTCAAGCACCCATACATCAGGCAACTCATCAGCCTCAAGCGCCTCCGTGAGAGCATGCAATGCTGCGGGGCTAATGTTGCCTGCCGCACGGACTTTCATGCCGGCAGCCGCAAGCATGTGCCGGGTAAGTGCTGTCACGGTCGTTTTACCGTTTGTACCGGTAATACCCAAAACTTTAGGCGCGTACGCCCTCTCTTGCTTAAGTTGTGCCAGCGCCCGCGCAAACAACTCAATCTCACCAATGACTTCAATCGATCGCGACTGTGCAGCATCGAGCAACTCGCGGACGGGAGACATACCCGGTGCAAGCCCGGGGCTCAACACCAAGGCATCGACTTCGTCTAACAAGTCCTCCGCAAACACATCACAACCAAGGTGGAACTCGATTGCAGTGGGGTCTATATCTTTTTGTAGCGCCTCAAGGCCCGTCGGCGCTGCACGTGTATCGGCCACGCGCACGCTGGCACCCTGCCGCACGCACCAACGCGCTGCGGCAACGCCTGTCTCGCCCAGTCCAACAATCAGGACGCGAGAAGGAAAGGTCGCTACGTTTATAGAATCGTTCATCGAATTTTGAGTGAAGCTAAACCAACAAGCACCAGCATCATGCTGATAATCCAAAACCTAATGACTACCTGCGTCTCTTTCCAGCCACTCACTTCAAAATGATGGTGTAGCGGTGCCATGCGCAGGATTCGGCGCCCCGTCCCATATCTACGTTTGGTGTATTTAAACCAAGCGACTTGCATCATGACGGATAGCGTTTCAACAACGAATACCCCGCCCATGATGAACAAAACAATTTCCTGTCGCACAATAATTGCGACCGCGCCCAACATACCCCCTAACGCGAGCGCACCAACATCGCCCATAAATACTTGCGCGGGATGCGCGTTAAACCACAAAAATGCCAGGCCTGCCCCGGCAAGCGCTGCACACAAGACCATCACTTCACCAGCGCCTGGAATATAAGGGAACAATAAATACCGCGAGTAATCGACGCGACCAACCACATACGCAAATACGCCAAGCGCCGATCCCACCATCACGGTTGGCATGATGGCCAAGCCGTCTAGACCATCCGTCAGATTCACCGCGTTGCTTGTCCCGACAATGACGAGCCAACTCAAGCATACGAAACCAAACACGCCAAGCGGATAACTCACCGTCTTGAAAAACGGCACAATCAAATCGGTGCGCGTTGGCAATACCATGGTGAATCCGCTGTTTACCCATTCACGCATGAGGGGCCAGACATTGCTCGTTCCGGGCGCCGAAATAGCAAACGTCAGATAGACCGCAGCGATCAGACCAATCAGCGCTTGCCAGAAAAACTTTTGGCGCGCCGGCATCCCTTCTGGATCGCGATGCACAACCTTGCGGTAGTCATCGATCCAACCAATCCAACCAAAACCAAACGTCACGAGCAACACGACCCATACAAAACGATTACTCCAGTCGGCCCATAGCAGCGTACTGACTCCGATGGAGATCAAGATAAGTACACCGCCCATGGTGGGCGTGCCGGTTTTAACGAGATGGCTTTCGGGCCCATAGCTGCGAACAGCCTGGCCAATCTTTAGCTCGGTCAGCTTACGAATGACCCACGGTCCCGCGATCAGTCCAATGAGCAAAGACGTCGCACACGCCAGCACCGCGCGCAGGGTGATGTACTCAAACACACCGAAACCGCGTATGTGGTTATCTGCCAACCAACCGAACAACTCATACAGCATGCTTCACCACTTCCCCGGGAGTTGTCCCAAACTTTTCTATGTATCCGCGCACAACGCGCTCCATGCGCATAAACCGCGAGCCTTTGACAAGCAAACTCGTTACCTTCATCTTGCCCAGCGCCTCACACACCTGCTCCGGCGAGTCGTAATGTTGCGCGCCCTGACCAAATGCCAATACGCTTTCGCGCGTGGCTTCGCCTAAAGTCAATAGGGTGTCAACACCTCGGGCTCGGGCATACGCACCCACTTCTGTATGCATCGCCGGTCCGTTGTTGCCCACCTCGCCCATATCCCCCAACACCAACACGCGAGGGGCAGGCAAACTAGCCAAAACGTCAATCGCCGCACGCACAGAATCTGGGTTTGCGTTGTAGGTGTCGTCGATCAGTACTCGCCCATTTTCGAGTCGATGAGGTTGCATACGGCCATTCGCAGCGCGAAAACCCTGCAAACCTTGCACGACAGCGCCTAACGGAGCGCCACTGGCCAGCGCACATGCGCTCGCGGCGAGCGCATTGCGCACGTTATGCATTCCCGGCACAGGCAAAACCACCTCACCTTGCCCTAATGGTGTGTGCAGCACGAAACTAGAACCCAACACATCGGAGTCAATGTCACTGGCCCAGACACGGGCGGGGGCATTCAACCCGAACGTGCTGGATGCGTGCTGGCCAGCCATGCCAGCCCATAAGGATGTGAACGCATCGTCGGCTGGATAAACCTTCGTACCACCCGGCATCAGTGAATCAAACACAGCAGCGTTTTCAAGCGCAACCGCTTCAACGCTCACCATAAACTCTTGATGTTCGCGCTGAGCATTATTAACGAGCGCCACGGTTGGCTGAGTCACTGCAGCCAGAATCGCGATCTCGCCCGGATGATTCATTCCCAACTCAATGACGGCAACCTGGTGTGATCTACGAAGTCTCAGCAATGTGAGTGGCACACCCAATTCATTATTTAAGTTGCCAGTCGTTGCCAAGCGATTGCTTTCTCCCACCCATGCAGCAAGGATCGAAGCGATCATTTCTTTAGTCGTTGTCTTGCCGTTGCTTCCTGTCACGGCAATGATTGGCAAGGCAAACTGCTTACGCCACGCTCGTCCAAGTGTCAACAGCGCTGCTCGCGTATCGCCCAACGCGATCTGAGGGAGCGCAACGCTTGTGTCGGCCTGATCGACAATCGCAGCGACCGCACCCGCAGCGGCCACTTGCCCAAGATAATCGTGACCATCAAAATTATCGCCACGTAGCGCTAAGAACACCGCACCCGTATCCAGCTTTCTGGAGTCGGTCTGGATGCTGCACTCCTGGCGCAATATCAAACCTGCCTGCGCCCACTGGCCATCGTCAAAAGCAACACGCTGACCCCTTGACTCTTGGTAGGCTTCATGCCCTTTGCCTGCCAGCAACACGATATCTTCTGCATCCGCGCTCAGGACGGCGTGCAGGATTGCCTGCGCTCGGTCGACTTCAATCAGTACGTTTGCTGCACCACTGGCCAGGCCAGCAATGATGTCGGCTACGATGGCTTGTGGTGCTTCGTCACGCGGATTGTCGCTGGTGACAACGACTCGATCTGCTAGCTTTTGCGCCACAGCACCCATTAGCGAACGTTTTCCCGCATCGCGGTTGCCGCCGCAACCAAACACACACCATAATTTTGCGGAACGACTTTGTGCGATGCCGTGCAACGCGCGCAAGACCCGCTCTAATGCATCCGGCGTATGGGCATAATCCACTATCACTGTTGGGCTCGGTGTGTGCGAGAGGATGGGCTGAATCCGCTGTAGCCGTCCGCTGACGGGGTGAATTTTCTCAAAGGCGGCACCAACGCGCGCGAGGCTCCAGCCGAGCTGGCGCAATAAGCCAGCCACACATAAAAGATTTGCGACATTGTGGGAGCCAAGCACTTGGCTCTGCACCTTCACACACTCCAAGTGTGCGCACAATACAAAGGCTGCACCATGCGCAGTCGTCGAGAGGTCTTTCGCTGTCAGATTCGCTGAGTCTGCCTGCCGTGACAAGCTAAAGGTGATCGTCGGCAACTCCACCGTTCGCGCCAACTTCACCCCTACAGGATCGTCGACATTCAGTACAACCCCCTGCAACCCCACGTGTGTAAACAAGCGCAGCTTGGCTGCCTCGTAAGCTTGCATGGTCAGGTGGTAATCAAGATGGTCACGCGATAAATTCGTAAACGCTGCGTATCTAATACGAACGCAATCTAGTCGACCTTGATCTAGACCAATCGAAGACGCCTCAAGCGCAACAATTTCAGCGCCACGCGCGCGCATCTCTGCCAAAGTGCGGTGCATAGACACAACGTCCGGAGTCGTCAATTGCCCGCCCACAGCTATCCCATCGGGGTAGGTGACTCCTAGGGTACCGATCACACCAACCGCGATACCCTCAACGCGTAGCGCCTGCGCCAACCACTGCACGCAACTTGTCTTCCCATTCGTGCCAGTCACCGCAACAACACAAAGATCCGCCGACGGTTGGCTATACCAACTATCCGCAAATTCTCCGACGCGTGCCTTCAAATTCTCAACGCCGAACATGGGAATAGGGGTCGAACGGTCTTGCCATTCTCTGATGTTCTCAACATGCAGCACAATCGCAGCGGCACCTGCTTGAATTGCTGCCTCCACATAGGTTCGTGCGTCCCCGACAAGCCCAGGGCATGCAACGAAAACATCTCCCGCCTTTAAGGTTCGGGAATCCATATACAGCTGCGCATCAGGGCCGACTGTCGCTCTGAGCTTTTCAATAAGCGTCTGAAGTGCAACATTCTTTGCGAACAGTTCGGCGTGCATCATCTTGCGCCTCCCTGCGTCACCGCAACCGTCGAAGCGAACGGCGCATCAGGTTGCACACCCATAATGCGCAAAGTACTGCCTACGATGCTTGCATAGACCGGCGCAGCAACACGTCCGCCGTAGTACACACCTGAACTCGGCTCATCAATCGTCACCGCAACAACAATCCGTGGATCAGACACCGGCGCAAAACCGACAAAAGAGCCGCGATAGCGACTTGTGCTGTATTTGCGATCAACAATTTTGCGTGCGGTGCCGCTTTTGCCAGCGACCCGATATCCTTGCACTTGCGCAGCCTTCGCGCCTTCCGGGCCTGCTGCCGCCTCGAGCCACACACGCACGCGCCTCGCCACCTCAGGCGGATAGACTTGGGTCGTCGTAGGTGGTTGATCACGCTTGATCAGACTTAAACTCACCATGTCGCCATCACGGGCAAATACAGAATAGGCACGCGCCATTTGTAACAAGGAGACGGACATGCCGTATCCATAAGACATCGTCGCTTTTTCAATCAAACGCCAACGCTCCCAAGGACGCAAGCGGCCAGGCACTTCGCCCGGAAAACCTGTTTGAGGCATTTGACCCAAACCAAGCTCGTTAAAACGCGCCCACATTTCACGTGACTCAAGCTTTTCTGAAATCAAGGTCATCCCGATGTTGCTGGACTTAAGCAGAATTCCCGCGGGGTCAAGCGTTCCGTTTGCGCTCACATCACTGATCGTCGCGCCTTGATAAGTGAATTTTCCATTGCCTGTTCGAAACTGTGTCGCAGGCGTGATGCGATTGAGCTCGAGCGCAAGAGCAACCGTAAAGGGCTTCATGATTGAGCCCGGCTCAAACGTATCGGTTAGCGCCTGATTACGCATGTTGCCGCTACGAAACGTTTCGCGCTTATTGGGATCGTAGGTTGGCATATTGCCTAGCGCCAGTATTTCACCCGACTTGATATCGATCACCACCGCAGCAGCACCTTTTGCCTTGTTCGTAACCATCGCCTCTTGCAGTGCCCGATAGACCTGGTACTGAATACGTGTATCGATGGACAACTGAATATCGCGTCCATCGACCGCCACATCGATGTCTTTCACATCATCGATCTGACGTCCCATCCGGTCACGCAAGATTCGGCGGCTTCCGCCCTTTCCGGCCAACTGATCGTTAAATGCAAGCTCGACACCCTCTTGACCATGATCGTCGAGCGTATTCAGACCAACGATATTGCCCGCGACCTCACCTTCTGGGTAGTAGCGGCGATTGTCTCTGTGGAGACTAACGCCCGGGACTCGCATTTTTTGGATCTGCTGAGCAACTTCAATGGGCACCTGGCGTTTCAAATAAATAAACGTCTTTTTCTCTGGGTCGATCTTTGCTTTCAGATCGGCCTCGGGCATGTCGAGCAACTCAGCTAGCTTTTTCAAGCGCTCAGCGCTTAAGGTTTGGGCGTGCTTTGGCGTAAAGCCGATCGCCCGCGCAGGGATGCTCGCTGCCAGTACGACACCGTTACGGTCTAAAATCTTGCCTCGACTTGCGTACAAGGGCTGCGTCACCTCGTAGCGCTTTTCACCTTGCTGCTGCAGGAACTCCGTGGTGAAACCTTGCAAGTAAATTGCCCGCACAACTAACGCCAAGAACGCAATGCCAATCACCGACAGCACGAGTCGCCCGCGCCATATTGGATAGGCCACCTTGAGTACAGGGTTGTTAAAAAACGGCATGTGCTTCATCGTCGGCTCCCGACGGCTGGAGCCGCTTGGTTTGCGGACGACGGGTTCACAGAAGGCTGACTCACATAGATGGTGCGCTCTGGCACAATCACGTTCATCCTAAGCTCTTCACGTGCGACCTTGTCGACGTGCGCGTTACGCGACGCCTGGGCTCGATCTAGTTGCAATTTACGCCAATCAATCTCAAGGTCCTCGGCTTGCGTTGTGTATTTGTCTAGCTGGTTGTAAAGCTGCCGAGCCTGATACCGTGCCGTGACTAAAGAGATCGCCGAGAACATTAAAACCATGGCGGCCAGCACGGAAAGACGTCCCATCAACGCGCCCCTCTTTTGGAGCGTGTCGACGTTGGTCGTACACGAGGCATAAACGCTTGAGCACCTTCGGGACCTAACACAGTGTGTGTACGCTCGGCAACACGCAACACAGCAGAACGCGAACGTGGGTTTTCGGCTATCTCAGTGTCGCTTGGCAATACCCGTGCGAGCGCCAACAAAACTGGCTGTGGCATTTCACTTTCGCGCAGAGGGAGGCGGGCATACACAGCTTCCGGTTTGGATGCTGCGGTGATGAACTGCTTGACGACGCGATCTTCCAACGAGTGGAAGCTAATCACGGCCATACGTCCGCCTGTTTTTAATAAAGTCAGAGCTGCCGGGAGGGCGCTCTCGAGCTCTTCGAGTTCATGATTGATGTAAATCCGTAAAGCCTGAAAGGTGCGTGTAGCCGGATGCTGGCCCTTTTCGCGCGTGCGGACGGTGCCTGACACGAGCTCGGCGAGCTCGAGCGTGGTTGCCACCGGATTTGTTGCGCGGCGAGCAGCAATCGCCTTTGCAATCTGAAAAGCAAACCGTTCTTCGCCATATCGTCCTATGACCTCCCGCATGTCATCTACACTTGCCAGCGCCAACCATTGCGCCACTGTCTCACCGCGCGTCGTATCCATTCGCATATCTAGCGGGCCATCCCGCATGAATGAAAAACCACGTCCTGCTTCGTCGATCTGAGGTGAAGACACCCCCAAATCCAACATCACACCGTCGACCTCTTGCACGCCCAACGCAGACAACGCATCGACCATGCTTGAAAACCCATCATGGACAACCGTTACTCTGGCGTCCTGTGCTGCCAACTCTTGCGCCGCGGCAATCGCCTGCGGATCTTTATCAAACACCACAAGCCGTGCGGCGGCACTCAAGCTCGCTAACAACGCGCGCGAATGTCCGCCACGGCCAAATGTCCCATCCACATACACGCCCGACAATCTCGCTTGCTGATCAGGCAGTTCATCCAAAGCATGCGAACCGCGACGGCCATACTGCGCACCCACCAGCGACTCGACTGTCGGCTCGAGCAACACGGGCCGATGGACAAACTGCGTCACGGCTTAAAACGAAAACTGGTTCAGCACATCACCCATGCCTTGCGATAAATCAGCAGCCTCTCGGCGCGCCAAGGCAGCGGCATCCCATAATTCAAAGTGCGCGCCCATCCCAAGCAGCATCACATCGCGCGTGAAACCAGCAGCCGAGCGCAATTCAGGCGCAATCAAAATGCGTCCTGATCCATCAATTTCGACATCTTGAGCATTGCCGAGCAACAAGCGCTGCAGAGCCCGCGCTTGCATCGGGAAAGCAACGATCTGTTCGCGCTTGATTTCCCATTGCGCCCGGGGATAGACCAATAAGCAACCGTCAGGGTGGCGCGTGAGTGTCAGACAGCCCTGCGCCTGCTCGACTAGAGCATCGCGATGCCGGGTCGGGACATTGATCCGACCTTTCGCATCCAGCGTCAGCGCACTACTTCCTTGAAACACCCCATTTACCCCACTTAAATACACAAAAACCTACTTTTCACCACTCTAAGTGAATGATTGAGCTTGGTCAAGCGCATTACGCATTTTTTTCAATGGGATCAATGACTTAGATAGGTTTTTTGAAATATTTCATAACTGAAATATTCAAATAAATCAATGGATTGGCGAATCAACTAAATGTTGATTATTAAGTATGGGGTTAGGGATAACCCGAATAAAATAAATTGTAGTGAGGTGCAAGGCGAATCTATAGGCCGGATTCTGTAAACCCACTTGCGTGGGTTGGCAATCATTCCTCTGGGCAAATCATTGCTGAAGTGCTCTAGCCACCTACCCGCATACTCGGGCGAGCCGCCCAACGTGACACGAGGCCACACGTATGCCTATTTGGTGTTGCTCCGGATAGAGGTTGCCGCGTTTCACCCTGCAACGTTCAAGACGCAAGCGCCTCGTGCACCACGGGAACACCGTGGCAGAGTACGCCTTTCGGTGCACCCCCATTGCAGACTCGTCTCTGTGGCCCTAGTCCTCGAAGACGGGCAGATTTGCACCCACCCACCCTCGGACGGTCGTTAACCGTTATCCCGCTCTATGGAGTCCGGACCTTCCTCGATGCCGTGAGGCACCGCGATTACCCAATTCGCCTTGCACCTGCATTGTACGACCCATTACTCCAAGCGTTCATGCAAGGTCCGAACGCGTGTAATAAACGATAAATACGCCGTCCTGCGACAATAGCGGTCTAACAACCCACTTCGTGCCTCGCACGCGCGTAACTTACATGTCGATTGCCCTGATTACACTCAATGGCGTGCACCTCGCCTATGGTCATCACCCCCTTCTGGATGGCGCCGATCTCGCCATTCAGGCGAGTGAGCGGATCGGATTAATCGGACGCAACGGCGCGGGAAAATCCTCCCTCCTGCGGTTACTCGATGGCCGTAACGTGCCCGATGATGGGGCAATCAACGTTGCAGGCCATGTCCGGGTCGCAACAGTAGAGCAAGAGCCTACCCTAGACGAAACACTTACCATCGAAGAAACCGTCATGGGCGAATACGACCCAGACAGCGAGGACTGGGGACGTGCTTCGCGTGTACGCGCGCTCATCGATAAGCTAGAGCTTCCGCCAGACGCTCGTGTCGGTACATTATCGGGCGGCATGCGCAAGCGTGTTGCACTCATCAGTGCGATTGCCAACGACCCAACCCTGCTTCTGCTCGACGAACCAACCAACCATCTCGATCTAGACGGGATTGCGTGGCTTGAAGCGACACTCAAGCAATGGCCAGGCAGCGCCATCATCATCACACACGATCGTCAATTTTTAGATTTAGTCGCCACGCGCATTGTCGAGCTCGACCGTGGCCAGCTGCTGAGTTTTCCCGGTAACTTCACCGACTGGCAAGGACACAAAGCGCAATGGCTAGAGTCGCAGCGCCTTGAGAACGCACGTTTTGACAAACTGTTGGCCCAAGAAGAAGTCTGGATTCGCAAAGGTGTCGAGGCACGCCGAACGCGCAATGAAGGTCGGGTTCGACGTCTTGAACGCTTGCGAGTAGAGCGTGCAGACCGTCGCGAACGACAGGGGAACGTTCAGCTCGCGCTAGATGCTGGCCAACGCTCAGGAAAACTCGTTGCCGAACTTGTCGACGTCAGCAAATCTTTCGGTGACCGCTGCGTGATCAAAAACTATTCGACCACGATCATGCGAGGCGATCGGATCGGCTTGATCGGTCCAAATGGAGCGGGAAAATCCACACTACTCAAACTCATCCTCGGCACACTCGAACCGGATAGTGGCACCGTCAAACTCGGCACCAACCTGAGCGTCGCCTACTTCGACCAGATGCGCAGTCAACTCGACGAGAACGCGACCCTTGCCGACGTAATCAACCCTGGAAGTGAGTGGATTGAGATCGGTGGCACCCGCAAGCACGTCATGAGCTACCTGGGCGACTTTCTGTTTGCGCCTGCGCGCGCCCAATCACCCGTTAAAAGCCTCTCCGGGGGCGAACGTGCACGCTTGTTGCTCGCACGTCTGTTCGCGCGGCCTGCCAATATCCTTGTTCTCGACGAGCCGACCAACGATCTAGATATTGAAACGCTTGAGCTGCTTGAAGAGCTTTTACAAGACTATCCGGGCACCGTGCTGCTCGTCAGTCACGACCGAACGTTTCTGGACAACGTGGTCACACAGACCATTGCGAGCGAAGGCGACGGTAAATGGATGGATTACGTCGGAGGCTTTGCCGATTGGGAACGTCAGCGCAAGGCCCGCAAGCCACGCGCAGCGATCGACCAGGTCAAAGCCGCGATTGGCGCGCCAGCAACCGTTACCACCAAATCTGCGCAGACCATTCAGAGCGCAGTCGTTGCGCCAACGCGTGCCCGCGGCACTAAGCTTGCTCCGTGGGAAACAAAGGAGCTAGACGAACTGCCCGCGATCATTCAGGGCTTAGAGGCAGAGCAAGAGTCTTTAGTGGCGCAGATGAGTGACAGTGCGCTTTACAAGAACGAACCCGCCAAGTTCTCCGCAATCCAAGAAAAGCTCGCTCAGATCGAAAAAGAGCTCACCAAAAAATTCGAGCGCTGGGAAGCGCTCGAAGCTAAGTCCCTGGCCTAACCGGGGCAATCAGGTTGGGCAATTACGGCTCAACCATTGTCCAAGGCAGTGACTCGCCAGCCGCAAGCGGCACGATACTTTCATCCCCAAACGCTAATTCTTGTGGAATAGTGAAGGGCTCACGACGCAGAGTGATTGTGCCTTCGTTACGCGGCAAGCCATAAAAATCTGGCCCGCGCAGGCTTGCGAACGCCTCGAGCTTGTCGAGCTTACCCGCGCGCTCAAAAGCGGTGGCATACAACTCCATAGCGTGCAAAGCCGTGTAGCAGCCCGCACAGCCGCACGCGTGCTCTTTTAAACCCTTGGCATGGGGTGCACTATCCGTTCCCAAGAAAAACCGCGGACTATCGCTTGTAGCGGCCTCTACGAGCGCCAGTCGATGCACTTCCCGTTTAAGAATGGGCAAGCAGTAAAAGTGCGGGCGTACCCCACCTTGAAAAATTGCATTGCGGTTGTACAGCAGATGTTGGGGGGTGATGGTCGCGGCGATGGGTCCTTCTGCGTCGCGCACATACTGCGCGCCGTCCTTGGTAGTGATGTGTTCAAACACAACCGACAAGGCAGGCAACGCCTTACGCAAGGGGATCATGACGCGGTCGACAAACAAGGCCTCCCGATCAAAGACATCCACAGAGGGGTCCGTGACTTCTCCATGCACTAACAACGGCATCCCAACGCGCTGCATCGCCTCAAGCGCTGGCATACAGCGGCCAAGTAAGTCAGTCACCCCTGCGTCAGAATTCGTCGTCGCCCCTGCGGGATACAACTTGACCGCGAGCGCAGCCCCCGTCTCCTTGGCACGCACAATTTCATTTGGGGTCGTGTTGTCAGTCAGATAAAGCGTCATCAACGGCGTGAACGCTTCTTTAGCCACACCAACCTGCGCCATCGCCTGCTCGATACGGGCGCGATAGGCTTGCGCTAACGCCACCGTGGTGACCGGCGGCTTGAGGTTTGGCATCACGATCGCCCGCGCAAATTGCCGGGCAGTCGCGCCGACCACCGA
The DNA here is from genome assembly GCA_903958565.1 of uncultured beta proteobacterium. Classification (GTDB taxonomy): domain Bacteria; phylum Pseudomonadota; class Gammaproteobacteria; order Burkholderiales; family Burkholderiaceae_B; genus Zwartia. Next base: position 27,314 of record CAJBTJ010000417.1, read on the forward strand.
CGCGAGGACTGCGCCATCCCGCAGATGCACGTGCCAGTCATCAGGCCGTACGATTGTTAATGTCTGTTGCGTCATGATTAATTTCCTAAAGGCATTGCGCGTTCAATAATCGAGGCAAACATGGCGCTACCGACTGGGATGACCTCATCATTGAAGTCAAAGCGCGAGTTATGCAAAACACGACCGTCTTGCGCCCCGCCTTGGCCTAAGCGAAAGTAGGCTCCTGGGACCTTCTTCAACATGAAGGAGAAGTCTTCAGCGCCCATCGACGGTATCAGATTTGCCACAACCCTATCTGCACCGAATAAGTCCGTTGCCACCTGCGCCACAAAAGCGGCGTGCTCAGCCGAATTAATGGTTGCCGGGTAGTACCGCCCATAGGTGAATTCTGCCGTTGCACCAAACCCCTCGGCAATGGAGTGGATCAAGCTGCGCATACGCGACTCCACCAAGGCTTGCACCGTGTCACTGAAGGTGCGCACGGTTCCGATGAGCCTGGCAGTCCCCGGGATCACACTCGCTGCGCCTGCATTGCCGGCCTGGATATGGCCAAACGACAGCACCGCTGACTCAACAGGGTGCACATTGCGCGACACGATTGTCTGGAGCGCCGTCACCATCTGTGCCGCCACGACAATTGGGTCGATCGTTTGATACGGGTGAGCACCATGCCCACCACGGCCATTGATCACGATCTCAAACCGGTCGGACGCCGCCATCATGGGGCCGGTATTCAAGCCAATCGTCCCTGCCGGCAAGGCTGGCCAGTTGTGTAGCGCGTAGATCGCATCACAGGGGAAACGCTCAAATAAACCATCCTCCACCATCGCCTGTGCACCACCCAAGCCTTCTTCGGCGGGCTGGAAAATCAGGATGGCGGTGCCATTAAAGTTGCGGTTTTGCATCAAATACTTTGCAGCACCAAGCAAAACGGTTGTGTGGCCATCGTGGCCGCAGGCGTGCATCATGCCCGGGACGGTCGAACAATGCGCAACTGCAGCATCTTCTTGAATGGGAAGGGCATCCATATCCGCTCTCAGCCCGACCATCTTGCCCGAGTCACACTTTTGCCCGCGGATCACACCAACAACACCTGTTTTCCCTATGCCACGATGGATTTCAACACCCAAGGCCTCAAGCGCACCCGCCACGATCCCAGAGGTGCGCACTTCCTGAAATCCAAGCTCGGGGTTGGCGTGCAAATCACGCCGCAGCGCGACGAGTTCTTGATGGAATTTTTGTATTGAAGCCAGCGGTGAGCGTGGATACATAGCGAAAATAATCCCGTTTGTCATAGGTAAATTAGTTTACATCGTAGACAAATTTGCGACATTTAGTATTATTTCGCCTAGGTTTCGACAAATTCTTTGTCTTTCCCTCGCAGAAGTATTATGCTGCGCCTGTTGTGCACATTAATCTGTCTCACTAGGAGAGCCCACATGGCCACCGCCAAAAAACCTGCTGCTAAAAAAGTTGCCGCTAAAAAACCTGCTGCTAAAAAAGTCGCTGCTAAAAAACCAGCTGCTAAAAAAGCTGTTGTGAAAAAAGTTGCTGCTAAAAAACCAGCTGCTAAAAAAGCTGCTGTGAAGAAGGTTGCTGCAAAGAAGCCTGCTGCAAAAAAGGTTGCTGCAAAGAAGCCTGCTGCGAAGAAGAAAGTTGCACGCAAGCCTAATGCTGCTTTCATGAAAGCACTGACTCCTAGCGCCGTGTTGGCTGCCGTGATTGGCGCCGCTCCTGTGCCACGCACAGAAGTCACCAAGAAGATTTGGGACTACATCAAGAAACACGACCTGCAAGATGCAAAGAACCGTCGCAACATCAATGCCGACGACAAGCTTAAGCCTCTGTTCGGTAAGAACCAGGTTTCGATGTTTGAGTTGACCAAGATTGTTAGCGGTCACCTGAAATAAGTCGAGGCTCGATAAAAAATGGCACCGTTTTTACGGTGCCATTTTTTTTGCTGCTCAAGTGACGACAGAGCCAATCGGGCCAGCTATTTCAATGCGTCAGAGGGGCGTGCGTCCTTCGAGCAGAGCCAACCATCCCTTGACCAAACGGAATAGGATCCAAACGCCCGTTGCGACAACGCCTATCCAACCAATGTAGATGTACGTCGCTAGGCCACTAACAGCCAACGCCAATACGCCCCACCAAAATGTTTGCATCATCCAGTCGAAGTGCACGGCATATACCGTACCGGCCGCATCGGCACGTTTGACATACAACAGCACGATTGCAGCCACGCTCGCTGCACCAAAAACACCCGCGCTAAGTAAGCCGATTGCAAACAACCCATAAGCAACTTGCGTAATGACACGCAAGTCGATGGGAGTAGGTTCTTGTGGGATGGGATTCGTCATGCTGTCTACTCCTTAAGGCACATAAAAGAATCTTACCTTAGGCAAGATGTAACGACTAGCCTCTGAACAGTGGCAATCGGATAAAAGAATCCACTCAGCTCCGTTCGCACAATGAATCTCTGGCGCATAAAAGGTGTTCGCCCAAAGACAAACCCCCAGACGCGATCGCGACTGGGGGTTTGAGGGGTAAGAGCTTGACGATGTCCTACTTTCACAGACGTTAATCAACTATCATCGGCGCTAAGGTGTTTCAC
>CAJBTJ010000418.1 GCA_903958565.1 uncultured beta proteobacterium
GCTTGTGCAAACAGCTTGCGAATAGGATCGAAGGCGCCTACATAACTCGCGGGGTTAGAGCGCGCAGTTTTTCCAATCTGAGCCTGATCGACCATCACGACTTCAGCGAGCTGCTCCGCGCCAAGTATGCGATCAAAGGCGCCAGGCGATTCGGTGGGTTTGCCCATGATTTTGAGCAAACCTGGGTAGAGCACGTCTTGGATGAGTGTTGACTTGCCGGACCCGGAGACACCTGTCACACAAACCAGTCGTCCCAGTGGAATTTCAATCGACACATTTTTAAGATTATTGGCGGTGACCCCTTCGAGCAATAACCGGGGGGTGTTGGGAGACACGGGCAGTGGTCGTGGCGCCTCGACTTTCAACAGGCCACCCATGTACTTGCCAGTTAAGGTGGGTGCTTCTTTTAAAGCACGTGGGGTACCATCAAACACGATCTGGCCACCGCGTTCACCCGGTCCGGGACCTACATCGATCACGCGATCGGCCGCGATCATGACTTGCGGATCGTGTTCAACCACAACAAGGGTGTTACCCGCGTCGCGCAGTCTATGCATGACCTCGACGATACGGTGGATATCTCTGGGATGCAGGCCGATCGAGGGCTCATCCAGCACAAAGAGTGTGTTAACAAGAGAAGTACCCAAGGCCGTCGTCAGATTGATACGTTGCACTTCGCCGCCAGATAGCGTTCGACTTTGTCGATCGAGTGTGAGGTAGCCAAGACCCACATCGCATAAAAATTTAAGTCGCGCCCGGACTTCAGTTAGCACCAGATCCATTGCTGCGTCGAGGCTGCCGGCGAACTTCACACTGTTGATGAATTCGCGCAGCTGCACAATCGGTGTCAACATCAAATCCCGGACGGACTTGCCATCAATGCGCCACAGCAACGCGTCAGGCTTGAGCCGTGCGCCTTTGCAGCTCGGACAGGGCGTGTAGCTACGGTATTTGGACAACAGCACACGCACGTGCATTTTGTAGGATTTGGTTTCGAGCCAGTCAAAGAAGCGCTGCACGCCATACCACTGCGTCTTCCAGGCTTGGTTGCCGCCTTTCCACAATGGGTCGCCGTGCAACACCCACTCTTGGTGCTCTGGCGGTAAGTGTTTCCATGGCGTATTGATCGAGACATTCGCCCGCTTGGCGTATTTTTCGAGCTCGACTTGGCATTCCTTGTAGCTGGGCGTTTGCCATGGCTTGATCGCACCGCCTTCCAGCGTTTTGTTCTCGTCGGGGATGACTAAACCAAAGTCAATGCCAATCACGCGCCCAAAGCCTCGACAGGCTTCGCATGCCCCTAGGGGTGAGTTAAACGAGAACGTGCTGGGCAGGGGATCGCTATAACTAATATTGCAGTCTGCGCAATGCAGTTTGTCACTAAATTTCCAGACTTCAGTGTCCTGCCCGTCTTGATCAAGGGCGTGTACAGCGATGAGGCCATTGCCCATTTTCAGGGCGATGTCCAGTGCTTCCATGACACGCGAAGTGTCTGCCCCTGCCATACGAAAGCGGTCTTGCAGCACGCGTAAGGTTCGTAATGTCGGGGACAGCATCGTCGTCTTCTTTTTGTTGGACTTTGCGGGAGCCTTCGTCGCGGCGCTTGCTGCAACGACCTCTGTTTGCGTCGGACCCTCATCGGCATGGACCCGTGTATAGCCTTGTTGATCTAAAAAGCCTCGGACCTCTTCTTCGGTAAAGTTTGTCGGGACTTGGACTGGGAATGTGATGACCAGTCTCGGGTCGCTTGCCTTCGCCGCGCGCTCGGTGATGGCGCTAAAGATTGACGCGGTGCTGTCGCGGCAAACCGCTTGACCACACCCGCGACACATTAATTGCGCGCCACGCGCAAACAGTAGTTTTAGATGATCATTGAGCTCGGTCATTGTGCCAACCGTGCTGCGCGAGCTGCGCACTGGGTTGGTTTGATCAATGGCGATTGCGGGCAAGATGCCTTCAATCTTATCGACCACCGGCTTATCCATGCGGTCCAGGAACTGTCTCGCGTAGGGGGAGAAGGTTTCGACGTATCGTCGCTGCCCTTCTGCATAGAGCGTGTCGAAGGCCAGTGAGCTTTTGCCCGAGCCGCTCACGCCCGTCACAACGGTCAACTCCCCTGTATTGAGGGTGATATCGAGGTTTTTTAGGTTGTTCTGGCGCGCGCCAGTAATGCGAATAGTGGGGTTCATGTCGCAATCATAGAGCGGGCTAGCCAAGCTGGGGTTGGTGAAAGCGGCGATAACCGTGTCAAATTTAGGGTAATATACTCAGTTCCCTACCGGAGAATTGCTATGGCTTCAGAAACAAAACGTACGCGTCGCAACACTCTCGAGCGCCGTTGCTTGGGCAAGGCCTTCAAGCGCCTGTTCGTCAACGCTCCTAAGGGCGTGTTCAAGATGCTCGAAAAAGTCAAGAAAGCCTGAGTATTGGCATACTGACCGGTCTTCGCAGCAGTCTGCCTAGGCCAAAATGATTGAAGTGAAGGCCCGCTGACATTGTCAGCGGCCCTTTTGCTTTTGACTGAACGGAGACTGACTTGACTCGGTGAGCAGATCGGTTGACTATCCTAGGAGCGTCAACGAACGCATACAAACCTAAGTAAAAATAAACATAAACCGGAGATATCAAGCATGAGCGGGTCAAAACGTTGGGTAAATCGTCCTGAAGGATCGAC
>CAJBTJ010000419.1 GCA_903958565.1 uncultured beta proteobacterium
GATCTCTGGGAATCAGCCTGCATCTGTACGCGATACGTGCGTCCATTCAAGTTGAAATCGTTCACATACTGTGAACCCATCAGCGCCTGCAAACTAAAATACACATCAGACACCGGGATGCCCAACGAAAGCGCTTTTGCCTCATCTGCCTCAACATAGAGCTGAGGAGAAGTTGGCCTAAAAAAAGTGTTGATCCCCGTTAATGTTGGTTGCTTCTTCAGCTCTTCGATAAAGTTATTGGTGACGAGAGCCAAGTTACTCACAGAGGGTTCGCCTTTTGACTGCACATAAAATTCAAAGCCCCCAGCTGAGCCTAAACCACGAATAGGTGGAGGGTTAAACACCAACGCCATACCATCGGGCAGCGTCATGCCTAGGCCCGTAAATTTCTTCGCAAGCTGATCCGAAGACGATTCGCGCTGATCCCAATCTTTCAGGGGTATAAAAATCGTGCCTGCATTGGTCCGGCGTCCGCCCCCAATAATATCGTTACCCGCGATCACAAACACACGTGCAACACCAGGATCCTGAGCAATCTTTTTCTGAAACGCATCGCCCGTCTCCTGGGTGCGCTGCAAACTGGCTCCATCCGGCAAGACTAGCGCACTAATGAGATAGCCCTGATCTTCTGGCGGAACAAATCCACCTGGCACCATCCGGAACATCACAAAACAACCCACGACGATCGCACCAAAAACAGACGCCCCCAGCACACGGTGATGCAACGTGTACTTCACTAAGCCCGTATACCGCTCTGTAAACGAAGCAAAGGCACGATTAAACCAACGAAATCCCTTGGGCTCATGCTGCCCGGGCTTGAGCAACACCGCACAAAGCGCCGGCGTAAGCGTCAGCGCTACGACACCCGACAACACAACCGCCAAGGCCACGGTCACGGCAAACTGTTGGTATAACTTTCCCGCGATACCACCCAAAAAAGCTACCGGTATAAACACAGCCGACAATACCAACACAATCGCAACCACCGCACCAGATACCTCCCGCATCGCCTCATAGGCAGCTTCTTTCGGAGACAACTGTCGTTCAGCCATCAAGCGTTCAACGTTTTCCAGCACCACGATCGCGTCGTCCACCACAATACCGATCGACAGCACCATAGCAAATAGGGTCAGCGTATTAATCGAAAAACCAAATACCCAAAGCCCCGCGAACGTGCCGATCAGCGATACAGGGACCGCAATCAGCGGGATCAGGGTGGCACGCCAGTTTTGTAAAAACATGAATACGACAATGGCGACTAACACCATCGCTTCGGCAAGCGTCTTCATCACTTCATTGATAGACGCCGTCACAAATTTTGTCGTATCGAAGGGGATCACGTACTCGATACCTGGAGGGAATTTCTTTTCAAGCTCTTGCATTTTTTTGCGTACGCTATCGGCGACCGCGAGTGCATTCGCGCCCGACTGCAGATAGGTTGCTACTAATGCAACGGGCTTGCCCAGCAACATGGTGTTCGCGTCATAGTCGGCTGCGCCGAGCTCCACGCGCGCAACATCTTTCAGACGCAATACGCCACCGGCGCCTGTCGAGCGAATGACAATCTCACCAAACTGTTCTGGCGTGACCAGACGTCCCTTAGCCGTCACGGTGTAGACGAGCTGCTGCCCCTCTGGCGCTGGCTCTTGACCAATCTTTCCAGCAACGTTTTGTTTATTTTGCGCCGCGATCGCTGCCGCGACATCCGGAGCCGTCAAACCGAGTTGTGCCATACGATCGGGTTTGAGCCAAACCCGCATTGCATAATCCTTGGCGCCCAAGACGGCTGCATCTCCCACGCCTGGCAAGCGCTTTAATTCATCCAGCACATTGACTAGCGCATAGTTGGACAAATACAAATTAGAGTATTCATCTGAGGGAGACGTGATGGCAGCAACCATCAGAATATCGTTAGAACGCTTCTGCGCGGTCACGCCAAATTGCCGCACAACATCTGGCAGTCGAGGCTCTGCAATCTTGACTCGATTATTCACGTTGACCGTTGCCGTATCAACGTTGGTGCCCACCTCAAACGTTGCCGTGATCACTAACGTGCCACTGGACTGCGCAACGGAACTAAAAAACAGTAGGTTCTCTACTCCGGAAAGCTGTTCTTCGATAGGGCCCGCCACAGTGCGTGTGAGGGTCTCTGTTGAAGCGCCTGGATAGTTCGCCGTAATAATCACGGTCGGTGGTGCAATCTGCGGATACTGAGCGATAGGCAGCCCGCGAGCAGCCATCAAACCGGCGATCACGATCGTAATAGAAATAACGGCCGAGAAAATCGGCCGTCCAATAAAGAAACTCGAAAAGCTCATCGAGTTTCCTTAGGCGCTTGAGGTTGGATCTCAAGTGGAACGAGCTTAGGACTCACTTGCGCACCTGGGCGAATCTTAATGATTTGGTCCACTACAACCCGATCACCTGATTTCAATCCAGATAAGACCACCCAATTCTGTCCTGACCATCTACCCATCTTCAGAGGGGTCGGGATCACCTTGTTATCACTACCAACAGTCCAAACCATATAACCACGATCACTTTGGATCACTGCGCGTTGCGGCACAAGAAACACGTTATCTAGACTGCCTGTCGTGATTTTCACCCGCAGAAACTGTCCAGGCAGAATTGCGCGCTGAGGATTAGGAAATTCGGCTCTTAACTGTTGTGTTCCCAACTTAGGATCAATAAACACGGAGCGGAAATTCAACCGTCCTGGCTGATCATAGGTCTGGCCGTTACCCAACAACAATTGAACCGGCGCATCCACTGGAGCATCCAAACGCCCTGCCGGCAGCTGAGCCGCGTCAGCGCTCGACAGGCCGAACCGCACCCAGATTGGATCAATCTGATAGATGGAAGTGAGCCAACCCGCATCGCCGGTGCTGGTGATGAGATGGCCTTCAGAGCGCAAGGCTCGCCCGGAGATTCCATCAACGGGAGCGGTCACTGTCGTCCACTCAAGATTTAATTTGGCCGTCTTTAACGTCGCCTGCGCAATCTCATTGACCGAAGTCGCATCATCATATTCTTTACGGCTAACCGCTTGTTGACTGAACAGTTTTTTAAGCCGCGCCGCTTCACGCTCGGTTTGTTTGGCGCGAGCTTGCGCTTCGTCTAACGCGTTTTGAAAAGGAACGGGGTCAAGTTGAAAGAGCGGTTGACCCGCTTGAACAGGGGCACCCTCAACAAAGAGCCGCTTGAGCAAAATCCCGTTCACGCGCGCGCGCACTTCAGTCTCTTTCGCACCCTCGGCTTGCCCCGTCACCTCTAAGGTACTGGGCACAGAGGTGGGGCGCGCTTCAATGACTGAAACAGGCAGAGGGCCTGTCGGTGCGCCTTGGGAAAAGACCGCTGGCGCAACGACCAAGAAGCATGCCAGAGCAAGTAGCTTTCTAAAACGACCTTTCACCAACAATCTATGTAAAACGATGGTTTCACCCGCTACCGCTTTGATCATGAAAAATCCCAGCTTATATGCTTGATCTTCGCATTTTATACGGGTAAACCTCAGTGTGCCCTGTGTGGGGAGCCTTACTTCAGATTTCGGCAAATTTCCTGCGTGACCTCTGAACACGAGGCCAAGCCACCCAAATCCCTAGGAATGGCTTTACCTTGCGCCAACGTAAGTTCTACCGCTCGATCCACCCGTTGGGCAGCGTCAATCAAACGCGGGTCCGTGTGACGATCACCTAGCCATCGCAGCATGAAGGACCCCGATAAGACCGTCGCTAAGGGACTTGCAATGTTTTGACCTGCAATGTCGGGGGCCGAACCATGCGCGCCCTGAAACAAGCCATGTCTGTCTCCGAGTTCGCCCGAGGGCGCAATCCCCATCCCACCGACGGTTGCAGCACCCAAATCCGAAATGATGTCGCCAAATAAATTCTCTGCAACGATCACATCGTAAAACTCAGGACGCTTGACCAAGTGCACGGTAATAGCGTCAACATAGGCGTAATCAATCGCCACGTCCGGGTAGTCTTTTGCAACATCATCACAGACAGACCTAAAGAAGGCATAGCTTCGTAAAATGTTTGCCTTATCGCACACTGTCATTCGCCGCTTGTGATCGGAGGGTGCGCCATTGCGTTTGCGCGACAGCTCAAACGCAAAGCGTGCGATCCGCTCACAACCTTTTCGAGTGAGCACCAAGGTGTCCGTCGCAACTTCTCCGCGCAGCAACACACCCGCCCCGCGGCTTGCATACAAACCTTCGGTGTTCTCCCGCACGATCACATAGTCAATATCGCCGGCCTCGCGATTTTTCAGAGGTGAAAAATCCCCTTGGTATAAACGAATGGGGCGAACATTCGCATACAAATCTAGCTTGAACCGTAACTGCAAATGCAGATCGTTCCCCACCTCCGTGCCATCTGGATAGGTCACGTTGGGCAGACCCGCTGCCCCATGCAACATTGCATGTGCGGTTTTACATGCTTCAAAAGTATCAGGAGGAAGAACCTGCCCGGTCTTCACGTAGTGCGAGGCACCGCCGGGAAAGTCATCGAACGACATGACACCCTCACCCAACGCCTCTTTCAACACCGTGACCGCGGCGCTGCATACCTCCGGCCCAATCCCGTCGCCTTCGATCGTCGCGATTTGATATTTACCTTGCATGCCACTCTCCTGAAAATTCTTGTTGCACCAATATGGTGAATTTCTGCTCGACTCACTGCCCACGTATCGGCTTCAAACCCTTACCCAGTAAGCATTTGCGCTAACATGGAACAGAAATTTTAAATCGCACTTATACGGAATCAACGTGGAAAACATTAAATCAGGAATCGACGCCCTATTTATCCTTTTGGGCGCCATCATGATTCTCGCCATGCATGCGGGTTTTGCGTTTCTTGAGCTCGGCACGGTCAGACAAAAAAATCAGGTGAATGCACTCGTCAAAATCTTGGTCGATTTTTCGGTCTCAACAATTGCCTATTTCTTTATTGGCTACAGCTTAGCCTACGGCTTGAACTTTTGGATGGGCGCAGATGAACTCGCCGCAAAAAGCGGCTTCGAGCTCGTGAAGTTCTTTTTCCTGCTCACCTTCGCGGCCGCCATCCCAGCCATTGTGTCTGGCGGAATCGCCGAGCGTGCAAAGTTCAATCCTCAGCTTCTCGCCACATTCTTAATCGTTGGATTCATCTACCCCATATTCGAAGGCATGGCATGGAATCCAGAGCACATGTTTGGATTTCAGCCTTGGCTGAAGTCATTCACGGGTGAAGAGTTCCACGACTTTGCGGGTTCGGTTGTCGTGCACGCCATGGGTGGCTGGATCGCATTGCCCGCGATCATTTTGCTCGGCGCACGCAGCGGTCGCTATCGCAAAGACGGCCGTATGTCTGCACACCCCCCGTCCAATGTTCCCTTTCTCGCTTTAGGCGCCTGGATCTTGACGGTCGGCTGGTTCGGCTTTAACGTCATGAGCGCACAGACTATAGAAAAAATAAGTGGTCTGGTGGCCATGAATTCGCTCATGGCCATGGTAGGCGGCACGCTCGCGGGTTGGTTCTTTGGTAAGAACGATGCGGGATTTAGCTACAACGGTCCACTCGCCGGACTTGTTGCGGTGTGCGCTGGCTCAGATTTAATGCATCCCTTAGGTGCGCTCGTGGTAGGTCTCGTCGCCGGGGGACTGTTTGTGGTTGCCTTCACGGCCGAACAAAACCGCTGGAAAATCGATGACGTGCTGGGGGTTTGGCCGCTACACGGACTATGCGGAGTCTGGGGAGGCATCGCAGCCGGGATCTTTGGCCAAAAGGCCCTTGGGGGAATCGGAGGCGTGAGCCTCACTGCTCAACTCATTGGCACCGCTACAGGTGTGGTCATTGCACTCCTTGGTGGGATTGCAGTCTATGGTCTACTGAAACTCACCCTAGGTTTGCGCATGGACCCCGAAGATGAATATGCGGGCGCAGACCTCAGCATCCATCATGTATCAGCCACACCGGAATCGGAAAGCTCATGGTAATCAAGATTGATTATGTTTCAGATATCGCATGCCCCTGGTGTGCCGTCGGCCTTGGTGGTCTGGAGCAAGCGATCAAAAAAATTGGGGGTGCGTTCGAGGTAGCCGTGCACTTCCAACCCTTTGAATTGAACCCTGACATGCCGCCCGGCGGACAAGATGTCTTTGAACATCTGACCCAAAAATATGGCAAGACAGTTGAACAAGTGCGCGCCACACAAAACGAAATTAAGGCGCGCGCTGCAGCCGTGGGTTACCCCTTTCACCCTGAGGGTCGCAAGCACGTCTACAACACCTTTAACGCTCACAGACTCCTACATTGGGCGGGACTTGAATGCGGTGCCCAAGCGCAACATCGGCTTAAGCGTGAATTACTGGTGACGTATTTTCAGTTAGCCGTTGATCTTGACGAAGCACAAAATCTTCTCGATGCGGTCAACCGCGCTGCGCTCGACTCAAAACGGGCGGCCGATATCCTCGCCACAGACGAATTTGCCGCAGACGTTCGCGCTCAGCAAATGAAGTACACCTCAATGGGTATTCACTCGGTCCCTTCCATCATTATTAACGACAAATACTTGCTGCAAGGTGCACAACCCGCGGAGGCCTTTGAAGAGGCGCTCAGGCAAGTCGCCGCAGAGACTTAAAACAACTGGTCATGCGGCCGATATTTCGGTACAACCTATAACAACTTACAAACACTTAAACGGAGACATCAAATGGATCTCGGACTAAAAAATAGAGTGGCACTTGTCACTGGTGGATCTCAAGGTATTGGCAAAGCGTGCGCCATGAAGCTCGCCGAAGAAGACGCGACAGTCGTGATTGCAGCCCGCGGACGGGAACTCTTAGATCAAGTAGCCGCTGACATTCGTGCAGCGGGCGGAAAAGTCCTCGCCATCGCAGCCGATGTCAGTCAGGATGCAGAATGCACGCGCATCATCCAGGAAATCTTAAAGGCCTATGGCCGACTCGACATTCTGATCAACAATGCCGGCACCTCGGCGACTGGTGAGTTTGAATCCGTCACCGACAAAGATTGGCAAGCTGACTTTGATCTCAAACTATTCGCTGCGATTCGCTTGTCACGTCTGGCTATTCCAGAAATGCGCAAGAACAAGTGGGGTCGCATCATCAATGTGACAAACATCGGTGCTAAACAACCTCGCGCCAAATCAATGCCGACGACCGTGACACGTGCCGCTGGCCTAGCCATGACCAAAGCGTTGTCGAAAGAATTCGCAGGCGACAACATTCTTGTCAACAGCATCTGCATTGGTTTGA
>CAJBTJ010000420.1 GCA_903958565.1 uncultured beta proteobacterium
GGCGGCATGCTGCCTGGCCCGAAAGTGACGGTTGAAATCGCCAACGCACGCGGTGTGCCTGTCGGCTTAGACTGCGTTTCCCCCGCCAGTCACAGCGCTTTTTCAACACCCGTTGAAATGCTGCAGTTCATTGAGAACTATGGTGTTTGGATTTATGTCCTGTTGGTCGCAATCATCTTTGCTGAAACCGGTTTGGTGTTCATGCCATTTTTGCCGGGCGACTCCTTGTTGTTTGTCGCTGGTGCAATTTGCGCAATGGGAAAGATGGATATCTATTTGCTCATTGCGCTGTTGACGTCGGCGGCAATCGTCGGTGATGCGGTCAATTACGCCGTAGGCCGATGGTTTGGGGCCGCCCTGATTGCGCGAACCAATTTAGTCAATCCCAAGCATTTGGCGTACACGCAAGGGTTCTATGACCGCTATGGTGGACAAACGGTGATCATTGCGCGGTTTATTCCTTTTGCTCGCACGATGGCTCCTTTTGTAGCAGGCTTTGCGAAGTACGATCCGAAAAAATTTGTGTTTTTTAATGTGACGGGTGCCATCATCTGGGTCGTGTCACTGACCGTTGCAGGTTATTGGTTCGGAAATCTGCCTTTTGTTCGAGACAATCTGACATTGGTCATTCTGTTCATTATTTTTCTCTCAATTTTGCCAGGCATTATTGCCTTCTTGCGTGCGAAATTCTCAAAGTAAGAAACATGAATGACATCACTTTCGGTCCCCTTGTCGCGCTAAGAGCCGCTATGCGGGTCGCGGGGGTGCAGGCTTGCCTCATCCCCTCCGCAGATCCCCATTTGTCCGAATACCTTCCTGACTACTGGCAGTTGCGCCCGTGGCTGACGGGTTTCACAGGATCCGTGGGCGCGGTTGTGGTGACTGACACCTTCGCCGGGCTTTGGGTTGACAGTCGTTATTGGGTGCAGGCCGAGGCAGAGCTTGCTGGCTCGCCCGTCACGCTTATGAAGATCGGTGTCGCGACGGATCCGGCTCACACACAGTGGCTCGCTGAGCAATTGCCCCAAGGCGCGGTCGTGGCCGTTGATGGCAGAGCGCTTGGCCTCATGGCACGCGAGACACTTTTGGCAGCCTTCGCGCCGCGTCAGATCAAACTTGTGATCGATCTAGATTTGCCTGGCCAGTGCTGGACGGCAAGGCCTGCCTTACCCAGTGCACCGATTCGTGATTTACCGCTTGAGATCGCAGGTCAATCGCGCAGTGAAAAGCTTGCCCGTGTCCGTACGGTCATGCAAGAGAAAGGCGCGCAATGGCATGTGCTCTCGACCCTGGACGATATTGCTTGGCTGCTAAATCTGCGCGGCAGCGATGTGTCATTTAATCCGGTTTTTATGGCGCATGTGCTTGTCAGCATGGATGGTGTGACCCTGTTCGTTTTGGCAGGCAAAGTTGATGCGGCTTTAGCGCGCTCGCTTGCTACAGACGGTATTGAGGTGCGCCCATACGATTCAGTCGCCAGTGAGTTGGCCAAGCTGCCGCTTCAAGACACGGTGCTATTCGATCCTGCGCGTACGACCTGCGCGTTGATCGATCGGATCGTCGCAAATACGGTGCGCTCGATTAACCCAAGCACGTTCTTTAAGTCACAAAAGACCGAACATGAACTGCAGCACGTGCGCCGCGTGATGGAGCAGGATGGCGCTGCCTTATGTGCGTTTTTTGCGTGGCTCGAACAAGCCATTGAGCGTTCGGACGACAGCGTACTGAATGAACTAATGGTTGATGAATATTTAACCGACTTAAGATCCCAACAGCCGGGCTTTGTGTCGCGCAGTTTTGGCACGATCGCCGCCTTTAATGCGAATGGGGCCATGCCGCACTACCGGGCGACTCAGCAGTCCCATGCACGTATACAGGGTGATGGCTTGTTGCTGATCGATTCCGGGGGGCAGTA
>CAJBTJ010000421.1 GCA_903958565.1 uncultured beta proteobacterium
GTGACTCATTTTTGTGGTGCGCCGATCGTGCACACCATGCTGGTCAATGCACCCGACGCCTTGAAGAAAGACGGCATGAGCAAACTGAACGGCCGGCGAGTACAAGCCATGGTGGCGGGTGCCGCACCGTCGGCGACCTTGATTGAAAGCATGGAGTCCTTGGGTATCACGCTGACCCATGTATACGGTCTGACTGAGGTCTATGGCCCCTGCACCGTGTGTGCACCACAAGAAGACTGGGATGGGTTGCCCGTCGCCGACAGGGCCGTGTTCAATGCCAGACAAGGCGTGCGTTATCACCTGCAAGCTGGCGCCGATGTGCTTGACCCAGAAACTTTGCAACCTGTGCCACGTGACGGCACAACCATCGGTGAGATCGTTCTGCGCGGCAACATGGGGATGAAAGGTTATCTGCGTAACGCAAAAGCCACCGAAGCTGCTTTTGCCGGGGGCTGGTTTCATACCGGCGACCTGGGTGTGCGCTACCCCGACGGCTACATTAAGATCAAAGATCGTAGCAAAGACGTCATTATTTCCGGCGGTGAAAACATCTCCAGCATTGAGATCGAAGATGTTTTGTACAAACATCCCGCTATTCTCGCGGTAGCTGTTGTGGCCAAGCCGCATCCAAAGTGGGGCGAAACCCCTTGCGCCTTCATTGAGCTCAAGCCTGGTGCGCAAGTCAGCGCGGCAGAGTTAATTCAGCACTGTAAAAAACACTTGGCCGGCTTTAAAGTGCCCGGGGCGATAGAGTTTGGTGAATTACCTAAGACCTCGACCGGCAAAATCCAGAAATTCGAGTTGCGCAAGCGATCAGGGGCTGTCCACGCGATTGACGTGTAATGCCTTTTTAATTGATAGGCCCTAACGGATAAGACCTGCTATTGGGTGATGCATTGTGTGACGGATCACCACGGTATACTCGCTCAAGATCAATCGGCGCAGCTTGAAATCGGGATCGTAGGGCAGATCAATATAAATGAGAAAAATACTTGTTACAGGAGCCGCTGGCTTCTTGGGATCGCACCTTTGCGACCGGCTTGTAGAGCAGGGTCACAAAGTGGTTGGGTTAGATAGCTTTTTTACTGGAAGTAAAAAAAATCTCGACACAGTCCTTAGACACCCAAACTTTGAGTTGATTAAGCACGACGTAGTCGATCCGCTGGCGCTAGGTAATCTCGACGAAATATATAACTTGGCTTGTCCTGCTTCGCCCGTCCATTACCAGCATGATCCGATCCACACGATGAAAACGTCAGTGCTCGGAGCGCTCAACCTACTCGAGCTCGCGCGCAATTCAAATGCCAAGATATTTCAAGCATCCACCTCAGAGGTTTACGGAGATCCGAGCGTACATCCGCAAACTGAAGAGTATTGGGGGAACGTCAATTCGGTGGGCATCCGGAGTTGTTATGACGAAGGCAAGCGAGCGGCAGAAACAATTTTTTTCGACTACCAACGAACCTATCAATTAAAAATTAAGGTCGTACGAATATTTAATACCTATGGACCACGTATGGACGTTGATGACGGACGCGTGGTGAGCAATTTCATCGTACAAGCCCTGCAGGGCAATGATTTGACGATATACGGAGACGGGAGTCAGACGCGAAGCTTTTGTTACGTGGATGACTTGATAGAGGGGTTTCTGCGGTTAATGGGTAGTGATGATTCCGTGAGTGGCCCGA
>CAJBTJ010000422.1 GCA_903958565.1 uncultured beta proteobacterium
AATGCCTAATTGGTATGCAGCGGTTTGGTTACACCATTCAATTTGAAAGTTTTCATCTAACAGAACCACGCCATTGGGCGATGCTTGAATAGCGGATAAAAAATCTTTTAACCGCTGTTCGCTAGCCTTGATGGCTCGCTCGCGCTCTCTCAACAACCTTCGCGTTCTATCGACTACTGTGCCCCATAAACCAAATGTGCTGGGGACTTCCGCTAGATTTCCATAACGCAGCCAATAGACTACACGCAGCCCACGTATAGCATCCCAAAACCACCAGAGCATCGCTCCGACTAAGCCGCCTAAGACCAAATAGAACGCGGAATGTAACTCCTGCGATTGCGCCCAAAAATACCCGAGCGTTGCGCCACAGAGAAGTAATAGCAATGAACTAAAAAACCGACCAAACACTAAGAACCTCAGGCATCAGGTGTGACAGAAGCCGTGAGTCTATACCCAACTCCACGGACTGTCTCCACCATAGCACCTGCGGTCCCTAGCGCTTCTCGTAAACGTTTGACATGAACATCTACAGTTCGTTCTTCGATAAATACATGGTCGCCCCACACGCGGTCAAGTAACTGACTACGTGAATGCACCCTTTCGGCGTGATGCATGAAGTAATTGAGCAATTTAAATTCAGTTGGCCCCAGTCTGAGCGGGGTATCTTGAAAACTTACACGGTGCGTAGAGCCATCTAGTTGTAAGCCACCAATTCGAACAACATCGCTAGCTTGCTCAGGGGCGCGGCGTCTCAGTACAGCCCGAATACGCGCAAGAAGTTCTTGGGTAGAAAAAGGCTTGGTGATGTAGTCGTCCGCTCCAGCGTCTAGGCCAGCAATTTTGTCGGGCTCGTCACCACGCGCGGTAAGCATCAAGATGGGAGTTAGCTTGGTACGAGGATCCAAACGCCAGCGCTTTGCCAACACCAAACCGCTTTGCCCTGGCAACATCCAATCCAGCAAGATCACGTCTGGCAGTACATCATCAATGGCAGCTTGCGCTGCTTCTCCGTCTTCAGCTAAAACCGCCAGCATGCCATGGTGGCGCAAATTGACGGAGATGAGTTCGGCAATGGCTTTTTCATCTTCGACAACTAGTACACGAGGAATCTTCATACTGACAGATTAATTACTCGTGTTCATAGCGGCTTCGATATCCGCTAGAGGCGTGTGACGTACGTCTTCGCCTTTAACAATATAGATAATGAATTCGGCGATATTTTTAGAATGGTCGCCGATGCGTTCAATCGCTTTAGCGATGAAAAGCAAATCTAAACTGGCAGAAATAGTACGCGGGTCTTCCATCATGTAAGTGATGAGTTTGCGAACAAATCCATCGAACTCTTTATCGATCAAATCGTCTTCACGCAAAATTGCAACAGCGCTATGCACATCCAATCGCGCAAAAGAATCCAGCGCTTTACGAAGCAACCCAGAGGCAAGTTCGCCACACACGCGCAAATCGGAAGAAGGCAAGGCACGGGGCGCTACGCCATCAATAATGGACTTGACCATCCGGGCGATTTTGGCGGCCTCATCACCAACGCGCTCTAAATTAGCAGTCGTTTTAGACATGGCAACCAACAAGCGCAGGTCGCGCGCCGTAGGCTGGCGCCGGCTGATCACCGAGGCGATTTCGCGGTCGATCTCGACTTCCAGTGCATTGACTCGGTTTTCAGTGACGATGACGTCGTCGGCCACCTCAACGCTAAAGTTAGAAAGCGCGTAAATCGCTTGACGAATTTGGGACTCGACTAAGCCACCAATCTCCATGACATTGGTAGAGATTTGATTGAGTTCGGCATCAAATTGTGAGGATAAATGTTTATCAGGCATATGGGTCTCTCTCGTTTTAGCCGAAACGGCCAGTAATGTAATCTTCGGTAGCTGTCTTTTTGGGTTTGAAGAAAATTTGCTCAGTTTCACCAAATTCAATCAACTCACCCAAGTACATGTATGCAGTGAAGTCACTGACACGGGCAGCTTGTTGCATGTTATGGGTCACGATCGCAATGGTGTAGTCCGACTTTAATTCATTGACAAGCTCTTCTACTTTTCCCGTAGAAATAGGGTCTAGCGCAGAAGTAGGTTCATCGAGCAATAAAACAGAAGGCTTCACAGCAACGCTACGCGCAATACAAAGACGCTGTTGCTGACCACCTGAAAGAGACAAACCATTTTGACCCAGCTTGT
>CAJBTJ010000423.1 GCA_903958565.1 uncultured beta proteobacterium
CAAAAGAAGCACTTTTGATTAAAGATCCCAAAGAGCTTGAAGTCCGAGCGATCTTTAAACAACGCGCCGATGAAGCCGACGCTAAGCTGAAAAATGTACCTGCTGCCATGGCTGCTGACAAAGCTGCCGCGGAAAAAACCTTGGCTGACCTCAAGGCAGCGAATGGCTCGAAGGCTGCGATTGACGCTGCAACACGCGCCGTCTCTGCCCTACCCGCAACAGAAGCTGCCGCACGTGCTAAGTACACTGCAGATCGCAATGCCAACAACGCCCGAACAGCTCCGCTCGCGGGTATGCCCCGGCATGCGACACAGTTCGCAGGAGACCCCAATGGAGATGCAAAAGCACAAGCTGCCTATGACACCTCACGTCGCAACTTCCTAGCGTTGATTTTTTGTTTGATGGTCGGTACAGCTGCCTTACCGCATATTCTGATGCGTTATTACACGACACCGTCAGTCAAACAAGCACGTGAATCCGTGACTTGGTCGCTGTTCTTCATCTTCTTGCTGTACTTCACGGCGCCAGCACTGGCAGTTCTTGTCAAGTACGAAGTGTTCCACGTTCTCGTCGGCACTCCGTTTGACAAACTACCCGCCTGGATTGCACAGTGGAGTACCGTAGATCCTGGCTTGTTGTCTGTGGTTGATGTCAATAAAGACGGTATCTTGCAGCTTGCAGAGATGCGGATTGGTGGCGACATCATCGTGTTGGCAACACCGGAGATTGGCGGCCTGCCGTACGTGATTTCGGGCATGGTTGCGGCTGGCGGTTTGGCTGCGGCACTGTCCACTGCAGACGGTCTGCTTCTAACCATTGCCAACGCACTCTCACATGACCTGTACTACAAAATGATCAATCCTAACGCGCCCACCGCGCGTCGGGTCATGATCTCCAAGGTCTTGCTGCTTGTGGTTGCACTGGCTGCAGCGTATGTTGCTGCGCAAAAACCTGCTGATATCTTGTTCTTGGTCTCAGCGGCGTTCTCTTTTGCAGCCGCTGCGTTCTTCCCCGCTTTGACACTAGGCATTTTCTGGAAGCGGGCGAACCAGTGGGGCGCGGTTGCCGGAATGATCGGTGGCCTGGGCATCACCTTCTATTACATGGTGACGACTCAACCTTGGCTGCGTGGCGTATTCGGTGTGACTTCGCCAATCGAGCTCTGGTATGGCATTTTGCCAATCTCTGCCGGCGTGTTCGGGGTACCACTTGGCTTTGCGCTGATTATTGGTGTGAGCTTGGTCACACCCGCTCCGCGCAAGGACATCCAAGACCTTGTGGACCACGTGCGTTACCCAACACTGCGCGCTTAATACGCAGACAAATCTTTCCCCCGCCGTGCGAGACTGCTGCGCTCAAACGGCTTTACTGCCCCTTCGGGGGCATTTTTTTTGTCTTTAAAAAAGGAGGATGACTTGGACTGCTATTGCAGTGCCTAATACGTCCCGGGGAGAGACAGCTTCCGGCGCAGCACTCTCAGAACACTGCCTAAAAGTGGGATCTGTTCATATACTTGCGCGGCGGCATCCCAGTAATCCTGATGCAACACAATCAACCCATCGGAATCGAGTTCGAATTGAGTACAGCCCTCAATGGTCTGACTACGACCTCGGCAAGTAAACGAAAATGTCCACGTCATAAAGCCGATCGGACCTGTTGAAGCCATCCGTGTTACGACAAACCGTGGCTGATCGAGGGTCTTAAACATGTGCACAAACACCTGTCTGACCAAGGCAACCCCTTGCAGATCATTAAACGGATCGACAAATCTCGCACGACTGGCATACAAGGATTCGATCTCGTTGAGTGACTCAGACGTTAATTGCTCAAACCATCGGGCAATCAATTGGAAACGCTCAGTTTGATCAGATATCGAATCAGACATCACAACCCCGTCATTTTGTGTAATAGAGGAAATCGCAGACGATAAGGGAGTCGACTCACTACACGCAAGGCACTCGCGAAACCCTTCGGAAAGTTTATCTCAAACTGTCCACGTTCAAGTCCCGACACAATATGTGCTGCCGCACGCTGCGCAGAGATCAAACTTGGCATCCGAAAATCATTTGCAGCCGTCATGGGTGTTTCAACGAAGCCCGGATTAATCAAGTAAACGTTCAAGCCCTTGGGGGCGAGCTCAAAATAGAGTGTCTCCACCAAATTATTCAAGGCCGCCTTCGTCGCACCATAAATTAACGCTCGAGGTAACCCGGTGTACGCGGAAATGCTGGCAATACAGGCGACACCACCGGACTGACGCGCTAAAAAGTAAGGCACTAGACAAGCTAATGCCCGGTACACACTCACGACGTTTAGTTCGAAACTTTTTTCAACCTGCTCGACATTGAGCTCCCAGCTATTGGTGGGATCGTAACGCGCAGCACCTAAGATCACGAGATCGATATGGCCCATCGCGGCCACAGTCGCATCCAGCACGGACGGCCAAATCTGGGGGTCGATGCAATCGAAGGCGACAACCGATGCCTTGGGATACTGCGCAGCAAACTCGCGAAGTTCTGCCTCACGTCTAGCTGACAGCGTGACATAGGCGCCCGCCTCTAAAAGCGCTTTCGCAAGTGCCAAACCAATGCCGCTCGACGCGCCGACGATCCA
>CAJBTJ010000424.1 GCA_903958565.1 uncultured beta proteobacterium
ACTACCAAGTCTTAAACTTGTTGTTTCCCGAGTTCAAGCAAAGGATCAAATCACCAGAGATTGAAGAGTTATTTGACCTGGTGCCGGTGGACCAGGAAAGCGTCAAAAGCTACATCATTTGGCTCACCACAGAATCCGAACAAATTACAAAAGAGAAGATGGACCAAGCCCTACGCCAAGCACGAATTATTTTGACCATATCCAGTGTGATGGATGGCTACTACGTGCAGCGCAAAAAGCCCAGCCTCTTTGGACGCATGTACTACGAGGGCACCAGTGTTCAAAACATCAACAAGGAGCTGCGCCGTGCAGTGCTTGGTGACTGCTGGGAATATGACATCCGCAGCAGCGTAGTGGCTTGGAAGATGGGTTGGGCCAAACAATACATCGATGCGTATGGGCAGGGCAAGGATTTGCGCCAGGTCTTTAGTGCCACGTTAAATTTTCTGGAAGACAAAGCTGACTTCATGGGCACAGTGCAGTACTTCACATTTGCAGATGACAGCCCAGTACACAAAGATCTACAACCGAAATTGCTCAAGCAGGCATTTACGGCTATCAGCTTTGGCGCCCGTCAAAACACCACTGGCTGGCAAAACGAATCAGGTGGGTGGACAAATCCCGCACTGGTGGACATCATTAAAAACGGCACTGACAGGGAGCGATTTCTAGCCGACCCCACTGTGCAGGCCTACATCAACGAGCAGAGCATCCTTGATACGCACCTATATGAATTAGTCAAAGCAACACGTAGGGACTTGCTCAGCAAATCATTCCTTCAAACGCCAAGTGGCAGACCCAGCAAGTCCAAGATCCTTGCTTACCTTTACCAGCATGATGAAACCGAAGTCATGGACATTGTTTGTGAAGTAGCTGCCCAACATGGCCGTGAGCCCATTGCCCGTGTGCATGACGCTATCTTCTTCAAGCATAAGCTCAGCGTGGACTTGCGCCATGAGATTGAAATGACCATGCAAGATCGCACCGTTAATAAGTATTGGCGCTTGAGTCACAAGCAGTTGGAGCGTTATGAGCCGCGTTATTTAGATTTGAAAATGGATGAAGCTGCACATAAAGAGCGCATACTTCAAGAAACTATCCGAGCTCGAGAACACTATGCAAACCTGTCTGTTGATTGATCTGTCAACCGATAGCGTGAGTCCCGCCAAGTAGTCGGGTTACCAGTCGTTTTGGTTGCTCTGCGCCATGGTTCGACAATAAATTAGCTATTCCTGCAACACACACAAGGAGTAGCTATGTCAGGTTTAAGCGCGTTGAAATTAGTTCAAGCCAAGCGTGAAAAGGGCACGAGCCCACAGCATGCAAGGCGTCAAAAACTCAGTACCAAGTTGGCTGAGCAAATCCAGTTAGCTAAGGCGCAGCAGTCAGGCACTGAGTTTTCCCCAGTAAGAGTTCGCACAGTCAAGGACGAGGCGACAGGACAGAGTCGCAAAGTTGAAGTACCCAAGAAGTTAAAGCCTTGGTGGTGGACCGATGACAAGGGCAAGCTTTGCATCACCGTCCGCTATGGGGCACGCACATTGGAAATAGTCGAAGGTAAGAACGCCATCGAAACTGACAATATTGCTGATGTCATTGCGTCCTTGCAAGTGATCCGCTCAGCTGTTGACTCTGGTGAATTGGACAAACGTATTGATGCAGTGATGGGG
>CAJBTJ010000425.1 GCA_903958565.1 uncultured beta proteobacterium
TCTCCTGTTGTACTTTGTGTGTAGCGAATAAAATGGAACTACTCCATTAGTCGTATGCGCTATCTTTAACTTAGGCAAATTAAGTATCCTAGGATACTTAATTTGCAGTGTATTTTATTTACACACCCGCCCTTCCCATACTAATATCTACAGATACTGCTGTCAAAGTTGAGGTTTTAAATGCTTATTTCGCTCCATCACTTCCCATCACTCAAATATTTTCTCGGCGCAGTAATGGGCGTCCTCCTTGTCTGCATGGCGCAATCGGCACATGCCGACTCCAGAGAGGCGCTCGAGCGCGACTCACGAAACGCTTTAAATAGTCTAATGGCGCAAAATCATATCGCTAGGGACTTACATGCTCGGGCAGCTGCAGTACTGGTCTTCCCGAGCGTCAAAAAGGCCGGTCTGATGGTGGGTGCCCAATATGGTGAAGGTGTGCTTTGGCAAAATGGCAAAGCGACGGCCTACTACAACACGGGTGGTGCCTCATTTGGCTTTCAAGCGGGCGTGCAGGAGTATGGCTATGCCATGTTCTTTATGAAAGAGAGTGCTCTGAATGCCTTGAACGTAACGCAAGGCTTTGAGGTTGGAGTAGGACCGAGTGTCGTAGTGATCGATCAAGGCATGGGTGCCTCGCACACCACGACAACCATGCAAAATGATATCTATGCATTTGTCTTTAGCCAAAAAGGACTCATGGCAGGTGTCGGCATACAAGGCAATAAAATTACGCGCATCAGCAAATAGTTGCGCACGAGCGTGTCAACACCCGAACTCAAGCTCCCCACCCTCCCCGAAGGCAGACATTATCGCTTTCACGCGATGATTAAGCCCTCGGGTGCAGAATGTAATATCGATTGCGACTATTGCTTCTATCTGCACAAGACGGATCTACTCGAGCACGCTGCCCATGCCCGCATGAATGAGACGTCGCTGGAGCAACACATCCGGCAATACATTGAGAGCCAAACTGGTGAGCAAGTTGTTTTCTCATGGCAGGGCGGTGAGCCCACACTGATGGGGTTAGATTTTTTTCTCCGGGTCGTTACTTTACAAAAAAAGTATGCGAAGCCGGGTCAGCGTATCGAAAATGATTTACAAACAAATGGTATTGCTCTTGACGATGCGTGGATCAAATTTTTAAAAGAGCATCATTTTCATGTCGGACTTTCAATCGATGGGCCTCGTGAACTTCACGACACCTATCGCAAGACACGCAACGGGAAATCTACGTTTGATTTCGTCATGGCAGCCGCCCACAAACTTGCTCAAGCCGAGGTACCGTTTGCTGCACTGTGTGTCGTCAACCGCGCCAATGCCAAACATCCCAAAGAGGTTTACCGATTTTTAGTCGACGCGCTCGGCACCTGGCGCATACAGTTCAATCCCGCTGTCGAGCCAACCACTTTTAAGCACAACGCTCCGGGCAAACTAGATAAATCTAATGCTCCGCTACAAGATAGCGCCCGCGCAAAGCCCGGCCACCCTCTGTCAATTGTCACGGATTGGTCTGTTGATCCAGATGACTATGGAACATTTTTATCAGGCGTTTGGGACGAGTGGCTCGCCACAGACTTTGGACGGATTCACGTGAATCTGTTTGAAACCGCCATCGCGCAGGCGGCGGGTATGCCGGCCCAGACCTGTACACAGGCAGAGTTTTGCGGAAAAGGCCTCGCGGTGGAACATGACGGCGAAGTCTATTCATGCGACCACTTTGTATACCCAGCGTATCGATTAGGAAACATTCACACCACACACCTTGGCGATCTTGCTTTTTCATCTGAGCAGAAAACTTTCGGGATGAACAAGCGTGACACCTTACCAAAGCAGTGCTTTGACTGCGATTTTCTCAAACTCTGTTGGGGCGAATGCCCTAAAAATCGACTGATCAAAGCCCGCGATGGTGAGCCTGGTCTCAATTATTTGTGCTCTGGGCTCTTTCATTTCTATCAGCACATCGGTCCTGATGTCATTCGCATACTAAAACAATTGGGGCAACTGCCTGGCTGACCGACTCCCGGTCGAAATGACTAACGCGCGGAACTCGTATGCTCAAGCTTCAGAACCTAGCTGCAATCGGAATCTCGTTGGCCATGAGCGCGCTCGCACATAGCCAAAGTGCTCAGCCGACAAGTCTTCATCTTTTTCTGCCAAGTGTGCCCGCTGAGGGGGTCGTCATTGCCTTGCACGGGTGCGGCGGTCTTCTGTCTAGTGCGAAATCAAAAGCCTCGGAACTCTCTGCCCGACATGCGGTCATGGCGAAACTAATCACCGAAGCGGGCTGGATCGCCGTGTTTCCCGATAGCTTCTCCCCGCGTGGGCGACGAGAAATCTGTACCCAAAAATTTTCCGAGCGCACAATCAACAGCGGACACCGCAGGCTGGATGCGCTCAACACTGCAAAATGGGTGCATGACCAAAACTGGAAAAATGAACAGTCGGCCCAGCCTCTAAAAACCGTTCTTCTCGGCTGGTCGCATGGTGGTTCTGCAGTACTCCAGAGCATTGAAGATACGCAACGCAACGATCCGGCTCGCGGGCTCATTGATCAAGCGGTTGCTTTTTATCCCGGGTGCTCCGAGCAGCTCAAGCGTGACTACCGAACGAACATTCCACTCACTCTGTTTTTAGCGGGCAAGGATGACTGGACTGCGCCACAGCCTTGCATTGAATTAGGAAAAAAAGTCGGCGCGACCGTCTGGGTATACGATCAAGCCTATCACGGGTTTGACAGTCCGATTGGGAGGGTGCAATTCCGACCCGAGATCCCCAACGGGGTGACGCCTGGCCGCGGCGTTCACTCAGGGCCCGATCCAGAATCGCGCGAAGACGCCTACAAGAAGCTGCGAGCGCTTCTGCACACGTTGGCAACAAACTAGAGGTTTGCCTCTATTTAATGCGTAGGATCTTCATGATTCCTTGGCCGTACATGATCTGCTTATCCTCGACCATGAGTGTTCCGCGCAGAAAAATAAGTGATGATGTTTTTCGTACCACCTCTCCCCGCGCGACGATAAAGTCGCCCGCAACACTCGGTGCAACAAAATGTGTATCTAAATGAATGGTTGTGCAAGGCTGCTGTTCATTTGCAGCCCATGCCACCATACTAATGGCTTGATCTAACAAGGTGACAAGCATACCCCCGTGGACAACACCCACGCCGTTTTCATGCCTGGGCTCGACAAGCAGGCCGTACTCCCAACCTTCATTGAGCTGCCGAGACCAAAGTGGCCCGACCTCTGCGAAGAACCCTTTACTTTTAAGAGTCTTCCATCCGTGTTCAGCAGGGCTAAATGCATGGGGGCCGGGCATGATTTTCCTTATTCGAGCGTTGAACGCATTAACAAGCGAGCTTCGAGTTGCATCGCGGCGATTAACTTTAATTGCTGGGGCTTGGTGAGTTGGTCGGCGAGGCCGGCGCAAACAATGGTGTGTGTGATGTGCTCCGTATCATCGAGTACCGGCACGGCGGCAATATTTATTCCTGCGATATAGGTGTTTCGATCAATACTATAGTGATGTTTACGCGCGAACATCACTTCGTTGTACCAGGCTTCAAAATCCAAAGGCTTATCCCAGCGTAGTTTTTGATAGCGACGCTTGAGCTCTGGCAAAGGCTGCCCACCAAATGCTGCAACGAGCCTCCCCGTTGCGCTTAATAGGGCTGGAAAGACGCTCCCGACATCCACATGTAATCGAAACGGCAGGCTTGATCGGGAAAGCGCCACCACCACCATCTGCTCTTGGTCCGTGACATCAACACCGATCGCTGTCACACCCCACTTTGAAGAAAGACGATCAAGTCCCGCTTGAACAGTTGATGGAAATGCATTGGCTTCCCGAGCACTGCGCGCAAGGGTAAGCATGCCCATTCCCAACCGATACCGCTTTGTCTCGCCATCAACAGAAATGAGTCTTTCTACAACTAGGGTGCGCAAGATATGCAGGCACGTGCTTGGAATCAAATCAAGTGCTTGTGCAATCGCGTTGACACCCATCGGCCCTTTGGCTTTGCCAAGCAAGCGCAATATCGCGATCGCACGCGATACGGCAGGCACGGCCCGCGTACGCACAGCTAGCTTTACTTGTTTTGTCGCGGCGGCAGGCTTTGTCGTTGGTTTAATCATGGCAGTCATCATACCCAATCTATTGTACTAATACAACTAATATTCTTATTTGACAATAGTAAGATGTGTCGCTACATTGAGCAACACTCGGTGCACCTCTACACATTCGACCAATAATATGACTCGCCTGACCCAATACTCCTCTTACGCTGATGCGCAAACGTTTTTTTCCTCAGAAAAACTATGGGAGCTTTTTGACGGGGACAGGCAGCGGCTCAATATCGCGCACGAATGCGTTGATCGCCACGTCGCATCAAAACGGACCGCCGTCATTGTCGTACGAGCAGATGGCGCAGACGAAGTGATCTCCTACCAGGAGCTTTCGCAACGTTCTGCGCAGGTCGCGCATTTTCTGCAGGCGCGTGGCGTTCAGCCGGGTGACCGAGTCGCCGTCATGCTCGAGCCTTCTCTTGCTTTTTATGCTTCGATCTTTGGCATCATCAAAGCTGGGGCGATCGCTGTCCCTCTGTTCACGCTATTTGGGCCCGATGGCTTGCGACTCCGCCTCCAAGACTGTTCGCCAGCCTTGCTCATTACCAACTCAGAAAAAATCGACATCGTTGATACCTCGATGCGTCCACACTCTGTATTGGCGGATGCTGCATTTATCGCAAGTCTCGATCAATACCCTACGTCGTTTGCTGCCAATACCCTCGCCGAGGACTACGCAATCTTTCAATACACCTCGGGGACGACGCGTGAACTCCCTGAGGCGGTTCGACACAAGCATCGGTCCATCGTGACGCTGATGGTTGCCGCACTATACGGCACAGGACTTCGACCAGGCGATCGCTATATGTGCCCATCGTCGCCGGCATGGGGTCACGGCCTTTGGCATGGGACGCTCGCTCCCATGGCACTTGGATTGACGATAGGTGCTTTTGCCGGGAAATTTGATGCTGGCACTCTGCTTCGCGGACTACAAGATCATCAGTTCACCAATATTTCAGCCGCTGCAACACACTACCGCATGATGAAGAACTCAGGTGTCGCGCCACAGTATCGCTACGCGCTAAACAAAATGTCTTTTACGGGCGAACCGATTGATAGTGCGACCGAAGAATTCATTGAGCAAACCTTTGGTCTGCGTGTGTGCAGCATGTACGGCACCACCGAGATCGGTGTCATCTTGGTCAGCTATCCGGGCGCCCAGGACTTCCCTGTCAAGCACGGCTCACTCGGCAAAGCAATCCCAGGCGCTCAAGTGCAAGTGCAAGACGCTCACGGCAAGCCTTGCCTGCCAGGCGTCACCGGTGATCTCATGGTTTGGCGCAAGGGTCAGTGGCTCGCAACAAAAGATTTGGCGCGCACTGATGCCGATGGGTATTTCTATCATGGCGGTCGCGCCGACGATGTCATCATTTCGGCAGGTTGGACAATGAGCGCCGTCGAGATTGAAGACGCGATACTCAAACATCCCGATGTAAAAGAGGCCGCTGCGATCGGAGTACCTGATTCACTGCGCGGTCAGGCTGTCAAAGCCTTTGTCGTTTCGTCACGCAAGGGTGACGATCTTTTTGTGAAAGAAATTCAAGATCTCGTGCGTGCCGGTTTAAGTCAACATGAGTATCCGCGGCAGATTGAATTCACCGATGAATTACCTAAGACACCAGCAGGAAAGGTGCATCGCAAGAAACTGCGAGAAGCCCATGCAGCGCGGACCGCCCTCACCGCTGCGCCCTAGATCCTCTCATTACTCTACCTAATTGTCTATTTTTTGAATCTGGAGATACACATGTCATCAACGTCAGTCGGACAAAGAAACTTTCCGAAGATCACTCAGGAAGGTCTGGATGATCTGCGACGACGCATCGGCGTCAAAATCGGCGCGACGGCCGAGCCTTGGTGCTACGAGGCCACGCGGGACAATATTCGACACTATGCACACGGCATTGGCGATGACAACCCTCTTTGGTGCGATCCGGCCTATGCAGCAAAAACAAATCATGGCGGCATCATCGCCTTACCTAGTTTTTTATACTCCACTAGCCGTATCGTTTCAGGATATGTAGGTGGTCTGCCTGGCGTACATGCGATGTGGTCGGGTTCCGATTGGACCTGGCACAAGCATGCCCAACGTAATGATGTGATCAGCACTGAAGCGTATCTTAAAGATTGCATCGAACACGAAACTCGTTTTGCCGGCAAAGCTGTCCAACAAATTTATCATGTCGACTTCTTCAATCAATCCGGCGATAAGTTAGCCGAGGCCGATAGCTGGTGCTTCCGCACAGAGCGCGATCACGCGCGTGAAAAGGGTACCAAGTACAAGGCGCTCGCTGAAAAAGGCGATGTGGCCTATACAGACGAAGAAATCAAGGAGGCCTACAAACTCTATGCAAATGAAGAGATTCGTGGCGCCACTCCTCGCTATTGGGAGGACGTAACCGAAGGTGAAGATCTTCCTGTTTTGTTTAAAGGACCGATGACGGTCACAGGCTTCATTGCTTACGCGCAAGGCTGGGGCGGGCTCTACATCCGCGCAAACAAACTTGCCTGGCAACTCATTGACGCCCACCCCGGTGTTGGGATCAAAAATCGGTTTGGTGTGCCGGATGTTCCGGAGCGCGTCCATTGGGAAGAAGAATTCGCTCTCGAGGTGGGTGCCCCAGGCGCTTATGACTACGGCCCTGAGCGCAGCTCCTGGCTCATGCACCAGCTGACTAACTGGATGGGCGACGACGGTTTCTTGCGACAAGCCGATTGCAAAATTCGACGACATAACCCAGCAGGGGATATGTTGTTTATCAAAGCAAAGGTCACCCGTAAATACAAAGAGGGTGACAAACATCTTGTAGCTATTTCGCAGGAAGCGCACAATCAGACCAATGAGTTGTCCGTATTAGGGACGGCGATCGTTCAACTTCCAAGCCGAGGCTAACCCGCATGAACGCCCCCCACTATCCTCACGCATGGTTAGACAGTACGCATGCAACAGGATCGGTAGCGGGCGTTCGCGTACTCGATCTTTCTAGAGTGGTCGCCGGCCCGCTGTGCTCGCAAATGTTGGCGGACCACGGTGCCGATGTCATTAAGGTCGAGTCGCGCCTGGGCGATGAGACGCGGCACCTCGGGCCACCCTTTATTGAACCGGGCCAAGCGGCCTATTTTTCAGCGCTTAATCGAGGCAAACGTAGTCTCGAACTCGACTTAAGTAAGGACGACGATCGCGCTGTGATTGAAGCGCTTTTGATGCAAGCCGATGTGCTGATTGAAAACTTTGTGCCGGGCACCATGGAGAAATGGGGGCTTGGTTATAACGAATATTTATCAAAGAAATTTCCACAACTGATTTATTGTGGCATCTCTGGTTTTGGCGCAACTGGGCCGCTGGGAGGGATGCCAGGCTACGATGCCGTGCTGCAAGCGATGTGTGGTCTCATGAGCATTAACGGCGATGCACAATCAGGTCCGATGCGCACTGGCATCCCCATTGTCGATATTGTGACGGGCTATAACGCGTTTGCAGGGATCACCATGGCATTGCTCGCGCGTGCGCGAATCGGGCATGGCCAGCGGGTCGATGCGACGTTGTTTGATACCGCGCTCAGCCTGTTAATTCCCCATGCCGTGAACTGGATGGCTTCCGGAAAAACGCCCGGCCTGTGGGGTAACGGACATCCCAATATACCGACCTATAACCGATTTGATGTCGGGGATGGACAGATGTTTTTGGGCATCCTCAACGATGCGCAATTCGTAAAATTCTGTAAAAAAATTGGCCGCATTGATCTCGCTACGGACGAACGCTTTCAAACGAATGTCAGTCGCATTGAACACCGTGACATCTTGCACAAGCAAATAGATGAGGCCCTCAAACCATTCACTCGCGCTGAGTTATGCGCCAGCTTGATGGAGATCGGCATCCCGGCAGGTCCTGTACACAACGTCGCCGAGGCGCTTGGGCAAGCGCACACTGCAGCCCGTGACATGCTGGTTACACGGTCCGACTATCGCGGGCTAGGGATCCCGATTAAGTTGTCAGCCACCCCAGGCCAGGCTGGTCGCAAGCCACCTAAGCTTGGGGAGCACGGTCCAGACATTCTTAAGCGGGATTCGTCCAGCTAAGAGAGGGCACCGCTGGCTCTCCTTAGGGAAAGCGAGCGGTGCCCTAGGCTATATTGGGCGTTTAAACTTAACTATCAGTCAATTCTGCTGAGCTTACGGAGACAACATGAAAAAAATTCTTAACCGCGGCTTATCCTTTGCGCTGGCGGCTAGCGCGCTGGGCTATGGCCTCATGGCCACAGACAATGCTTGGGCCCAAAACAAGTGGCCTGAAAAAACGGTGCGAATGATCGTTCCCGCGCCCCCAGGTAGCGCCCCCGATGGGCAAATTCGTTTGTTTAGTCAGAAGCTCAGCGAAATGTGGGGTCAGCCTGTTGTGGTTGAAAACATCGTCGGTGCGGGCGGCCTCATTGGCGCCGATCGCGTGGCAAAAGCCACACCAGACGGCTATACGTTTTTGTACAACACAATCGGCCCGATTGCGGTGGCGCCCAATTTGATGCCAACCAAAATGACGTTCAATCCTGAGAAGGATTTGGTGCCAGTCAGTTTAGCGACCAAGACCCCTAACTGGATCACCGTATTGCCCAACTACCCCGCTAACAACATTCAAGAGCTGATTGCCTTAGCAAAGAAGAACCCTGGAAAAATCACGTACGGCACAGCGGGCCCAGGGACAACGCAACACCTGTCAGGTGAACTGTTGAACCTCATCGCAGGCATCCAGCTCAACGGTATCCCCTACAAATCCAGCGCCCAAATGACCACCGATGGGCTCGGCGGCCAAATCGATATCCTGATACACAACACGCCGGTTCTTTTGCCGCACTTAAAAGCCGGGAAGCTTAAGGCGCTCGCCATTACAAGCGACGTACGCTCACCCTCAATGCCGCAGGTACCCACCATGATCGAGTCCGGCGTAAAGGGCTTTGAGATCACCGCATGGTTTGGCTTCCTGGCCCCTGCAGGAACGCCTAAAGCGATTATTGACAAAGTATCGGCAGACGTCAAAAAGGTCTTGGCGATGCCAGAGGTCAATAAACGCATCGTAGATGAGGCCACCATCGTGGTTGGCAGCACACCCGAAGAATATGGCGCATTCATCAAAGCTGAGACCGCCAAGTGGAAAGATGTGATCGTGCGTACCAAAATGACCGCCGAATGATGTTTGAAACATTGGTGCGCCATTTTGGTGCATCGATGCTGCTATCTTGGTGCAGGCATCTCTTGCACCGCACGCCCACCCCCCGAAGAAAACAGCATCCCATGGCAGTCAAAGGCTGGCATGGGATTTGCTTGTTGAAAAGCTCACACGGTGTCTTTTCAACCTATCGGGGGCCTTATGACCAAACTGCACGCATTCTCCGCCTCGGCGTTAGTCACAGCAGTCCTCGCGGCGAGCTGCCTGAGCTCAACCGTTTCTGCACAAACGGCACCTGCTGCCGCTCCTGAGGCTGCCGCGCCA
>CAJBTJ010000426.1 GCA_903958565.1 uncultured beta proteobacterium
ATATGATTGGCCGCGTAAGATTTCGGGTCGCGAATATCAAGCACACGCGTGCTGGCGTCAGCCTGAGCTGACTTCACACTCTGGGGATTCAGCAAGGGCTCAACGGCCCACGCAGAATACGACACCACAAGGGCAAACAGTCCGACGGCAAATTTCTTCATTTTTTTAGTAAAACCTACGAAAAATTAAAAATCGATGATGATATTGTGCACAGAAACCTAACTTACCAAAAGAACTTTTTCCTTATCTGTTTATAACCAAATGATATATAGTGGGACAGACCATCGTCTTCCTGGACTGAGTTTCTATACTTTCGCGAATCCCCACCCTATGATGGGGTCACACCTAACACTTTAATGAGTCGAGAATGAATATTGCCTTTATCGGTTTGGGACGCATGGGTTGGCATATCGCTGCTCATTTAGCGCGTGCAGGCCACAATCTGTCTGTCTACGACACGTCGGGCACCTTACCAACTGACTGGACAAAAGCCTTTGGCGGGCGGGCAGGCAGTTCCGTCGCCGATACGGTAAAGGGCACCGAGCTTGTCCTGACCTCGCTGCCCGCCGATGCGGCACTCCAAGCCGTGTGGGACCTTGCTCAGCCAACCCTTGCAGCCGGGGCGATCTGGGTCGACCATTCGACCACCTCGGCAGAAATCGCAAGACGCTTAGCCAAAGCGGCCAAGTCACAAGGCCGTCACTTTATCGACGCCCCGGTCTCTGGCGGCACGGTCGGAGCGGAAAAAGGCACCCTTGCCATCATGGCGGGCGCCGATGAGGCGGCGTGGTCCGTGGTCGAACCGGTCATGTCTGCTTATGCGCAACGGGCCTCGTTGATTGGTCCTGCGGGCGCGGGGCAGTTAACAAAAATGTCGAATCAGATCTGTGTGGCAGGAATTGGTCAGGCACTCGCCGAAGGTCTTGCGTTCGCGGAGCATAACGGCCTAGACCCGAAAAAAGTGTTGGAGGTCATGCTCAAAGGCTCCTCCACCTCGTGGATGATGGAGAACCGTGCTCAGACGATGATTGACGGGAAATTCGATTTTGGCTTTTCAACAACTCTGATGCGTAAAGACTTGGGACTTGTGATGGAAGAGGCAAATCGCGCCGATGTTTCACTACCTGTGACAGCCTTAGTGGGACAACTGTTATCGGACGTCTCCGCAATGGGGCTCGCCAACGCGGATTGGTGTAGCTTGATGCAACGTCAACGTCGTGTGCAAGCCGGAAAATGAACAAACGTGAAGCCCGCTTGCAGGCAATGCTCAGCGGACCCATTTTTGTAACGTTGCTCGGGCTCGCCTGGCCTAATCTATTGATGATGCTGGCTCAATCAAGCACCGTCTTGCTTGAAACATGGTTCCTCTCGCACCTGGGCATAGATGCCCTCGCTGGCGCGGCGCTGGTGCTACCCATCTTAATGCTGATGCAAAGTATGTCTCAAGGCGCCATGGGGGGCGGGATTTCCGCCGCCGTTGCGCGGGCTCTCGGCGCAGGCGATCAAGCACTCGCCAATCGTTTAGTGCTTCACGCCGTGGCGCTCACGGCAGGACTTGGTCTATTTTGCTCGATCACGCTCTGGTGGGTTCGTGTCCCAGTCTTTACGCTGATGGGCGCAAGCGGCCCTGCGCTTGAGGCTGCAATGACCTACTCTGGGATCGCTTACGGCGCCTTAACGCTGATGTGGATCATGAATGCGCTGGCCAGTGCCATCCGTGGCACGGGCAATATGCTCGTGCCAGGCGCTGTCATTTCTGGCGGTGCGATTGTATTGATCCCTGTTTCGGCGTGCTTGATTTTTGGTTGGGGACCGATCCCCGCACTCGGTATCGCGGGCGCCGGCTGGGCGCTTGTGCTGTATTACGGCATCGGTGGCGCCATTCTGCTTTGGTATTGCCTGAGCGGCAAGAGCCTTGCGCGCTTAGAGAGAGGTCAATTAAGTTGGGCACCCATGCGCAATATTCTAGGTGTTGGCGGTTTTGCGATGATCAACCCCTTGTTGACCAACGGATTGATCGCATCCACGACTGCGCTGGTGGGCGCTTATGCGGGCACGATCGCACTGGCCGGTTATGGTACTGCCGCAAGATTAGAGTATCTACTTTTTCCTGTGGCCTTCGGCATCGGTGCACCCCTTGTTGCGATGGTGGCTTCCAATCTAGGCGCGGGTCAGCCAGAGCGTGCACTGCGCGTTGCGCTCACGGGCGGCGCCATGGCCTTCATCGTTGCGGAAATCATCGGCTTGTCTGCAGCAATTTGGCCTTATCACTGGATGTATCTATTTGGTTCAGAACCCGACATGGTTGAAACAGGTGTCGTCTACCTGCAAACAGTTGGGCCCGTGTTTGGATTTTTCGGTATGGGCTTTACGCTCTACTTTGCCTCACAAGGCGCACGCAAACTCGTTTGGCCGCTCGGTGCTGGCACGCTGCGCTTAGCTCTCGCAATTCTTGGCGGTTGGCTTGTGCTGCACTTGGGCGGATCGTTATTTTGGTTTTTTGTTGTCTCTGCGATCGCGATGTTTTTATACGGCTCAATTGTTCTATATGCCGTCGCAACGGGCGCATGGTTTAAGAAACCATAAACGTAGCGCCCTGACTACCAATAGGTTTGGTCAGATTTACTGAAGCGTGATTTTGTTTACTTTAACGACCTCGCGCCACTGATCAATATCCGCCGCAATCAACTTACCGTAGGCCGAGGCTGTCGTGCCTTCGGGCTCCAATCCACTCTCACGCAGTCTTGCAGCGATAGCTGGCTGCTTAAGAATTCGAATCATCTCTTGCTCGACACGCGAGATCACTTGCGCAGGCGTCCCGACCGGCGCCATCAACCCCCACCAAGGATTGACGTCAAAACCTGGAAGCGCTTCCGCGACGGAGGGCACATCAGGCAAGATACTTGAGCGTTTCAATGTGGTCACAGCGATGGGGCGTAGTCGACCCGCATCGATGTGCGGTTTCGCAAGCGATATATTCACGATCCCCACATCGACTTGTTTACCAAGAAGATTGGTGATCACAGGCGCCGCGCCTTTGAATGGAACATGCAACAAGTCCAACTTTCCTTTTAGTGCTAACAATTCACCTGCCAAATGCGTGGTGCTACCAGGACCAACCGAACCATAGCTGAGCTTACCGGGATTGGCCCGCGCGTACTCGATGAGTTCCTGTAATGTTTTAGCGGGGAAATCGGGGTGCGTCAGGAAAATCAGTGGCCCGGACACCAACTGCGTGACGGGTACAAAAACTTTCAAGGGATCTGCTGTCGTTGTTGGGTATAGGGCGGGATTCATCGCGATCGGCCCCATATTAGCGATCAGCATGGTGTAACCATCCGGCGCCGCCTTCGCAACTGCGTTTGAAGCGAGCGTACCGTTGGCGCCAGCTTGGCTTTCCACTATGATGGGCTGACCAAGCGCTTGCGCTAACTGATCAAACATCGGTCGGGCCACCGTATCGCCAAAGCCTCCAGGCGCGTACGGATTAATGAAACGAATCGGCTTTGAAGGCCAAGTTTGAGCAAATGCACTGCTGAGTAATAAGGTGCTCACCACTACCACTAAACCGCGAATCAAATTATTCATTATTGAGAGTCTCCTGAATGCCTACCTTAACCGATGAAGTCGAATACGGTGCCCGCGGAACACTTGGGTTACTCGTCCCTCAAGCGAACACCACGGCCGAACCCGAGGTGCAGGCGCTACTTGATCCCGATATTGCACTACTGACGGGGCGTCTGACAAGCCCGCAGCCAGAAATGAAGGAGCGGCTCGAGGATTTTTTAAGTGGAATTGACACCTTCATTTCGACTTTTTCGAATGCGCCACTTAGCGGAATGGGGTTTTTAATCACAGGGGCCACCTATCATTTCACGCCCGCCGAGGAAGACGCCCACTTCAGTGCGCTAAGCGCACGCTACGGCTACCCAATCGTCTCTGCCGCACAATCCATACGCAGCGCCTTTGCTTGCCTGGGGACGCAACGCATCGGCTTGGTCAGTCCCTATCCGGCATGGCTGACTGAAAAAAGTGCTGCCTACTGGCGCCGCTGTGGCGTAGAAATCTGTGCCATCGAGGGTCCTGACACGCCCGGAGGCTTTCACAATATCTACACGATGCGCAACGATGCAGTCTTAAGTGCAGCCAAACGCTTGCTTGTGCACAAGCCAGATTTGATATTGCTGGCCGGTGCAGGGATGCCCACACTTGGTCCGATCATGACGCTATCTGATTTAGGGATGCCAGCGATCTCTTCAAATTTTTGTATGGGCTGGCAAATCAATCAAATGGCAAAAGGTGCGGAGGATGACACCACCGCGCTGCGCAATTTATTGAAGCCAAATGCTGCCTGGAGAGCAAGACTGACAGAACGCTTCCCGCGCGTAAAGCCTTAGCGTGCGGGATGTGTGGACAACCAATGCTGAGCAATCGCAGTGCGCGTCGTCGTCCAAATGCGCGGATCATTCCGAACAAAGTTAAGAAGATCATGTAAGGCCTGCACACGCCCAGGCCTGCCGATAATGCGCAAGTGAAGACCCACGGTAAGCATAGACTGAGACTGCCATTTGTCTGCTTCATACAGCAAGCGGTTGAGGGTCTCGATCACATAGCCTGAAAAATCATGTCCCTGCACAAAGGCGGGCGACTCACCGAAGAATCGCATATCGTTGGTGTCAAACTGATACGGCAAAACAAGACTCTTTCTGTCACCAAACTCGGCCCAATAGGGCAATTCATCGTTATACGCATCGCTGTCGTAGAGCAAGCCAAGCTCATTGGCTAAGGCGCGCGTATGGATAGTTGGAGTTGACTTGCAATGCCATCCCGTAGGTCTTACTCCACAGACGGCCTCTATCGTATCTAGCGTTTTGAGCATCATGGCACGCTCTTGCGTCCGATCCAGTCCAGCCGGAGATTGCCATAGCCAGCCGTGTGCGCACACGTCATGGCCGCGTCCCACTGCATCCCTCAATAAATCAGGTGTGCGCTCCGCAGTTCGCCCGCATACATTCAACGTGCACGACACACCGGCCTCATCTAACTCACGCAAGACCCGCCAATACGCCGTGCGTAATCCAAATTCAAAATGAGACTCTCGGCAAAGATCTGGTTCAGTGGTCACTTTGCTCGTGACTTCATGCATGGGTTCGTTCGCAGAGTCGCCATCAGCAAGGCTTAGCTCGGCACCTTCTTCAACATTCAGCACAAAATTGAGCGCAACACGCGCGCCCTGTGGCCAATTCGCATGAGGGCGTTGGTTGCGGTACCCGTATAAATCTCTGCGGTCCATCCCTGCTCCTAAAGACTAATTTTTTGCCCAGCCGTTTATGATTTGTACAACCCAGCAACCGCAGGATCGATCCCCGAGAAAATACGTCCTTTCGGTCGAGCAAAACTTCCGCTCTGCTGTTTCGAAGGCCGCATCCTCGCGAGCGTAAGTGCTTGGAGTGCAGCCGCTTGCGCGGGATCTACGACAGGAACACCAACCGCTTTTGCAACCTGCCGGGCATAACCGGCCAGCACTGCACCACACAGCACGATCACATCCGATCCATCTTGCTGCACCAATTGCTCTGAGGCCAGAATCAAGGCCCGCTCCACCTCCGGGTCTGCGTCCGTCGCCTTAAACGCACTCGGAACCTCCACCGCACGCCATTTAGACACCCGTGAAGCCAGCCCATAGCTAGCGGTCAGTTCCTCGTACGCAGGCACCATCGCTGCCCCGAGCGTTAGGCAGCCAATTTTTCCACCCAACATACTTGCCGTCAGCAATGCCGCTTCCGCCATACCGACCACAGGAATATCCAGCATCTCTCTCAGTGCTTGCAAACCTGTATCAATCGATACGCCAAGCATCAGGACATCATGCCCCTCTTGATGAGCAGCCGCCAAGCGAAGCATCTCTGCCAAGGCAATGGCGTTCTCAGAGCGACTGCTAATAATTGCGGGCCCCGATTGCGCAGTAAACGCATGAACCGTCGCGGCATCTCCCACAGCCTGCTGGGCGTTGGCTCGCATGCGCTCGGTCACATGTGCGCTCGTGTTTGGATTAATCAAAAGAATGTTCATGATCACTCTGCAAAAATCGTCGCGAGGTCTACTTCAGAATCGGCGGGCTCTAAATTTAAGCTGCCTTCAATGTGCGCAAGATGTTCAAGCATCATTTTTTGTGCGCCCTCAATATCACGCTTAGCAATCGCATCCGTGATCAGACTGTGTTCATCTGCGCGACAGCTTGACGCAGTCGGTGCGTCGTACAAGATAATGATCAGGCAGGTTAGAGAAGAGAGCTCCCGCATCGTTCGCGTCAACGCCTGATTGCCTGCCAGCTCAGAGATCAGCATATGAAACTCGCCAGACAGGCGAACGATCATGCGCTTGTCTTCACGACGCCGAGCGTCCTGCTCAAGCGAGCAGTGTTGTCGAAGACGCTCAATACGCTCTGGCGTTAGATTCTCAATCAAACGCCTGACCAACTCGGGTTCGATGAGTCGGCGGGCCTCGAACACGTGAACGGCTTGCTCGATTGTCGGACGTGCGACGTACGCGCCACGCTGCGGATACATGTCCACAACTTGCTCGTGTGCCAAGCGCGCCAGCACCTCACGTATTCGGGCTCGGCTGACCTTAAATATCTCCGCCAACCGTTCCTCGACGAGCTTGGTCCCTGGGTGCAAACGATGTTCGAGAATCGCACCGTAAATCTTTTCGTAGATCTCGTCTTGCGTGTTCTCTCTTTGCAATCGAGCCGTTACCTTAGATTGCATAGTCGCCTCGAGCGTTACTCATTTTCATCACAGGCCTACTTCCAATCAAACAATTGTCCCCAGCCTTTTATGCCAGCTGGATCCGCGCCCACGGCGCGTAAGGCACCCCAAACCGTCGTGCTCACGGTGTCGAGCAATGGGATCTGAGTTTGGGACTCAAACCGATCAGCAAGGTGCGCGGCCCGCAGGTTCGTGCAATATGTCACGATCGCTTCGGGCTGCGCCCGGCTGACCTGCAGCAAATCAGACTCTATCTCTGTGGGCTCAACTAAAGCAAAGTCAAAGTTCACCGAAATCTGCCTGTGCGTCTCTGCGACCACTTCAATTCCAATCTTTGCGTAATTCGCAATAATCTTTTCCTGCACATCACTGGTGTACGGTGTCACTAAGCCCAAACGCTTCACCTTCTTAATCGCCAACAACTCATTTAATGCAAGAATTGCCGTCGATGCACGAATCCCCGTTCGCTCAGTAATCCTTTCACACAGCAGAGCGTCTTTCTCGAAGCCCATCCAACCAGCAGACGTCCCACTCCAAGTAATCACGTCTGGATTTGCATCGGCAAGTAGTTCGGCTGCACTTAAGATTTTACTATCATTAAACTGTCCAAGTGCTTGATCAGAAAGAGCTATCTGTGTTACATGGAACCGACTGAAATGCGCCGTCACGCCAGGCATGACAGAAACGATTGCGCTCGTCAAAGGCTCAAGTGCCGTGTTGGACGACGGGGTCAGCACCCCAATTCGAATTGGCTTATCCACAATCACTCCAAATATGTCGACATTAGTGTAAATACCATTGTTGACAATATATTACTTAATTACTATTCATCAAACTAGAATCTGGCACGACAATTGCTTAGGACTCTACAAGCAAATGCTGTGCCACCCCCACCGTAGCCCTAAACAACATGTCACACCTGCAAACATGGATCAACACATTAATATGTATGCACTGTTGTTGACAATCGACTGCCCCAACATGGGGAATTTAGCATTAGTACCTGCTCTTAACGGAAGCTTCTCGCATGTCTGACGCACTTGACCTCGTCATTACTAACGCTCGCGTCGCCACCGCCGCCGACACGTTTGACGCCAACATCGGTATCAAAGACGGAAAGATTGTTGTGGTGGGTAGCTATTTACCACCGGCCAAAAGAACGATCGATGCGGCCGGCCGAGTGGTCACCCCAGGCGGCGTCGACGCGCACTGCCACCTTGACCAGCCCATGCCTGCTCCGATGAAAATGGCCGATGACTTTGAGACCGGCACACGCTCGGCAGCCTGTGGCGGCACCACGACGGTCATTCCCTTTGCTGCACAAGAAAAAGGCCAGTCACTTCGCGACGCCGTCAAGGACTACCACCGCCGCTCCGACGGCCGCGCACACGTTGATTACACCTTTCACCTTATCGTCAGTGACCCAACACCCGCTGTGCTGAACGAAGAACTCCCTGCATTGATCGCAGAGGGTTATACATCGTTCAAGATCTACATGACCTATGACGACCTCAAGCTCAACGATGGTCAAATTCTCGATGTGTTGTCTGTAGCCAGACAGCACGGTGCGATGGCCATGATTCATGCCGAGAACGCAGACTGCATTGAGTGGCTGACACGCAGACTCGAGGCTGCAGGACAAACTGCGCCCCGTTTTCACGCACACTCGCGCCCCATGCTTGTCGAACGTGAAGCCACACACCGCGCAATCGCCCTGTCTGAGTTGGTCGATGTCCCTATCCTGATTGTCCACGTCTCGGGCAAAGAGGCCGTCGAGCAAATCCGCTGGGCACGCGGCCATGGCCTACAGATCTTTGCTGAGACTTGTCCCCAGTACTTGTTCCTCACCGCTGAGGACTTGGGCATCGACGATAGCTATGTGGGTGCACGATGTATCTGCAGCCCACCTCCCAGAGACCGGAGTAATCAAGAAGTCATTTGGAACGCATTGAGAGATGGCTTGTTTTCGGTCTTCTCGTCGGATCATGCGCCGTTTAATTACGACAGCCCAGAAGGTAAAAAACTTGACGGAAAAGAGCAACCGTTTCGTCACATCCCCAACGGCATACCCGGACTCGAAACCCGCATGCCATTGCTGTATTCCGAAGGCGTCCTGACCGGCCGACTCTCTTTGAATAAGTTTGTCGAACTGACCTCGACGAATCCTGCCAAAGCCTACGGACTACACCCACGCAAAGGGACGATCGCTCCCGGTGCCGATGCGGATCTTGTCATCTGGGACGAGAAAGACGTCACGATCCATAACAGCGCGCTGCATCATGCCGTGGACTACACCCCTTATGAGGGCATCCAATTAAAGGCGTGGCCGGGCTTAACACTCAGTAACGGTGAAGTGGTGTGGGATGGTAAACATTTCCTGCCACGCTTAGGCAAGGGGAAATTCCTGACCTGCGGCAAGCCAACCCTCATGACCTCTGCTCGCTAGGACGACGTGATGCGTATCTTGCTGATCAATCCAAACATTTCCGCAAGCGTGTCGGAACTGATCGATGCAGAAGCAAAACGATCTGCAAGTGCAGGCACTAGCATTCAAACCGTCACAGCCTCGTTCGGAGTGGCGTATATCGAAACGCGTTTCGAGGCTCTAATTGGTGCCTACGCCGCGGCCCAGCTTGCTGGTGAACACGCCGGCCACTATGACGCGGTGGTGGTGGCGGCCTTTGGCGATCCAGGTCTTCCGGGCCTGAAAGAAGTGTTGCCCTGCCCCGTCGTGGGTTTGACACAAGCCGCGCTCGCAAGCGCCTGCCTGCTAGGCAACCGCATCTCCATCGTCGCGATCTCGCGCCGCATCCGCGCCTGGTATCAAGAAACCGTTGATTCCTACGGCTTGGGTAGCCGACTCGTGAGCATCCGTAGTCTGGATGAGCCACTCCCCAACATTGGATCGATTCAACAAGACAAGGCCGCAAGCCTGCTTGCGACGGCGAACCTGTGCGTCAGTGAAGACGGTGCAGACGTCATTATTTTGGCAGGTGCCCCGCTGGCTGGACTCGCGCGCAGTTTGTCTGGAAAACTCCCTGTCCCCGTCGTGGACGGGGTATCAAGCGCAGTTCGCCATGCCGAAACCCTCATTCGCTTGAACGCAGGACAAACGACGACCGGTAGCTTCTCGCCTCCACCCGAAAAACCGAATGCAGGCCTTCCAGCCTCAATCGAAACTTTGCTCAGCCGTGGGCATCAACGACTTCACTCTCACTCAAAGGACGCATCATGAACAGCAAAAAAATCGTCATTCATCGTCTCGCTAGCGTAATCGGGGCACTCGTGCTGTCAGCGACCTGTCTACAGGCGAGCGCACAGGACAAACTGCAGATCGCTGGTAACTTTGCGACCTCACATCCGAGTAGCGTTGCTGTAGAAAAAATATTCAAAGCTGAAGTCGCACGCCTAACTAACAACACCCTTCAGGTAGACGTCTTCCCCGCGATGCAGTTGGGTGGCGCAAAAGAGAACGTCGACGGCGTGCGCGCAGGCACACTCGGACTGACTTGGGTTGGTGCCGCTTTCATGTCGCGTATCGCACCAGAGATCGAAGCAGTCAGCCTACCCTTTGTCTTTAAAAACCGCGAGTCCGCTTACCGCGTGATTGATGGTCCTGTTGGCAAAGCGATCGATCAAAAGCTGCTAGAGAAAGGCTTTGTCGTGCTCGGCTGGATGGAACTTGGCATGCGTCACGTGACCAACAGCAAGGGTCCCATTAAATCAGTCGATGATTTAAAAGGCATGAAGATCCGCATGCAACCCAATGAGACGCACCTTGCTTCGTTTAGGGCCTTGGGTGCAAACCCGATTGCAATGGATGTAAAGGAACTCTATTCAGCGCTCGAGCAGAAAGTGGTAGACGGCCAAGAGAACCCCTATACAGTGATTAATGCAAACCGTTTTGCCGAAGTTCAAAGACACCTATCAAACTCTTCGCACTTTTTTGACTTTATTGTTGTGGTCGCGAGCAAGCGCGTGTTCGACAAGATGAGTCCTGCCAATCAAACTGCCGTGCGGCAGGCGATGGCAAAAACAGTTGCGTATCAACGTAGCTTGGCTGCAGAAGACGAGCAAAAAGCGTTAGATAACCTCAAAACAAAAATGACCTACACAGAAATCCCACCAGAAACTTTCGCAAAAATGCGCGAGTTAACGGCCCCTGTTGTTGAGAGTGTCAAGAAAAGAGCGGGCGCAGATCTGGTAAACCAGGTTTTAGCCGAGACATCGAAATAAGTACAGCATAAGCAGATTAGAAAATGAATACGATTTCGATGCCCTATGACACGACGACTTTACTTGGCAAGTTTTTCAAGGGCATTGACTTCGTACTCATCGCTGCAATTGTCGCAATTTTTTGCTTTATGGTTGGTATCGTCTCAGCGCAAGTCGCTTTGCGCTACGGACTCAACATGTCCATCGACTGGGCTGACGAATCTGGGCGCCTCGCATTCGTTTGGGTCGTTTTTCTGGCCATACCAGTAGCCGCCTCTCACGGGGCGCATATTGGGATAGATTTATTTGTTGATAAATTTTCACCGACTCACCAGGCCATCATTAGGAAACTATCCTGTGGTCTGTGTGCGGCTCTCTGCTATGCCATTGCATGGTCCTGCATCGAACTCTGCAAAGATCAGTGGGATGAAAAAATGGCAACTCTCGACATAAGCGT
Source organism: uncultured beta proteobacterium (assembly GCA_903958565.1). GTDB lineage: Bacteria > Pseudomonadota > Gammaproteobacteria > Burkholderiales > Burkholderiaceae_B > Zwartia. The sequence goes on from CAJBTJ010000426.1 coordinate 11,443, forward strand.
CGCCTATTTCTTTGTTCCGGTCGGTTTAGGCATGG
>CAJBTJ010000427.1 GCA_903958565.1 uncultured beta proteobacterium
CAGGGCGGCAGCATTTGGCTGATTGATTTTGATCGTAGTCGCGCGGGTGGCGTGAACGAAGGTTTGCGGGCCGAGAATCTGTCGCGTCTGTTGCGCTCTATTCGAAAAGTGGTACCCGAACAAGAGCACTCAGGCTGGCCGGCGCTCAGTCGTGCGTACCAGCACGCGTGGTTGGGATTTACAGAGCATATGGAGTAGGTGTGGGCGATGCGTGCCGCATCGCCTGAGCCACAGTGGTTTGTAAAATAGAGTGAGTGGATGAATTTTTAGGATGAATCGAGTAATGACGTTAAAGATTTTTGGCCTGACGAAGTGCAGTACGTGCCTCAAGGCGCTCGCGTGGCTCGATCAACGTGATATTGCGTATCGTTTCGAAGATTATCGTGAGCATCCTTTGCCAGAGGCTTCGCTTAAAAAGTGGGCCGCTGCCTTGGGTGGTTGGGAAAAACTGGTCAATCGCGCTTCGATGACCTGGCGTAATTTGGATGATGCCTTAAAAGCGCCCCAGACGGATGCGCAGTGGCTCAGTTTGATCGCGGCGTATCCTGCGTTGGTGAGACGGCCATTGACGGTGTATGCCGATCAGTCCGTGTCGGTTGGCTTTAATGAAAAGCGTTTCGCTGAAAAGTTAGGGATCAAGTGATGGACGTCAATTTATTGTCAATCGTGACCACTCTTGCGAGTGTCTGCGCTGCACTCTTTGCAGTGTTGGCTTGGCTGCGTGCCGCACGTACGGGCGCGACATCGACCGAACCAAAACTCGATCAGATTCTAAGTGCACAAGAGCGCCTTGAGCGCAGCCTAAGGCAAGAGCAAATCGAGGCACACCGTCAGTTGCGCACCGAACTGGCTGAGTCGTCTCGCGCATTGCGGGCCGAACTGGCTCAAAGCGACAACGATTTTCGTGCCGCCATGGCGCGCGATGCGGCGGCCGGACGCACTGAAAGCGCCGAGTCCCTTAATCGTTTTGCCACAGGGTTTTCCGAGCAGTTGCAAACACTGATTCAGGCCAACGAGCGACGCATCACTGAATTGCGCAATGCGGTTGAGGAGCGTTTGCTGGCATTGCAAAAGGACAATTCGGCCAAACTCGATGAAATGCGTCGAACCGTTGATGAGAAACTGCATGCGACGCTGGAGCAGCGTTTGGGCGAGTCCTTCAAACTTGTCTCGGATCGCTTAGAGGCTGTGCATAAAGGCTTGGGTGAAATGCAGACCCTCGCGGCCGGAGTCGGCGATCTCAAGCGCGTGCTGACAAACGTCAAGTCCCGTGGCACCTGGGGAGAGGTGCAGTTAGCGCGTCTGATCGAAGACAGCATGACCCCAGATCAATACGCCCGTAACGTCAAAACGGTGCCGGGCAGTGACGCACAAGTTGAATTCGCAGTGCGCTTGCCAGGTCAGGGTCAGTTCGACGAACCGGTCTGGTTGCCGATAGACGCCAAGTTTCCGAAAGAGGAGTATGAGCGTCTCATGGATGCGCACGAGCTGGCGGATCGCGATGCCATGAAAGCGGCTGGCACTGCGCTCGGTCGCGCGATTGAGCTTCAGGCGAAGACGATTGTCGCCAAATACATATCGCCGCCGCACACCACTGATTTTGCGATCATGTTTCTGCCCAGTGAAAGTCTCTATGCAGAGGTATTGCGTCAGCCAGGCCTGTTAGATAAGTTACACGACCTCAGGGTGAACGTAGCGGGCCCTGCAAACCTTGCGGCGCTGCTCAATAGCTTGCAGATGGGTTTTCGCACGCTGGCGATTCAACAGCGTTCTTCGGAAGTCTGGCAGGTGCTGCGTGCCGTCAAAACAGAGTTTGGTAAGTTTGGCGACACCTTGGCAAATGTCAAAAAGTCACTCGATACGGCAAGTAGTCGCATCGGACAAACCGAATCGCGCACGCGTATGATGTTGCGTAGCTTGAAAAACGTCGAGGCGATGCCCGAAGAGCAGGCAAAAGCGTTGTTCGCGCCCGAGGTCGCTGAGACGGACCCTGATGAAGGCGAGGTTGATCCTGATGTCGGCGATATCGCGCCTGATGCCCCAAAAAAATCCTAAAGGACCGTCGTATGCTTTCTCAACAAGATCTTAAATTGCAGGCTGCTGAGGCGGCGCTCTCACTGATCGAACCGATGCTCAAGACGGATGCCGTGATCGGGGTGGGGACTGGATCCACCGCTGATTTGTTTATCGATGGGTTGGCGCGTTTTCGTGGACGTTTTCGCGGGGCTGTCGCGAGCTCTGAGCGCAGTGCAAAGCGGCTCAGTGATTTAGGTATTGTCGTGCTCGATTTGAATCAAGTCGAGTCGATGCCTGTTTATGTGGATGGTGCGGATGAGATTAATGCCTCCCTCCATATGATCAAGGGCGGCGGCGGGGCGCTGACGCGTGAAAAAATCGTCGCCTCCGTTGCGCAGAAATTTGTGTGTATTGCCGATGAGTCAAAGCTTGTGCAGACGTTGGGTAAATTTCCGCTGCCCATTGAAGTGCTTGCCATTGCAACTCAAGCGGTGGCGCGCGTAGCGTTGTCGCTAGGCGGCAAGCCTACATTGCGCGAAGGCTTCACGACTGATAATGGCAATCAGATTCTGGATGTGTCTGGCTTGAGTATTACAGACGCCGTTGCACTTGAAAAACAACTCAATAACGTGCCGGGCGTCGTGACCAATGGATTGTTTGCCATCCGTCCGGCCGATGTCGCCTTGTTGGCAACACAGAACGGTATACGCCGTCTGTAGGCGCATACCGCTTCGGATGTGGGTTTAGGCAGGCGGTGGCACGAAGCCTTGGGCTTCTACGTCGATGTCTTCAAACAGATGTTTTTCCATTTGTTCTTTCAGGTATTTGCGCGCCCGCGTATCCGCAAGATTTAATCTGTTTTCGTTGACCAGACGAGTCTGTACGTTTAGCCATTCCTGCCAGGCTTCTTTGGAGATGCTTTGCCAGATGCGGGTGCCCATCTCGCCAGGATAGGGTGGGTAGTCCAGCCCATCGGCTTCTTTTTTAAGCTTTAAACACTGTACGGTACGGCCCATGGCGGTCAATCCTGTCTTGAACAAAGTAAATGTATTGTAGGGGCTTCAGGGGTTTGTTGATGAATAGCCCCTTGGCCCTACAGGCGTTTTATAAAAATCAGGCTGTTGCGCGAACGGTTGTAGTGCGTTTGTTTTTCTTTGGGCAAGTCAGCGACCCCGCCTTGAACAAACCCGCGTTTGATGAACCAGTGCGAAGTGCGAGTGGTCAGCACGAAAAGACGTTTTGCGCCGTGACCTCTTGCACGCGACTCCATATGCCGCAAAAGAATTTCGCCTTCGCCAGTTCCTTGCCATTCAGGATGCACGATTAGACAGCCCATTTCTGCCATCTGGTCCTTGGGGAAGTCATGCAGCGTCGCGCAACCATAAATCACCCCATCGTGCTCGAGCACCGTAAAGTTTTCGACGTCACGTTCAATGAGTGCGCGGCCACGTGGCACGAGCGTGCCATCCTGCTCTAAGGGTTCGATCAGTTGCAAAATGGCACCCACATCATCGATCGTTGCAGGTCGCAAGTCGTCTAGCGTATCTTCCACCACCATCGTGCCTACACCGTCGTGGGTAAAGATTTCAAGCAAGACGACACCGTCCATTGAGAACGGTATGAGGTGCGCGCGTGTGACGCCGCGCTTGACAGCCCGCGAGGCGAACTGCAGATAAAAGGCGGTGTCAGGGTCGATTGAGCCTGAGGCGAGGAGTGCGTCGGCATCGAGTCTTGCCAACTCGGTGTCGATACTACCGTCTTCGGCGATGACGCCAGGCGATTCTGTCAGAAAAATCAGTTTCTCTGCGCGCAAGGCGGTTGCCACGCTCGTGGCGAGTTCTTCCATCGCCAGATTGAAGGCCTCACCCGTTGGTGAGAATCCCAGCGGCGACAGCAGAACAATCGAACCGCGATCAATCGATGAGCGCAAAGCGTCGACATCAATCTTGCGCACCTGACCCGTGTGTTTGTAATCCACGCCATCGATAATGCCTGTGGGCCGGGCGGTCACAAAATTGCCGGAAATCACGCGAATCTGGGCGTGTGACATCGGCGTATTGGGCAGACCCTGACTAAACGCCGCTTCGATGTCTAGGCGGATCTCGCCGGCGGCCTCTTTTGCGCACTCAAGCGCATCGGCGTCCATTGGGGAGCGGCCACGATCGAACTGTTGACTAAAGCCTTTCAGACGCAACTGCTCGTTGACCTGGGGTCGAGAGCCGTGCACCAGCACGAGTTTGATGCCCAGGGCTGAAAGTAGGGACAAGTCTTGGACGAGTGTGTTGAGGACATTGGCCTGGACCAACTCGCCGCCAAAGGCGACGACAAAGGTTTTGCCACGAAATGCGTGTACGTAAGGAGCTACCTCCCGGAACCAGCGCACAAACTGCGCGGCAGCGAACTCTGGGGCTTCTTGAGCGGAGACGGTTTCTTGTTCTAGGGAGTCTGGCATAGTGGCTAGTGTTGTAAACCTCGTGGGCTGTGAGTTTGAGCGATAAATTTTATAATGTCCTGATCAACGGATCCGAAAATATGCCCGATTCAAAGCGCTCAGCCGATTCAAGGCCAGAAAGCGTTGTCATTTCCCCACGACTTGCCCCTCCGATCACTTATCCAGAGGATTTGCCGGTGAGTGGGCGTCGCCAGGAGATCGCTGCCGCAATCGCCGCGCATCAGGTCGTGATCGTCAGTGGTGAAACCGGATCCGGCAAAACGACCCAACTCCCCAAAATCTGCCTGGAGCTCGGACGCGGTCTCTCCAAGATGATTGGCCACACCCAACCCCGTCGATTGGCAGCCAGCTCTGTGGCGCGCCGGATTGCCGAGGAATTGCAGTCACCGCTCGGGGAGTGGGTGGGGTATCAGGTGCGGTTTCAGGACCGCAGTAGCGCGCAGACGGCTATCAAGCTCATGACGGATGGAATTTTGCTCGCGGAGTCGCAGCGTGACCCCATGCTCCGCCGTTATGACACGATCATCATTGATGAGGCCCATGAACGTAGCCTGAACATTGATTTCCTACTTGGCTACCTTAGGCAGCTATTGCCTAAGCGTCGCGATCTAAAGCTCATTATTACCTCCGCGACGATTGATGCGAGTCGCTTTGCCGCGCATTTTTGCGACGCGCGCGGCACGCCTGCCCCCGTCATTGAGGTGTCGGGCCGGCTGTATCCGGTGGATATTCGCTATCGCCCGGTTGAACCGCCAGAGTCAGAGACTCCCGGCAACCCGAGTGGCTACACACCCTCAGAGCGCACGCAAGCCCGCGATGAAGAGCGCGACTTGATGAGTGCTCTGTCCGATGCGGTCGACGAGTGCGCGCGCGTGGGCGCCGGCGACATCCTTGTCTTCATGCCGGGTGAACGTGAGATCCGCGAGGCGGCCGAGACGCTACGCAAACATCATCCTCCCAGCACGCAGATACTGCCACTGTATGCACGGCTCTCACAGGCCGAGCAGGAGGAGATCTTTCGTCCCAGCACCAATGCGCGCAGAGTGGTGTTAGCCACCAACGTGGCAGAGACTTCACTGACTGTACCGGGCATTCGTTTTGTGATTGATAGTGGCTTGGCGCGTATCAAACGCTATTCCTGGCGCAATAAGGTCGAGCAGTTACGCGTGGAGCCGATCAGCCAAGCGTCAGCCAATCAACGCGCCGGACGTTGCGGCCGCTTGGGGCCAGGGGTCTGCATCAGGCTCTATGAGGAGCAGAGCTTCAAAGATCGTCCGGCGTTTACGGATCCTGAGATTTTGCGGTCCTCACTGGCCAGTGTGATTTTGCGAATGAAGGCCTTGAAGCTCAACAGTATTGAAGACTTCCCTTTTGTTGATCCACCGAGTGGCCGGGCGATTGCAGATGGATATCATTTATTACAAGAATTAGGCGCAATGGATCCGGACGGGGAGCACCCAGAGGCGCTCACACCAACTGGCCACGCCTTAGCAAAGCTTCCGGTTGATCCCCGTATCGGTCGTATGATTCTGGCGGCGTGTGATCAACATTGCCTGACTGAAATGCTGATCATCGCTTCTGCGCTGTCGGTGCAAGATCCGCGCGATCGACCCATGCAAGCGCGCGAAGCAGCAGAGAATGCGCACTCCAAATTTTCGGATGACAAATCCGAGTTTGTGTCCTATATCAAGCTTTGGCGCTGGTATCACGAGCAGGTTGCGCATAAAGATTCGCAACGCAAACTCGTGGCGCAGCTGCGTCAGCAGTTTCTTTCACCGTTACGGTTGCGCGAATGGCACGACATCCATAGTCAGCTCATGGCGCTTGTTGGTGAACAAGGATGGCGTCTGAATAAAACCGAAGCGACGCACGAGCAACTTCATCTTGCGTTGATGTCGGGGCTCTTAGGTAATTTGGGCTTGAAGTCCGAAGAATCAGGGCATTACCAAGGGGCACGCGACATTCGTTTTTGGATTCATCCTGGCTCTAAGCTACTTAAAAAAGCTGGGAAATGGGTCATGGCAGCCGAGCTGGTTGATACCTCTAAGCTCTATGCCCGCTGTATCGCAAAGATCGAACCTGTCTGGGTTGAACGGGTAGCCGGGCATCTGATCAAGCGCTCGTATACCGATCCCCGCTGGGAGCGTAGGCTAGGCCAAGTCGTTGCCAATGAAAAGGGCTCGCTATACGGGTTACCCGTCTATGCCGGTCGACGCATTCACTACGGCCCGCTGGACCCCGAGCGCGCGCGAGAAATTTTCATTCTGCAGGCGCTCGTGCCCGGAGATCTCGAAAGCAACTTACCTTTTATCGCTCAGAACCGAAAGCTCATTGCACAGATTGAAAAGCTAGAACATCAAACCCGGCGTCCCGATATTCTTGTGGACGACGCTTTGATTCAGGCTTTTTACGATCGTTTGCTGCCAGCGGATATCCATCAAACAGCGACGTTTGAACATTGGTTTAAAGGCTTGGCAGCTGCACAGGCTAATGCTTGGCTCCTGACCAAAGATGCACTCATGCGTCATGAGGCCGCAGGTGTCACGACGGAAGTCTTCCCTAAGTTTTTTGACTGGCAGGGTGTGCGACTTGGCGTGGACTACCACTTTGAGCCCGGATCCCCTAGAGATGGGTTGACGGTGACGATCCCGCTGTACTTCCTCAATCAGGTCGATGCTGCACGCTGCGAATGGCTCGTGCCAGGGATGGTCAAAGAGAAAGTGCAACTGCTGTTGAAATCTCTTCCACAAAAGATCCGACGGCATTGCGTACCGCTGCCTGACTACGCAAGCGGCTTCTATGAGCGCTGGTACGAGCGACTCGATCAGCCTGGCTGTAGTTTGATCGACGGCATCATCCAAGACATGTGGGCGCAACTCAAGATTCGTCCTCTACAGACCGACTTCAAGCTTGAGACACTGCCTGCACATTTATTCATGGCGTTTAAAGTGATCGATGAGCACGGGCGCATGTTGGCTGCAGGGCGTAACCTGGCCCAAATCCGTGCGGAGCTCGGTAAGCAGGCGCAGGCAACGTTTCAGCAATTGGCTAATCGTGACCAAGCGGTCGCGAATGTGCTGGCACAAGATGAGATCACCGACTGGAGCTTTGGTGCACTGCCTGAGCTCATGGAAATTCGTCGTAAAGGTCAAACAGTGGTGGGTTACCCGGCCTTAGTTGATCGGGGCACAACCTGCGCCTTGGATGTATTTGATGATCCGCAGATTGCCTTGCAAGCCCATCAGCACGGCTTGGTGCGTCTATTCAAAATTGCGTTACGCGAACAGGTTAAGTTTCTTGAAAAAAATCTTCACGATCTGACGCGCTTGAGTATGTTGTACCTGCCCTTGGGGTCGCAAGAGAAGTTAAGAGATCAGATCATTGATTGTGCGATTGAGCGCGCCTGTTTGGCCGAACCCTGGCCTACAGATGCGGAGTCCTTCGATGTGCGCCGACAAGAAGGGCGTGCCAAACTTGGTTTGCTCGCGCAGGAAGTCGCGCGTCTTGCGGGGGCGGTCTTAACCGAGTGGGCTGCGTTGCAGCGTAAGCTGCCGCAAGCCAAAGCGTATGCAGGTACCTATCAAGACGTGCAAAGCCAGAGTCAGCAATTGGTGCCGTCAGATTTTGTTTCGCGCATTCCTTACGCTCAACTTGGTCATGTGCCGCGTTACTTGAAGGCCGCGATCGCAAGGATCGACAAGTTGCGTACCGATCCAGCGCGCGACGCAAAATTAATGTCGGAGATGGCAGCGATGCTGACCCAATACACGCGAGCACGGAGCACCCTAAAAGGCGCTGAAGATAAGGGCATGGACGAGTTTTACTGGATGCTTGAGGAGTTACGCGTGGCACTCTTTGCGCAAGAGCTTCGCACCCCTATGCCGGTCTCAGTCAAGAGGTTGCAAAAGGCGTGGGAAGCGATGCAGCGTTAAGACTATAGGGTGATGAAGAAGTAAATCGCGAGGGCGATCAATGAGAACTTCGTGATTTTGTATGCCGTGCGATTGGCCTTTTTAAAGGCGCGACGTTTCTGGTCAAGCTGCCAATGGTACCGCGTGAGCTTATTGATGAACCCAGTTTGATCACTCTCTGCATTGGGGGAGCTCGCAGCCGACATCGCGACCCGACCAAACCAATGATTGAAGGCTGAGACCCATCCCCATTTTGTGGGGCGCTCAACATCACAAAATAAAATGATGCGATTGTCTGGACTGTGGTTATAAGCGTCATGCACGTAGGTTTCATCAAAAATGACACCCTTGCCATCGCGCCAGCTATGACGAATCCCGTCCACATCGATGTAGCACAGGTCGCTATTGGGCGTGGCTAAACCTAGGTGGTAGCGCAGAGAGCCGGCGAACGGGTCCCTGTGCGGATTCAGTTGGCCGCCTGGAGGCAGTTCGGCGAACATGGCCGCCTTGACGCTTGGGATCTGATTGAGCAGGGCGACTGTTTTGGGGCAGAGTGCCGCTGCCGAAGGGTGACTCGCGTCATACCATTTCAAATAAAAACGCTTCCAACCGTATTTGAAAAATGAGTTGAAACCAATATCGTTGTGCAGTTCAGGCGCCTTGATCTGCTGCAAGTGGTTCAGATGCAGCGCCTCGTCGCGGATAACTTCCCAATTGTCCTCCAGAAGCTTGAGTTCTGGCATCGTATCGTTTGGGATGTAGGGCGTCGTCGGTACCCGAGAGTTAAGCACCATCAGCGCGTTGATCGGCGCCAAGATTATGGAGTGATCCAATAACTGTCGGCCCAGGGGCAAGCGAACACGGCCTCGGAAGTGGGCAAAAAGGATCGCTGCAATCCAACCCGTCAAAACGATCCATTTCATACTGCTTTCCTGTTCAAAGCGGAGGCCTATAAATGCTATTAGACCCTAAGTATCGCTCAATACAAAGCGGTTTGGGCAAGGCCGAAAAAGGTACAATCAACCCATGCACGAAAAAGCCCAGTCCCCTCTGCAGACACACCCTTTTGTGCACCTGCGCGTTCACTCCGAATTCTCGGTTGTGGATGGGACGGTGCGCATTCCGGAGCTGATTCAGCGAGTGACCGAGCTTGGCCAACCTAGCGTTGCACTCACTGATCTCTCAAATGTCTTTGGCTTGATCAAATTTTACAAGGCGGCGCGCTCTTGCGGAATCAAGCCGGTTGTCGGCTGCGATGTATGGCTATCCAACGACGAAGACCGAGACAAAGCTACCCGTATTTTACTTCTCGTGGCCACGCAGGCTGGATATCTGGCGCTTTGCCAGCTTTTAACGCGCGCATGGCTTGAAAACGCTCACCGCGGCCGAGCAGAAATGCGTCGCGAGTGGTTTGAGGGTGTTCAGGGTTTGATTGTCTTGTCGGGTGCGCGAGGCGGAGACATCGGGCAAGCCCTGTCGGCCGGAAATCACGAGCTGGCCAAGTCCTTGGCGCTTTTTTGGAAAAAAACATTTCCAGATAGCTTTTATATCGAACTGCAGCGCACGGAAGCCGAGGCCGATCAGTCTTACGTGCATGCGGCACTTGGGCTCGCTTCCGAATGTGATTTGCCAGTCGTCGCGACGCACCCCGTTCAGTTCCTTGGTCCCACTGAGTTTCAAGCGCACGAGGCCCGTGTGTGCATCTCGGAAGGCGAGATCCTCACGAATCCGCGGCGCCCTCGGTGGTTTACTCGCGACCAATATTTGTTGTCCAGCCCAGAGATGCACGAGCGTTTTAAAGACGTGCCGTCCGCCTTGGCCAACGCCGTTGCCATTGCACAGCGTTGCAGCCTGACGCTAGAGCTTGGGCAACCGAGACTCCCCAATTTTCCGACCCCTGAGGGGGTTTCTCTTGATGATTACTTGGTTCAGCTGTCAGAGCAGGGGCTTGAGCGGCGCATGCTGCAGCTATTCCCCGAGGAGACCAAGCGCCAAGAGGCCTACCCGCTATATGCCGAGCGCCTGGCCCTCGAGTGCAAAACCATCATCAATATGGGTTTTCCTGGTTATTTCTTGATCGTTCAAGACTTCATTAATTGGGGAAAGAACAACGGTGTTCCCGTTGGGCCAGGCCGAGGCTCCGGTGCGGGTTCGCTCGTTGCGTATTCGCTCGGCATTACCGACTTAGATCCAATTCGCTACGACTTGCTCTTTGAGCGCTTTCTGAACCCAGAACGCGTGTCGATGCCTGACTTTGATATTGATTTTTGTCAGGATAATCGCGAGCGTGTCATTGAGTACGTTAAGACGAAGTACGGTCGCGAAGCGGTCAGTCAGATCGCAACCTTTGGCACCCTTGGTGCGAAAGCGGTCGTGCGCGATGCGGGGCGAGTGCTTGATATGCCCTACATGCTTTGCGACGGGCTATCCAAGCTGATCCCGCATAACCCGGCTGACCCCTGGACCTTAGATCGCGCGCTAAAAGATGAGCCGGCCTTCAAAGAGCGCTACGAAAACGAAGAAGAAGTGCGTGCGCTGGTTGATCTTGCTCGACCACTTGAAGGTCTGACGCGCAACGTGGGTATGCATGCCGGCGGTGTGTTGATCGCGCCTGGCAAGCTGACTGATTTTTGTCCCCTGTATTGCCAGCCAGGACACGAGGGCAGTGCGGTATCGCAATTTGATAAAGACGATGTCGAAGCTGCAGGTCTTGTTAAGTTTGACTTCTTGGGTTTACGTAATCTGACGATTCTTGATTGGGCTGTGCGCTTTGTGCGTGGGTTCAATTCTGAGTTGCGCGAATTCGACTTGATGTCGTTGCCGCTTGACGATCCGGCCACCTATCAAATTCTGTGTGATGCCAACACCACCGCGGTGTTTCAGCTTGAGTCGCGCGGCATGAAAGAGCTGCTGAAAAAGCTGCGTCCTAATACGTTTGAAGACATTGTTGCGGTGCTCGCGCTGTTTCGGCCAGGCCCGCTTGAGTCAGGCATGGTGGACGATTTCGTTAATCGTAAACATGGTCGCGCATCGGTTGACTATTTCCACACGGATCTTGAATCGACTCTCAAAAGTACGTATGGTGTGATTGTGTATCAAGAGCAGGTGATGCTGATCTCACAAATTGTGGGAGGCTATTCACTTGGCGGTGCTGACTTACTGCGTCGTGCGATGGGTAAGAAAAAGGCCGAGGAAATGGCCGAGCATCGCGACCTGTTCGAACAAGGTGCGCTTAAAAAAGGCTACGACCCAAAACTTGCGATCAAGCTCTTTGATTTAATGGAGAAGTTTGCTGGGTACGGCTTTAACAAGTCACACTCTGCTGCCTATGCCTTGATCGCCTATCAAACGGCGTGGCTCAAGGCGCATCATCCTGCTGAGTTTTTTGCGGCGACCTTGTCCTCAGACATGGATGACACAGGAAAAGTACAAATTTTTTGGCGAGATTGCCTCGCAAATGGCATCGTTGTCCTGCCTCCGGATGTGAACGCCTCAGGTTATCGTTTTGAGCCGGTGGCCGATGCGCACAGCGCTAAAGGTGCACCGCCTCGGACGATTCGCTATGGAATGGGGGCGGTAAAAGGGACCGGGCAAGCGGCTGTCGAGGAAATTCTTCGTGTGCGACAAGAGGCTCCTTTCACCTCGTTGTCTGATTTCTGTCAACGTGTCGATCGTCATACCGTTAATCGTCGCAGCGTGGAGGCGTTGATACGTGCTGGGGCATTCGATCAGATTGAGCCCAATCGCGCGGCCTTAATCCATTCGCTTGGCACAGCGCTAGAAGCCGCCGAACAATTTAGTCGTAGCGCGAATCAAGTCTCGTTATTTGGCGATGATAGTCACGAGGTGGTTGCCACAGAGCTTTCTCAGTGTCCGCCTTGGGATTTACGCGCGCGCTTAACGGAAGAAAAAATTGCCTTAGGCTATTTCTTTAGTGGGCATTTGTTCGACGCTTGGCGCGAAGAAGTACGTCACTTTGTGAGCAAGCCCCTGTCGCGTATTGAACCCTCGCGCGATCCTCAGTGGGTGGCCGGTGTGATCGCCAGTACGCGCACGATGATGGGCCGCCGTGGCAAGATGCTCTTTGTGATATTGGATGATGGCACAGCGCAAGTAGAGGTGGCCGTGTACGCTGAACTGATCGAGCAGCATCGAAATCGCTTGCGTGATGATCAGTTGTTGATCCTGCAGGTCAAAGTCAGTAATGACGAATACTCAGGCGGCATGCGTGTGGCGGCAGAGCATATTTACGATCTTCAGCTCGCCCGTGAGGCACGTGCCAAATCGCTGCGAATCCGCTTAAATGGGAATGCTGATGCGGCAATGCTCAAGCGTGTGTTGAACCCCTTCCGTGCGTCGCCAGAAACTGGTTTTGCAGGGACTCCCGTTGAAGTTATTTATGAGAATGCCCGCGCAAGTTGTACCTTACGGCTAGGCGACGGTTGGCGGGTGCGGTTGTCCGATACGCTTGTGGAGCAACTGACCACCTGGACCTCAGCGTCGGATGTGGAAGTCACCTATTGATGAGCGCTAGGCCCTTACGTATTGTCCACTCAGAGGCTGCGACCAGTTTCGGCGGGCAAGAGAACCGTATCTTTAAAGAAATGGTCGCGATGCGGGAGCAAGGGCACTACCTAGAGGCGATTTGCCAACCCGATGCGCAATTAGTGACGCGTTTGCGCGAAGTCGGATTTGTGGTGCATACCTTAGCGATGGATGGTGTTGTCAATATCGCCCGAGGCATTTTCACCATTAAGCGTATTTTGCAGCAGGGCAAGTTTGATGTGCTCAATACGCATAGCCGACAAGATACGATTATTACCGCGCCGGCCGGTCGCCTAGCGGGCACCCCTTTGATCGTGCGCACGCGTCATTTGTCTAGCAAAATTAATTCGTTACTTTCGTATACTTGGTTCCCTCATCGCATTACGACTGTGAGTGAATTCGTCAGAAGGCAGCTGCTCGCAAAAGGTGTGCCACCCTCCCACATTGAGACCATCTATAGCCCGATTCTGTTAGCGCCAATGCCGACATCCTCCACGTTGCGCGATGAGCTAGGCCTGAAGGATTCAGACATTGTTGTTGGGTGCGTCGCGGTCATGCGGCCAAAAAAAGGACATGACATTCTGCTCGATGCGATCGCGCCGCTGCTGAAGTCTCGCAGCAACTTACATTTGGTCTTGGTCGGAGCAGGGTCCCCGACCTACGAGCGTGTTGTCCAACGCGTTGCGGAACTCGGCATTGCAAGTCAGACCCACTTAATGGGGGCACGCAGAGATGTGCCGAACCTTTTGGCTGGCATGGATCTCTTTTGTTTGGCAACCCAAGAAGAAGCGAGTGGTACAGTCTTTGTCGAGGCTGCCGCGCAAGAGCTTGCCGTGATTGGGACGAACGTAGGCGGCGTCGCGGAAATGCTCGTTGATGGTGTCACCGGGATCTTAGTGGCGAAAGATGATGTGATAGGTTTTCGTCAGGCAATCGATCGTTTAATCGTTGATCCAGAATTACGCTGTAAATTAGGACGTGCGGGTTATGCCCGTGTGCGCACTGAAAGTATTTTTGATACACACACGCTTTCTCAGAACACTGAACGTGTCTATCGCCGATGGTTAGCAGAGTTGGCGCCCCGAGTATATGCATAGCAACATAAAAAAAATGAAAACTGCGCATTGTGTTCCGGTGTTGATGTACCACCACGTTTCTCCAGAAGTGGGGGCCATCACGGTCTTGCCCAGAAATTTCGAGCGTCAAATGAAAGGCTTGGTGGATGCGGGTTACACGACACTTACCTGTGATGAATTTGCTGATTTTCTAGCCGGGAAGCCTACGCCGCCTAAGTCGGTGCTGTTGACATTTGATGATGGCTACTTGGATAACTGGGTGTATGCGCATCCGATTCTTAAAAAATATGGCTTGCGCGCCGCGATGTTTGTGGTGACGGGGCTAATCGGCGATGGCCCGGCTCGGCCTTGCGCGGAGGATGACGGCGCTACGTTGCCGCGCTTGCCCAGCCATCTTGAGTGCCGAGCATTGTGGGCAGTGGGCTCGACGGACTCTGCCATGTTGCGTTGGAGTGAGATACAGGCGATGCGTGAGGCAGGCACCTTTGAGTTTCATTGCCACACGCATACGCATACCCGCTGGGATCAGGTATCGAAAACGCGAGAGGAGTGCTTGACGCATATGCGCGAGGAGTTTGAGTCTTCCCGTGTTTTATTGAAACAACACCTGGGTGAGGTGTCGCAGCATTTCTGTTGGCCGCAAGGATATTTTGCGGATGACTACGTTAGTCTTGCTCAAGAATTTGGCTTTCGTTACCTATACACAACGCAAGCGTACGGACAGAATCTTTGCACATCGAACCCCGCGAACGTTTACCGCTTCTCCGTGAAAAATCAAGGGCCATTACGGTTCCTTCAGCGCGTCTGGACCTCCTCGCACCCCTTGGTTGGGCCACTCTACAATAAATGGCGATTATGGAAACGCAAGCTTCGAGCCTAGGTTTGGGTCTGTCGGTGATCATCATCACCAAAAACGAGGCTGCGCATATTGCCGAATGCCTCGCGTCGGTGTCTTTCGCCGATGAGATCATCGTCGTGGACTCTGGTAGCGCCGATGGGACGGTTGAGCTCGCACGCAAATTTGGCGCGCTCGTGCACCAGTTCCCTGATTGGCCCGGTTTTGGACCCCAAAAGAATCGTGCCTTGGCGCTCGCGACCAAGGATTGGGTGTTCTCCATTGATGCAGACGAGCGTGTCACGCCCGCGTTGCGCGAAGAAATCATTGCAACCCTTCGGGCACCGCGGAGCAGTGGCTACGCAGTCCCCCGCTTGTCTGAGTTCTGTGGCAAACCGATTCGGCACAGTGGTTGGTGGCCAGATCTAGTTCTAAGACTTTTTCGGCGCCAGTCAGGAAAATTTACGGATGTACTCGTACACGAGAGCGTGTCTCTGGCCGATGGCAAGCCGGGCCGTATGCACTCGCACCTGTTGCACTACCCGCATCCTACGCTTGACTCCTTGATTGACAAAGTCAATCGCTATTCAGGAGATGCAGCAAAAATGATGTTTGCCGAAGGAAAGCGAGCAGGTCTTCCCAAGATCGTCCTTCACAGCGTGTGGACCTTTATCCGGATCTATTTTTTAAGACTGGGTTTTCTGGATGGTCGGCATGGTTTTGTTTTAGCAGTCACGGC
>CAJBTJ010000428.1 GCA_903958565.1 uncultured beta proteobacterium
CGACACCCGCGCCGAGCTGAGGGCTTATTTTGGTGTAGATGCTGCGACGATCTCACGTGCGGCACTGCGTGCCCTGCGATGACGACCGAGAGTCGTCCTGCACTCGTGCTCGACGCCTGCGTGATGATGTCAGGCTTACTGCGGCCTTTACTTCTGGATTTGGCCGCGACCGGTCTATTCGCGCCCTTATGGACCTATAAGATTGGCCAAGAGTGGCAACGCAATGCCGCGCGCCTTTGGCAAATCGAACCTCAAGTGCTTGAGACAGAATGGCACCGCATGCAGGAACGCTTCCCACAGGCTGATATGGGAGACGTCACGGAGCACGAAGCGCTGCTCAAACATACAGATAAAAAAGATAAGCATGTGGCCGCTGCGGGTGTAGCTGCCGTCGCCAACACCGCTTGCGCCCCGATTAGTGTCGTCACCTGGAACACCAAGGACTTCAGTCGCTCAGAACTACGCCGACAACAACTAGGCCTCATCGATCCGGATCGTTTGTTCGTGCAGTGGTGGCCCACACACCAGTCACTCTTGCGTCATCATATCGACGCAACGATTCACGCACTCGTCGAAACAGGTCGCCGCCAGCCAGAAGCGACCGTCGCAATGCTAAAACGTGATCGTTTATTCAGGCTAGCCGGCTGTTACGCTCGTTAGGCCTTCAAGAACCTTAGAGCAGGCGCACGGACCCCGGATACTGGCCCACCGTTCTATCTGCAGTCAGCAAGGTAATGCCCTCTGTGTTCGCCTGGGCAAGCAAAATCCGATCAAACGGATCTTTGTGTAGCGCCGGCAAATGCTCTAAGGCCAGAGTGTGCGGACCGGTGATGCTGAGCTCCTGATAACCGTTGTCTATGAGCGCTCTTCGTAACACCCTTGTATCGACGTCGAAATCCGTTCGGCCAAGGCCTTGTTTAATTGAAATTTCCCAAAGACTTGCTGCACTAAAAAACAGCTCGTGTTCCGGCGCACCGATCAATGCCTGCGCTTGCTCGGAGAGCTTTTCTGGCTGACTAGCAGCCCACAAAAGCAAATGAGTATCCAGTAAAAACTTCATATCTTCCCGCTAAACATTTGCTCTATTTCTCGGTCGCCCATGCGATCAAAGTCATCAGGCACCATAAATTGATTTTTCAAAAATCCTAGCCGCTGTGGCTTGCTGTTGCCTGAGGGTTCGTATCGTACGACGAGCACCATGGGCTTGCCCGCCTTTGCTATGACAAAAGAGTCACCCTGCGTCGCCTGCTCAATCAATTTGGACAAATGTGTTTTGGCTTCGTGAATATTGATCGTTTGCATACCCATTCACCTATTAAACTAAACTAATTAGACTTAGTTTACTATGACATATTAAAAAACCCGCTCTCCGGCAAAGGTGAGCGGGTTTGATGTGTTGCTATTTACTGCTGTGGGGCCTCAGGTGCTGCCTCTGGAGCGGGTGCGCCGCCCTGCTGCTCAATTCCACCAATTGCCTTCACAGACAGACGCAGACGGCCTTTGTCATCGGCTTCGATCACTTTAACGCGCAGGTTTTGACCAACTTTGAGAACGTCGTTGATGTTAGCGATGCGGTAATTGGCGATTTCAGAGATGTGCAACAAGCCATCACGGCCTGGCAAGACCTGAACGATTGCGCCGAAATCCAAGAGACGAAGCACACTGCCTTCGTATTCCTGTCCAACTTCGACATCCGCTGTCAATTCAGTAATGCGACGTTGTGCTTCACGCGCGCGATCCAAGTCTGCACTTGAAATCACGATTGCGCCGTCATCCGAAATATCAATCTGGCAACCTGTTTCTTCGGTCAAGGCACGGATGGTTGCACCACCCTTACCGATCACGTCGCGGATTTTCTCAGGATTGATCTTCATGGACAGCATGCGTGGTGCAAACTCAGAAAGTTCGGTACGCACACCTTGTGTGGCTTCACGCATCTTCGACAGAATGTGCATACGGCCATCGCGCGCTTGCGCTAAAGCAACCTGCATGATTTCTTTGGTGATGCCCTGAATTTTGATATCCATCTGCAAAGCAGTAATACCTTTGTCGGTACCAGCCACTTTGAAGTCCATATCGCCGAGGTGATCTTCATCACCAAGGATGTCGGTCAACACAGCGAACTTACCTGCGTCGAGGATCAGACCCATCGCGACACCCGCAACGAGGTCTTTAACGGGTACGCCAGCGTCCATCATTGCGAGCGAACCGCCGCAGACCGAGGCCATTGACGAAGAACCGTTTGACTCGGTGATTTCAGAGACCAAGCGAATGGTGTACTGGAAATCTGCGGCTTCTGGCAACAACGGCACCAGCGAACGCTTCGCCAAACGACCATGACCGATTTCACGACGCTTCGGCGTGCCCACGCGACCCGTTTCGCCGGTGGCGAAAGGAGGCATGTTGTAGTGCATCAAGAACCGATCGCGATACTCGCCCATGAGGGCGT
Organism: uncultured beta proteobacterium; assembly: GCA_903958565.1. Lineage (GTDB taxonomy): Bacteria > Pseudomonadota > Gammaproteobacteria > Burkholderiales > Burkholderiaceae_B > Zwartia. The sequence continues at coordinate 2,450 of CAJBTJ010000428.1, forward strand.
CGATGATTTGTTCATTTTGCTTGGTACCCAAGGTGGCAATCACCAAGGCCTGTGTTTCACCACGTGTGAACAAGGCGCTGCCGTGCACGCGAGGCAATACGCCCAAACGAATCGAAATCGGACGCACTGTGCGTGTGTCACGACCATCGATACGTGGCTCGCCAGACAGAATCTGAGTACGTACGATTCGGGCTTCAAGGTCAAACAAAATGTTGTCGACCGTCACGGAATCAGGCTTAGTCGTGCCTGCGGCAGCGGCTTCTTCAGCAAGCTTTGCATGCACGTCTGTGTACACCTGACGCAGTTGGGTCGTACGTTCTTGCTTTTGACGCGTCTGGTAGGCAGCGTTGAGCGGGCCTTGTGCAGCAGCTGTCACCGAAGCGATCAACGCTTCGTTTTTAGCAGCAGGTGCCCACACCCAATCTGGCTTGCCGGCTTCGCGCACGAGATCGTGAATCGCACTAATAACGACCTGCATCTGCGTATGGCCAAACACCACGCCGCCAAGCATGATTTCTTCGGACAGTTGCTGCGCTTCGGATTCAACCATCAACACAGCCGCTTCCGTACCTGCAACGATCAAGTCCATCTGCGAAGTCTTGAGCTGAGTCGCTGTCGGGTTCACAAGGTACTGACCATCGATATAACCCACGCGGGCTGCACCGATCGGACCATTAAACGGGATGCCTGACACCGCCAGAGCTGCCGATGCGCCAATCATCGCTGGGATGTCGGGATCGATCTCGGGGTTGCAGGACAAGACGTGAATGATCACTTGAACTTCGTTGTAGAAGCCTTCAGGGAACAAAGGACGCAACGGACGATCGATCAAGCGCGACGTCAGTGTTTCTTTCTCGGAAGGCTTACCTTCACGCTTGAAGAACCCGCCAGGGATCTTGCCAGCTGCGTAGGTTTTCTCAATGTAGTCAACAGTCAGTGGGAAAAAATCCTGGCCTGTTTTTGCATCTTTTTTCGCAACAACCGTTGCAAGCACGACGGTGTCTTCGATTGTTACCAGCACTGCACCCGATGACTGGCGAGCGATTTCGCCAGTTTCGAGCACAACTGTGTGTTGGCCATACTGAAATGATTTGGTCACTTTATTAAACATGACTATTTATTCCTTACAAATGAAAAACCGTGGGCGTCGCGGCACGAGTGCCGCATCGACCACGGTTGATTCACGGGGAGACTGCCCCACAGATTCCGATCACTTGCGCAGACCGAGTTTTTCGATCAGTGCACGATAAGAATCAGGGTTGCGGCCCTTGAGATAATCGAGCAACTTACGACGACGGCTAACCATGCGAAGCAGGCCGCGACGTGAGTGGTGGTCTTTCAGGTGAGTTTTGAAGTGGTCTGTTAGCTCATTAATACGAGCAGTCAGCAAAGCCACTTGAACTTCGGGTGAACCGGTATCGCCCTGAGCGCGCTGAAACTGCGCAACGATGTCGGATTTTTTAATATCAGCTACGGACATTTTATGACCTCAGATTACAAGCGTCGGGGCCGAGGCGCCCAGACGTGAAGGGATTAAAGAGCTTTTAAAACAATACTTTTTATAAGCACAGCGGCATGATTATAGCTGATTGGATAAAATGGCGGTGAACCCCACGTTTAAGGCTAAGCATATGTCGGCACGGAATCATGTTTTTAATGTACGCACGCTTGTTTCACGTAAGCATCGTGGAAAAATGGCGGTAAAGCTTAGCCTATTAGTTTGCGCTGCCCTGGTGACTGGGTGCAACACCATCGGATCGGTCGCCCCTGGCACGGCCGTCGCCGACGTGATCAAGGTGCACGGCAAGCCAGACAGCACATGCAAGAACGCTGACGGCACCGAGCGTCTGGTGTGGACCGGTCAACCATACGGCCAGTTTGCTTGGGGTGCAAACACCACAAAAGACGGCAAGATCATTAAGATTGAGCAAATCCTCACCGATCCGCAGTTTGAGGTTCTTACGATCGGCTGGACAGCCGTACAGGTCGCATGTCACTTCGGACCGCCCTCAAATATGTACGGCATCGCGAAGGACAATGAAATTGTCTGGGCCTACCGCTACAAACAATACGGCGTATGGCCTGCAATGATGTATGTCTACATGGGTCCAAAAGGCGATCGCGTCACGCGGTTCCATCCTGCACCCGACCCAGCGAGTCTAGGTGACAACCCCTTTGGCGCTATCTAAAGCTAAAGTCAGTAACGTCAAAGCCGGCCTAAGCCGGCTTTTTTTATCGCTGTTGACGCGTAGCGGACAACTGACCCTGGCGACGCCAACGCCATAACCAAACACCCCAACCCGATAAGCCATAAATTACGAATAACGCAAACAGCACGACGGGAGGGTCACTCGAGATAAACACAAACCCCGCGACGAATACCAAAATGACCCAAAACGGCACGCTACGACCCAACGCAAACGACTTACCGCTATAAAACGGCAAATTAGTCACCATCGCAATGCCGCAGTACAGGGTCAACACAAAAGAGGTCCACGCTAGAAATTCGCGAGGGACCTGCAAACGGTTATCCACAACGAGCCAAACAAAACCGGCAATCAATGCCCCGGCGGCAGGACTGGGAAGACCTTGAAAGAAACGCTTGTCTACCACTGCGATATTCGTATTGAAGCGCGCAAGCCGAAGGGCTGCTCCAGCCACATACACGAACGCCGCAAGCCAGCCCCAGCGGCCGAGGTCGTGCAGCATCCATTCGTACATGACCAGCGCTGGCGCAACGCCAAATGACGTCATATCAGAGAGGGAGTCGTATTGCTCACCGAACGCCGACGTGGTGTTGGTCAAGCGGGCGACGCGACCATCCATCCCATCCAGCACCAAGGCACAAAAAATTGCGATTGCAGCCATCTCAAAGCGCCCGTTCATCGCCTGGACCACGGCATAAAAACCTGCAAATAACGCCGCGGTCGTGAAGGCATTGGGAAGCAGATAAATGCCGCGATGGCGTTGTTCAGGGTCGCGCATTGGGTTGTTAGCCATGGAGGCGCCTCAGAAGTTTAAGAGGGTAAATCGGCAAGCACTGTGCTCGTTGCACTGACTTTATCGCCGATCGCGACACGTGGTCGTGACCCAATTGGCAGATAGACATCGACCCTCGAACCAAACCGAATAAAACCGTAACGCTGACCGCGCGCAACGGCATCTCCAGTCTTGGCATAGCAAAGTATGCGCTTCGCAACCAAACCAGCCACCTGAACCGCCGTCACGATATGCCCAGCATTCGTGCGCAGGACCATAGCATTACGCTCGTTTTCAAGCGATGCTTTGTCAAGCGCTGCATTAAAAAACTTACCTGCGAAATATTCGGTACTCAGCACTTCCCCGTCGACAGGGCTGCGGTTGCTGTGCACATTAAAGACATTCATGAACACACTGATCTTGAGCGCCTCACGCTGAGCATAGGGATCAAGCGTTTGCTCAACCACTACGATGCGCCCGTCTGCGGGAGACAACACCGCATTACTCTCGGTCGAACCCGAACGCGGGGGATCTCGGAAAAATTGCAAGACAAAGACTGCAATCACCCAAAAAAGAATAGACCAAGCCGGAGACAGAAACGTCACGAGCAAGGCGATCGCGACGGAGCCCGCGAGAAAAGGCCAACCCTCGCGGGCAATAATGGGGTGGGGATAATGTGGTGTATTCATCGTAAGCGAAAGGTTAACCCAAAAAAACACGCCCCGAAGGGCGTGTTTTCGAAGGCCAGGCAAACTGGGGCAGAGCTTTGTGTCGTCAAAACGGCACAAAACACCTGAGACAACCCAGAATTAGTTCTTGGTCTTATCAACCAGCTTATTCGCAGCAATCCAAGGCATCATGGCGCGCAGCTTTGCACCTACGACTTCGATTTGCGATTCGGCGTTGATACGACGACGCGATATCAAGGCAGGCGCACCCGCTTGGTTTTCAAGGATAAAGCGCTTAGCGTACTCACCCGTCTGAATGTCTTTCAGCGCCTGGCGCATTGCATCGCGTGTTGCATCGGTCACAATCTTTGGACCTGTTTCATACTCACCGAATTCGGCGTTGTTCGAAATCGAGTAGTTCATGTTGGCGATACCGCCTTCATAGATCAGATCAACGATCAATTTGAGCTCATGCAAGCACTCGAAGTAAGCCATTTCAGGCGCGTAGCCTGCTTCGACCAGCGTATCAAAGCCGGCTTTGATGAGCTCAACCGTACCGCCACACAGCACGGCCTGCTCGCCGAACAAGTCAGTCTCAGTCTCTTCGCGGAAGTTTGTCTCGATCACGCCCGCACGGCCACTGCCGATTGCGCAAGCATAAGACAGCGCGACATCGCGGGCCGAACCCGATTTGTCTTGATGCACAGCCACAAGCGATGGAACGCCGCCACCTTGCGAGTAGGTACCACGCACGGTATGGCCAGGTGCCTTAGGAGCGATCATCACGACATCAATATCGTCACGCGGCACAACTTGGCCGTAGTGCACGTTAAACCCGTGTGCAAACGAGAGCGCTGCACCAGGCTTGATGTTGGCATGCACGCTTTCGCGATAGACCTGGGCGATGTTCTCGTCGGGCAAGAGCATCATGACGAGATCCGCTGCTTTGACTGCCTCAGCGACTTCAGCGACTTTCAAGCCAGCATTGGCAGCTTTTTTCCACGACGCGCCGTCTTTACGAAGACCAACGACGACTTTAACGCCCGACTCATGCAGGTTCAATGCATGTGCGTGACCTTGCGAACCGTAACCAATAATTGCAACGGTCTTACCTTTGATCAGGGACAGATCACAATCTTTATCGTAATAAACCTTCATTCTGGGCTCCAGATTTTATAAGTTGAATGCAGTAATGCGTAAAACAATCACGTTGAATCAAATCAACCGGCCAGTGCCGATCAAATTTTTAGAATGCGTTCGCCGCGGCCAATCCCCGAGACGCCCGTACGAACGGTCTCGAGTATGGCGCTACGATCCAGCGCATCAATAAAAGCCTGCACCTTCTCTTGGTTTCCCGTGAGTTCGATGGTGTAGGCCTTATCTGTTACGTCGATGATGCGTCCACGGAAAATGTCCGCCATACGCTTCATCTCTTCGCGCTCTTTACCCACTGCGCGCACTTTAATCAACATCAGTTCGCGCTCAATATGCGGGCCTTCTGTCAGGTCAACTACTTTGATCACATCAACCAAACGATTCAAGTGTTTAGTGATTTGCTCGATCACATCATCGGACCCAATGGTGACAAGCGTCAAGCGTGACAGGGTGCTGTCCTCAGTGGGCGCAACCGTCAGGGTTTCAATGTTGTAACCACGCGCAGAAAATAAACCCACCACACGCGAGAGTGCGCCAGGAGCGTTTTCCATCAGAACAGAAATAACGTGTTTCATGGTGGTCTCCTTATAGATCTTCAGAGCCGAGCAACATTTCGGTCAAGCCCTTACCCGCCTTGACCATTGGCCAGACGTTTTCGCTTTGATCCGTAATGAAGTCCATGAAAACTAGGCGATCTTTCAACTTGAACGCTTCGCGCAACGCGCCATCGACGTCCGAGGGCTTGTCGATGCGCATACCGACGTGGCCATACGCCTCGGCCAGCTTGACGAAGTCAGGCAAGGCATCCATGTAGGACTCAGCGTAGCGGGATGAATAATCGATTTGCTGCCATTGACGAACCATACCGAGGTAACGATTGTTCAGACACAAGATCTTGGGCGTCAGGTTGTACTGCCGACAGGTGGAGAGCTCTTGAATGTTCATCTGGATTGAGCCCTCGCCCGTGATGCACGCAACCGTTGCGTCGGGGTGAGCCATCTGAACACCCATCGCGTAGGGCAAACCAACGCCCATCGTGCCCAAGCCACCTGAATTAATCCAACGGCGCGGCTTGTCAAAGCCGTAGTACTGCGCAGCCCACATTTGATGCTGCCCAACATCGGACGTGATGTACGCGTCACCCGCGGTCACTTCCCAAAGTTTTTGTACGACTGACTGAGGCTTAATCAGCTCGGCCGAATCAGCAAACTTCATGCACTCTTTGCCACGCCAGATTTGCACCTGCTGCCACCACTTGGCCAAGGCGTCTTTATTCGGCTTGGTCTCTGCGGCTGCGACGTGATACTGCTCCATCAAGTCAATCAGGACGTCTTTAACGTTCCCAACGATTGGCACATCGACCTTCACGCGCTTAGAGATCGAAGAGGGATCGATATCGATATGCACAATCTTGCGTAGATTCTGAGCAAAGTGTTTGGGGTTACCAATCACGCGGTCATCAAACCGCGCGCCGACTGCGATCAAGACATCGCAGTGCTGCATCGCCATGTTTGCTTCGTAAGTGCCATGCATACCGGGCATGCCGACGAATTGCTTATCGGTTGAAGGATACGCACCCAAGCCCATCAAGGTATTCGTGCAGGGTGCACCAATCATCTTGACGAATTGTTGTAGCTCTGCCGAGGCGTCGGACAAAATCACACCGCCACCCGAATAAATCATTGGGCGTTCGGCTTGCAGCAGCATCTGCACTGCCTTTTTGATTTGCCCCTGATGTCCTTTCACGACAGGCGTGTAGGAACGCATCACGGGCTCACCCTTGGCTGGCGAATACTTGTAGCGCGCCGCTGTGATGTCTTTGGGGATATCAACCAGCACGGGGCCAGGTCGTCCAGTACGCGCGAGGTAAAACGCTTTATGCAGCGTGTCAGCCAAGTCTTTTATATCGCGCACTAAAAAGTTATGTTTCACGCATGGGCGGGTAATACCGACCGTGTCGCATTCTTGAAATGCGTCTTCACCGATCGCGTGGGTCGGAACCTGTCCGCTGATCACCACCATTGGGATCGAGTCCATATAGGCTGTCGCAATACCTGTGACGGCATTGGTCACACCCGGACCGCTTGTGACTAGGCAAACGCCAACCTTATCAGACGAGCGCGCGTAGGCATCTGCCGCGTGCACGGCTGCTTGCTCGTGTCGCACCAGAATATGTTTGAACTTCTCTTGTTTGTAAATTGCGTCGTAAATGTATAAGACAGCGCCACCGGGATAGCCAAAAACGTGTTCTACGCCTTCGTCAGCCAAGCAACGCACGACGATGTCTGCGCCATTGAGTTCCATAAAGTCATTCCTTTCATTACCGGCATCGCCCATATGACTGCATCCTCGGAAAAGAGAAACGCTGAACCGCGACAGGTTTTGCAACATGACCCGACGTTTTCAGACTCACGGAGCCTGGCCACCCGGACACCTTGCCAACCCGGCACGCATTCGCCATTCGGCTATGCACGCACCCAACAGGGGTGCACTGGATCGAAACGGAAGCGCTGACCGATGCTTGTGGCAGGGGCAGCAGCAAAAGTTAAATGGCAAAGATGGTTGGGTGGTGACCCAAACTTTAAAAGCCATCGCACGAAAAAACGGTTAGTTTTTTGGCACGAACCTGAAACTTTACCGTGTTGTGCGGCGCAGCGCAACTCGGCAATATCTACGAAATCGTTGGGTCACAGCGCATTTAGGTCAAAATGTGCCTTGTGTCCCTAGCTTTTTCACCGTAGACGCCCAGACGGTGCTAGATTATTGGATAAATTGCTGCGCTGCACACAAAACCCTGCTGGGGCGTGCGTTTGGCTTATACCTACCCCCCTTTTCAATACCCAATGAACGACGCAGTCAGCCAACTTCAGCGCTTTTTGTTTAGCCACCACTTGTATAGCGGTGTGCGCCGGGCTGCAGGCATTTTGCTGCCCATCACCATTCTGGGAGGAATCTTTGGGTGGTATGGGGCAGGTCTTATTGCAACCTTCGGTGCACTGTGCGTCGCCTTCATCGACCAACCCGGTCCTCATGAGCATCGGCTACGCGAAATGCTGGGTGGAACCCTACTGAGCACCGTCACGGTCGCGGTGACCAGCTTGGCGTCAAGCCATCCTCTTCTGATTTGGTTTGTCGTGATTGGCCAGTGCTTCGCCTATTCGATGCTCTCGGTCTTCGGCAAAAAAGGCGGACAAATCGGTTTCGCTTGCTTGCTGCTGATGACAGTCACCATGCACGAAGCGATGCCAACCAACGAGGTCTGGCTACACACACTGACCTCTTTCGCCGGCGGCCTTTTTTACACTTTGTTTAGCTATTCGTTGAGCCGTGTGATGCATGTTCGAGAAAAAGAACAAGCGTTGTCCGTTGCACTCTTCGCGACCGCCGATTATGTTGGCCGGCGCGCCGATATGTATGACTGCGGTCGAGACCTCGAGGACAGTTATCGCAAACTGGTCGCTTGCCAATCAAGCATGACAGACAAACACCAAGGTGCGCGTGACATGGTCTTGCGCGGGCTAGCAAAGGTCGGCCTCATCACGGACTCCAAACGGATCATGTTGTGGAATCTGTTTATCGAGATGATCGATATCCTTGAAACACTCGTCGCCACGCGCACAGATTACGCACTGCTGAGAGAAAAACTAGGCGATTCCGACGCGTTGTTATTTATGCGTGACGCCTTGCGCAAGATGTCGATCGATCTCGACTACATCGCCTTGTCTGTCTCAAGAGAAGCGGCGGCCTCCCATCGTAGTAGCGTGAAAGCAGAACTACGTGCGTTGGAATATGAAATCGAACAAATGACACGCAACGGTTTTGCACAAAGCGACCCTAATGCTTATAACTTGTGCATTGAGATTCTTCGTCGCTTGCGCCACAGCGCCGCAATCATTGAGCGCATGATCGAAGCCACCCAGCGGAAGCCGAATGCCAAGCCCTTGGAATCGGTCATACTCGATCAGTCGCTCAGTCAATTTCTATCGCGTGAGCGCTATCGCTTACGCATGATCACTAGCAATCTGCGTCTTGACTCCCCGATTTGCAGATATGCCTTGCGCGTCGCTCTTGCGGCCGGTGTCGCCATGACCGTCTGGGCGCTCGTGCCCCAGCTCGCGAAACAAGGCTATTGGATCCTGCTGACGGTACTCATTATCATGAAGCCGGGCTTTGCGCTGACGCGCCAGCGTAATGGCTGGCGTTTGGTGGGCACACTATTGGGTTGCGCCATCGCGCTTGGAATTATGTTTGCCAACCTGAACAACTCTTGGCTACTCCTGATCATGGTGCTGTCAACCATCATCGGTGGCAGCATGCTACAGATCAACTACATGGTCGCGTCAGTCTTCAACACTAACGCCGTGTTACTTGCCTTTCACTTTGTCGATCCTACGGCAGCAACCGTCATTGGGGATCGTGCCCTAGACACCCTCATTGGTTCAGTCATCTCGTTTGGCTGCAGCTACTTCTTGCCGTGGTGGGAAGCGCAGTTTATGCCGTCGCTCACCCGTGCAGCGATCTCAGCGAACCGAGAGTATTTGCGTGCCGGGTTGAAGTATGTCGCGGCGTTTCAACAAGCAGAGAAGAATCCTTTAAACGAGCATGTTAAGCACGCCGACTTAGCCTGGAGGTTGTCACGTAAAAATGCATATGTTGCGTTGAGCAATCTAGCCGATGCGTTTTACCGGATGATGCTCGAGCCACACTCGCGCCAATGGCATGCGGTCGAATTTAATAATCTGATGATTCAGAACCATACGCTCGCGTCTCAGATTGCAACGGTGGTGCACACGCTCGCAACAGCCCCTGAAGCGCCAAGCGTGATGACAGATCATCTTCTGGCACTTGTTCCTTTTCTGGAAGCCCATCGAAGCGGCTATCTGCCACCACTTCCTGCAATCGTGAGCGACGGCAGTCAGCCCGCGCTCAGCTATCCCATGACACAATTACACAATACGGTCGCTGCAATCGACCAAGAGATGTCCGTCATTCATCAACACTTAAAACCTGCTGTACTTTAAATATTCTCTTCGTTATCTCTTAAGGAAAATGATATGTCCCTCAAAGGCAAAGTCGCGTTAGTCACTGGTGCTGCCAGCGGTATCGGTCGCCAAGCCGCCCTCACCCTCGCACAAAAAGGCGCAGCAGTCGTCATCGCAGACTTGAATCAGATGGCCGCAGATGCGGTCGCACGACAAATCATTGACGCAGGCGGCAAGGCAATGGGTGTGGTCATGGACGTGACCGACGAAGCCGCTGTGAACGCGGGCATCGATCAAACCGTTAAACAATTTGGCAGTATCGATATCTTGGTCGCAAACGCAGGCATACAAATCGTGCATCCCGTGGAAGACTTTCCCTATGCAGAATGGAAAAAAGTCGTATCGATTCACCTGGACGGTTCCTTCCTAACCACTAAGGCCGCACTTAAGCATATGTATGCTGCCGGGCGCGGCGGCTCAATTATTTACATGGGCTCGGTGCACTCACATGAGGCCTCGCGCTTGAAGTCAGCCTATGTGGCTGCCAAGCATGGCATCCTGGGTCTTGCTCGAGTCGTTGCCAAAGAAGGTGGGCCTAAAGGCGTGCGGGCCAACGTCGTCTGCCCAGGCTTTGTGCGCACGCCTCTGGTCGAAAAACAAATCCCCGAGCAAGCCGCAGCTTTCAATATCAGCGAAGCGGAAGTGATTAAAAACATCATGCTGAAAGACACGGTCGACGGCGAATTCACCACAACTGAAGATGTAGCAAACGTGATCGCGTTTTTGGCGGGCTTTGAAAGCAATGCACTCACCGGTCAGTCGGTGGTGGTGAGCCACGGCTGGAGCATGCACTAAGCAGGGTTGAAGTTATGCGCCGGGGCGTCTGAACACGAGCTTATCTTCGGTTGAGACGTCTGCGGCAAAGGCATACCCTTCTGCATCAAACCTTTTTAGCCCTTCGGGTTTGGTGATGCGGTTCTCAATCGCAAAACGTGCCATGAGTCCACGTGCGCGTTTTGCATGAAAGCTGACCACCTTCCACGCAGCGCCCTTCCCATCTTGAAACACGCACTGAATCACACGCGCCTTGAGCTGCTTCAAATCGACCGATTTGAAATACTCCTCAGAGGCTAAGTTCACGATGATGGGGGCCTTGTCTTTTGCAAGGTGCTCATTCAGGTACGGGGCGATTGTCTTTGCCCAGAACTGATAGAGATTCGTGCCACCCGGGTTATCGAGTTTGGTCCCCATTTCTAAGCGGTATGGCTGCATTAAGTCTAGCGGCCTCAGTACGCCATACAACCCGCTCAGGATCGCGACGTGCTCTTGAGCCCACTCAAGATCCTTTGTCTTAAGTGTCGCAGCCTCTAGGCCCTCATACACATCGCCATTGAAGGCCAAAATGGCTTGCCGGGAATTTGACTGCGTAAAGCTCGGCTTCCAAGCTGCGTAACGATCGACATTGAGCTTAGCCAGGGCTGGACTCAAATCCATCAACTCGCTGACTTCAGCGGCCGAGCGCGCCTTGAGCACCTTGATCAACGCCGCAGCCTCTTTAACAAACAGAGGCTGGGTATGGGTTTGCACACTCAGAACCGAGTCGTAGTCGAGCTTTTTAGCAGGCGATAGAACGAAGAGCATGGCAGAGGTCTCGCTTGATGAAGTGAACCAAAAGACTAAGGCCTTTAGTTTACTAGCTGGCTGTGCAGATTCTGCTAGAATTGTGGGCTTGACCCAGTGCGCGCGGTTCCCCAACCGCATCCCGGAGAGGTGGCAGAGTGGTCGAATGTACCTGACTCGAAATCAGGCGTGGGTGCAAATCCACCGTGGGTTCGAATCCCACCCTCTCCGCCACAAAGTCAGGCAGATAAAGCACCTAACGGTGCTTTTTTCTTTTGCCCCAACGGCCTTGTGACAATTTTTTGCGCTTCTAAGCAAGCGCGAGGAATAAGGTGAGCGTAAAAGGGATTTGGATGCAATACTTGTTCCCTGGCCATCGGATACAAATCCATCCAACCTGATATTGGACCTGACATGTACAGAATCATCCTTAGAACTGTTGTAGTCTTTTTTGCCTTGATTCTGCCCACCTATGCGCAAAGTCCAAC
>CAJBTJ010000429.1 GCA_903958565.1 uncultured beta proteobacterium
AGGTGCGGTCGCAGCAAAAACGCCGCGCGATGTGGCCGATCAAGCCGACATCGTCTTCGCAAGCGTCCCCACACCTAACATCGTCAAGCAGGTTGCAGTCGGTGGTGATGGGGTCGTGCATGGCAAGCGCATCAAAATTTTTGTGGACCTGTCCACGACGGGCCCCAAGACCTCTGCCGAAGTGAATCAGGCACTGGCTGCGGCGGCGCGTCCGGTGGTGATGGTGGATTGTCCCGTGAGTGGAGGGGTGGCCGGTGCAGAAAAAGGCACGCTGTCGCTCATGATCGCAGGGCCCGTTGCGGCCCGTGCAGAGCTTGAGCCAGTTATGAAAGAACTCGGTCGTATCTTGTTATGTGGCGACACGCCTGGGCAAGCGCAAATGATCAAGGTTGCTAACAATCTTGCCTCGGTGGCGTGTATGGCGATTAGTTGTGAAATGCTGGTGCTGGGTGCAAAAGCCGGTGTCGACCCGCAGACCATGATGGAAATCATTAGCGTCAGCAGCGGTCGCAGTGGTGCGATGCAAGATAAGGTGCCCAAGCACATACTGCCGCGCACGTTTGATTTTGGGTTTTCCAACGCCCTGTCTTATAAAGACGCGCGCCTGTGTCTGGACGAGGCCGAGCATCTGGGCGTGCCGCTGGTGATTGGTAACGCGGTGGGTCAGGTTCTCAATATGAGCAAAGCCCAGTTTGGTCCCGATGCCGACTTCACCAATATGATCCGCCTGTTTGAGCAGTGGGCTGGAGTCGAGGCGATTCCACATAAAAAAGACGCCAATAAAGCGTCATAAGCCGCGCAACTCCACCACCGCAGCACCGCAATCGCACCACAACAGGGCCTGCCGAGTGATTTGGCAGGCCCTTGACTCAATAATATTTAGGTTAAGATTGTTATCTTGCTTTAGGGGCCGTGCCTGCTCAAGGGATTAGCGAAAAAGCCGTTAAAATACAAAGCTTTCCCTTGAATTCTCTGCCTCAAAGAAGATCGTGCCAATCTACGCTTACAAGTGCACCGCCTGCGGCCATGCCGAGGACGTGCTTCGAAAGATTTCCGACAAGCCTTTAACCGTCTGTCCCCAGTGCAATCAAGAGACCTACGCCAAGCAGGTCACGGCTGCGGGCTTCCAGCTTAAAGGCTCGGGTTGGTACGTCACGGATTTTCGTAACAACAGCAGCAGCGGTGGCGCCAAGACGGCTGAGGTCGCGCCCGGCACCACGGCAGCGGATGCGAAGCCCGCCGCCACTGAGAGCGGCGGCGCGGGTTCGCCCACCGATGCGAGCTCAGGCGCCTCGTCTGGTGCGGCAGCGGGGGGCTCAAACAGCGCGTCGAATAGCAGTTCAAACGCCGCTGCCCCGGCCAGCGCACCTGCTGCACCTGCTGCCTCCAGCTCCTCTAGTTCCTCTAGTTCCTCGGGCTCAGGCTCGGCTAGCAGCGCGTCTTAAGCCGCCGCACCCGCCACGTCATGCGCGCCTTCAAAACATACTTCATCACAGGGCTGCTCGTTTGGGCGCCCGTGGTGATTACCGTTTGGGTGCTCAGTGTGTTGGTCAACACCCTTGAAAGTGTGGTGCCTAGTTTCTTGTCTCCGCAGGCCTTGTTTGGCCGAGACATCCCCGGCTTCCGGGTGGTCGTCGTGTTGGTGGTGTTGTTTGTCACCGGGATTTTGGCGGCTAACTTTTTAGGCCGGAGTATTTTGCGTTTCTGGGAAGCCATTCTGGGACGTATCCCGCTTGTGCGCTCGATCTATACCTCCGTCAAGCAAGTGAGTGATACCTTGCTGGCACCGAATGGCCAAGCCTTTCGGCAGGCGGTGCTTATCGAATACCCACGCGCGGGGTGTTGGTCGATTGGCTTTCTCACGGGCACCTCCGGCGGTGAGGTCGCCGAGCACTTGCCCGGTGAGCATGTCAGTGTATTTGTGCCGACTACGCCAAACCCGACGGCCGGATTTCTCTTAATTGTGCCGCGTAGCGACATCAAGCCGCTCAATATGTCAGTTGATGCGGCACTGAAGTACATTGTTTCCATGGGTGTGGTGGCGCCAGCCCTCCCCAAGCAATAAGTTTGTTGAAGTCTCGGTATCCGATTAATTTTTGTTAGATCTGTCTCGTTCGATCTTTTGGAGTTTGCATGCGTACCTGCTACACCGGCCAGGTTTGTCGTGACCATCTCGGTCAAACCGTTACCCTCTTTGGCTGGGTACATCGTCGTCGCGATCATGGCGGCGTCATCTTCATCGATATGCGCGATCGCGCGGGTCTGGCGCAGATTGTGTTTGATCCAGATAATGCCCAAGGCTTTGCAACCGCAGAGCGCTTGCGTAACGAATTTTGTATTCGCGTGACCGGCCTCGTGCGTGAGCGTCCTGCGGGCACGACGAATGTTGATTTAGCGTCTGGTGAAATTGAGATCCTTTGCCGCGAAGTTGAGATCCTCAACCCCTCGGTCACGCCACCGTTCCAGCTCGACGACGAGAACTTGTCTGAGACAACCCGCCTGACACACCGCGTGCTGGATCTGCGCCGTGGCCAGATGCAACGCAATATGATGCTGCGCTATCGGGTCTCGATCGAAGTCCGTAAGTTTCTTGATGACCTCGGCTTTATCGATATCGAAACCCCCATGCTCACCAAGAGCACGCCAGAAGGCGCACGCGATTACCTCGTGCCTTCACGCGTGAACGCGGGTGAGTTTTTCGCCTTGCCACAGTCGCCACAGCTTTTTAAACAGATGTTGATGGTGTCGGGCTTTGATCGCTACTACCAGATCACAAAGTGTTTCCGCGACGAAGACCTGCGCGCAGATCGTCAGCCTGAATTCACTCAGATTGATTGCGAAACCTCTTTCCTGAACGAAACCGAAATCCGTGCGATCTTCGAATCGATGATTCGTCACGTGTTCAAGGCCGTACAGAACGTGGATCTCGCAGAGACCTTCCCGATCATGCCTTACAGCGAAGCCATGCGTCTGTATGGTTCCGACAAGCCCGACTTGCGCGTCAAGCTTGAGTTCACAGACCTAACCGACGTCATGAAAGATGTCGACTTTAAAGTCTTTGCACAAGCTGCAACGACCGAAGGCAGTCGTGTCGTGGCCTTGCGTGTGCCCGCTGGTGGTTCGATCTCGCGCAGCGAAATTGATAACTACACCAAGTTTGTCGCGATCTATGGCGCAAAAGGTTTGGCCTGGATCAAAGTCAACGAAGTCGCCAAGGGCCGTGATGGCTTGCAATCACCCATCGTGAAGAACTTGCATGATGCTGCGCTGGCAGAGATGATCAAGCGGACCGGCGCACAAGATGGCGATCTGATTTTCTTTGGTGCGGATCGCGCTAAGGTTGTGAACGATGCGATTGGCGCCTTGCGCGTCAAAATTGGTCATAGCGAATTTGGTCGCGCCAATGGTTTGTTCGAGAATGTCTGGAAGCCTTTGTGGGTCGTAGACTTCCCCATGTTCGAATACGACGAAGAAGCCGATCGTTACGTCGCCGCACACCATCCATTTACCAGCCCCAAAGATGGTCACGAAGATCTCTTGGACACCGACCCGTCAAAGGCGATCGCAAAAGCCTACGACATGGTCTTAAACGGTTGGGAAATCGGCGGTGGTTCTGTTCGCATCCATCGCGAAGAAGTGCAGAGTAAAGTCTTCCGTGCCCTCAAAATCGATGCAGAAGAAGCCCAACTCAAGTTCGGCTTCCTGCTCGACGCCTTGCAGTATGGTGCGCCTCCGCACGGTGGTATCGCCTTCGGTTTGGACCGCATCGTCACCATGATGACCGGCGCTGAATCGATTCGTGATGTGATCGCCTTCCCCAAGACACAGCGTGCACAGTGTTTGCTTACCCAAGCCCCTTCGCCCGTCGACGAGAAGCAGTTGCGCGAACTGCACATCCGTTTGCGTCAAGCAGAAATCAAACAGCCGTAAGCCCACAGGCAGGGTGGGTCTGTCGACCCGCCCTGACCACCATGTCACTCCTTCGCGTCGTTAGCTACAACATTCATAAAGGACGTTCGCTCGCCGGACGCGATTCGATGGGCGCGCTACGCCTAGGCCTGCATGGCTTGCGACCAGATCTGTTATTTTTACAAGAAGTGCAGGGACGTAACGATCGCTATGCGCGTCTCACTGCGCAGCACGAATCCCTTGCCGCCGCCTTGCATATGGATTGCGCCTACGGGTGTAATGCGATCCGCAGCAAAACCGATCATGGCAACGCCTTGCTGTCCAGCCACCCGATTCTTAATTATGAGAATCAGGATATCTCTGACCACAAGCTTGAACAACGCGGACTCCTGCACGGCGTCATTGATGTCGGTGGGCGCGAGGTGCACTGCTTTGTCGTGCACTTGGGCTTATTTGCAGGCGGGCGTATCCGGCAGATTGAAGTGATGGCCGAACGCATTAAGCGGATGGTTCCTGACGGTGCGCCGATGCTAATCGCGGGTGACTTCAACGACTGGAAAGATCGCCTGGCACCGTTCTTTGTTGAGCAGCTCGGTGTGTACGAGGTATTTGCGCACTCGCCACGCACCCAAGGCATGATTCCAAGGTTCCGGGAGTCTATGCATCAACTTAGAGGTGTCTGGCGCGGGGAAACAGCAGACGAGATTCGTGCAGGGATGTTTCGTCGACAGCATCTGCGGATGAATCAGCTTTCGACAAAGGGGGCGCAGAGCCCGCTGCCGCCACCGCGTACGTTTCCGTCGGCATTTCCTTGGCTTAGGCTCGATCGTATTTATCAGCGTGGCTTCGCTGTGCGCAGTGCGAAAGTGTTGCGCGGGCGTCCTTGGTCACAGCTTTCGGACCACGCGCCGATTCTTGCAGAGTTAGAGTTGCCTTAAACAGTGACGCACGTTTAATACTGCGCGCCCTTACCCGATAGCGCTACGCCAATGCGCAGCAAAACATAGGCGCAGGCATCAGTCGCGCGTGCGAACCAAGAGCGGTCGTGATAGAGCGAGGGCTCAACGATTTGGCTGCCTTGCGCAAAGGCCTTTTCCAATGCGTGGGTCAGGGCTGCAGTAAAGGCCGCATCATCCACGACGATATTGGTTTCGCGTGCGAGTAATAGGCTGAATGGATCCAGATTAGAAGAGCCCACTACTGACACGCCATCAATCACGGCGACTTTGGCGTGGAGATAGCTTGGCAAGTATTCATAGATCGCAACCCCGCATTTTAAAAACTGCTGATAGATCCAGCGCGTCGCGTGATACTGCATGCGATATTCAATCTTGCCTTGTAGCAGTAGACGCACGCGCACGCCCCGTGCCGCGGCATCGATCAGTGCACGACGTAATTTATGCCCGGGTAAGAAATAGGCATTAGCGATCACGACCTCATGACGTGCTGCTGCAATATGTGCAACGTAGGCCGCTTCAATCGTGCGACGGTAACGCAGGTTATCGCGCAACACCAGAGCAGCACGCATCGTGCCGTAGTGTGCGTGCGGTAAGTGGTTGCGTGCATAGGCGGCATGTTTAAAGCGCAGTAGCCGCAGACGCAGATGGCGTATGTGCCGACGCTTCCAATGCTTGATTGTGACAGGGGCCTTGACTGACGTGTCGTCGTACCGTGTTTCGCTAGACAAGGGCCAGCCAATTTGAAGCCATAGCAAATCCTGGGCGCGCATCAGTTCGATTGCAAGCGGGCCAGTCAGCCGCACGGCATAGTCAAAACGCGGTTCTTTCGGTTCTCGACTTGCGAGCAGATCCTCCTCTGGCAAACCAGAGTAATCATCCTCGATATTGATGCCACCGATAAAGGCGAGATGGCCATCTACCAGAGTCGTCTTGCGATGCATGCGGCGCAGACGCAAAAAATCAAAGGACTGAAAGCTTAAATATTTAGGCTCAGGTCGGTAAACACGGCACTGCGCACCGACAGCACGCAAGAGGGATTGAATGGTGCGATCATCTTTTGCGCTGCCATAGCCATCGAGCACGACACGCACCTTGACCCCGCGCTCAGCCGCGCGTAT
>CAJBTJ010000430.1 GCA_903958565.1 uncultured beta proteobacterium
CGGCGCGGACGATTGGTTGAAGCGGGCGCTCCTGACCCGGTACGTGTTGGTGCACCGGCACTTCGTGGTGCGCCAGCATCAGAGCGGGGACTTGAGTGCGACGCGCGTGCGGAGCCAGAGCCCTCTCGGCGAGTTGCCTGACCGACACCCTGCCCTGACCGGCCTGAACTCGATCCGGCTGAACCGCCGGGCCGAGCAGAGCGCTGCGGCGGGCGACGTGGTGCGTCGCGACGACCCGCCGCGCGTGCGTCGTCATCTGCGCCGTGGGACGAGGCGGGCGATGCCGTCCATCCGGTTGGCGCAGGTAATTGAGGAATCTGCTTCTTGATGACGCGCTCGATTGCCTTGAGGTACTTGATCTCGCTGGAGTCGACCAACGAAACCGCCGAACCGGCAGCGCCTGCCCGTCCTGTGCGACCAATGCGGTGCACGTAATCTTCGGGGATGTTGGGTAGCTCAAAGTTAACAACCTGCGGAAGCTGATCGATATCGAGGCCGCGTGCCGCGATATCGGTAGCGACCAATACGGCAACCTTACCCTTTTTGAAATCGTCTAACGCGCGGGTGCGTGCAGCCTGGCTTTTATTGCCGTGGATCGCAGAAGCAGATAGTCCGTCTTTTACGAGTTTCTCGGCGAGCCGGTTCGCGCCGTGTTTTGTACGGGTGAACACGAGCACCTGATGCCAGCCGCTTTCGCGAATAATGTGGCTGAGAATATCGCGCTTGTGCGCTTGATCGACGATATGAACGGTTTGGTCGACGCGCTCAGCCGTCGTGTTACGCGCTGCGACAGATACTTCGCTTGCGTTATGCAAAACGCCTTTTGAAAGTTCGCGGATCTCGTCTGAAAATGTGGCCGAGAACAACAGGTTCTGACGCTGACGCGGCAACATCGCCAAAATTTTGCGGATGTCGCGAATGAAGCCCATGTCGAGCATGCGATCGGCTTCGTCAAGCACCAAAATCTCTACGCCAGACAAGTCGACGGTGCGCTGTTGGCAGTGATCAAGCAGACGTCCGGGTGTTGCAACCAAAATGTCGATGGGCTTGCGCAGTGCTGAGATTTGCGGATTAATGTTCACCCCACCGAAGATCACCATTGAGGAGATCTTGGTATGTACGCCGTAGGTTTTAACGGATTCTTCAACCTGTGCGGTCAGTTCGCGCGTGGGGGTGAGAATCAAGACACGAGGGCGACCGGGTTTGCGCAACTCAATCGGCTTAGCTAATAGCATGTGCAGAATGGGCAGTGTGAAGCCGGCGGTTTTGCCGGTTCCCGTTTGTGCTGCAGCCAACAGGTCTCCACCCGCGAGAACGCGCGGAATGGCCTGGGCTTGAATAGGAGTGGGCGCGGTGTAGCCAGCATCAGCAATAGCGCGCAAAAGGGAATCAGCCAACCCGAGGTCAGCAAAGGTAGTCGTAGTAGACAAGAGAACAGCTCCATCGTCATGCCGGCCCACAAGTGAATGTGGACTCCAATCGGGGCAGACGAACAGGGAGTAAAAACGCCTTGGAGGCGAGCGCCCACAGAGTTGGGGCTTAGCGCGGCACGAGGACTGGAACGTTGTGCCGTGGCGACATTGTACGCTACCCCTGCCGACTACGCCAGCTTAGCGACGTTTATTAGCGGTTCCCCTCGAGCGAAGTGCCCAACGTTTTCAAGAAACTTCTCGGCCATACGTTGCAAAATCGCATCTGAAAACCCCGCGGTGTGCGGCGTGCAAATCACATTAGGCATATCCCACAGCGGAGAGTCAGGTGATAGGGGTTCTTGCGCGAACACATCGAGATACGCGCCTGCAAGACGACCATTCTGCAAAGCATCAATCATGGCGAGCTCGTCGATCACCACACCACGTGAAATATTCACGATATGTGCTGAAGGCTTCATGAGACCGAGCGCCGTGGCCGAGACTAAGTTTGTTGTGAGGGCGGTCAGCGGGCAGGCCAGGACAAGCCAATCCGTTTTGGGTAAGACAGATTGAAAGTCAGCAAATGAGACAACAGGAATATCAGGGATCGTCGAACTGGCCGATTGGCGGACCACAATAATTTTTAAACCGATCGCACCGAGCCATGCCGCAAGTTTTTGGCCAATGGGGCCCCAGCCAACGATCGTTGCTGTCTGCCCTTCGAGCTCCGGAGGTTGGCCGACTTTGAAGAAGGGCTCCCAGGCATGTGCGCGTTGGGCGCGTGCAAGCTGGGGAAAGCGACGACCTAACGATAGCAAGCCCGTTAATGCAGTTTGTGCAACGATGCCCGCACTTGCACCGGACGAGCTTGTGACCGTCACACCTCGTGCCATGAGGTCGAGAAAGATCTGGCGATCAACGCCGGCGGAGTGAATGTGCACCCACTGCAGCGCCTTGGAGTTACGCATTGCGTCGTACACGTATTGCGTTTCGGGCACGATGTGATGTTTGGTTGACGCTGCGGTTACGTCGCGCGAAATAAAACAAAAGTCAGCGTCGGCAGTGCCGTCATGCATTTGTTTTGCCGTGACCCGCACGTAGCCGTTCTTACCCAGAATCTGCGTGAGCGTTGCGTCGATCTCTTTAGCCGTTTTATCGGACAACAAAATACGGGGGGTGTGTGCAAGCTTGAGTGTGGTCACGGTTTTTCCTTAGCGAGCAGATGCGCCAGAGGCGAGTACAACCTTCTTCCACTTCACATATTCTTTTTGGATGAAGTCTTTAAAAAACTCCGGAGTGCCGCCCACCGGATCAGCGCCTTCGCTTATAAAGCGAGCCTCAAGGCTGACCATGGCGAGATTCGCGCTTTTATTGAGCTTATCGATAATCGCTTGAGGTGTTCCGCGCGGAGCAAGCATGCCGAACCAGGAGCCTGCCGCAAAGTCAGGAATACCGTTCTCAGCGACGGTCGGCACATCGGGCATGGAGCGTGAGCGCTTGGGACTGCTGACGGCAATTGCACGCAACTTGCCAGCCTTGATCTGACTGATCACGGAAGGGATGGTGGCGAACATAAAGTCAATTCGGCTGGAGAGCAGATCGTTTAAAGCCTCTGCGCCTTTGTAGGGGATGTGTTGAGCATCCGTGCCAAGAGCCTCCATCAGCATAAAGCTCGAGAGGTGCGCAGAAGTGCCGACGCCCGTTGAGCCGTAATTCATCGAACCCTTGGGCTGCGACTTGAGGTAGGCCACAAACTCTTTGTAGTTATTGACGGGAAGTTTTGGACTCACCACCAATACGTTTGGGACGTCTGCGATTAAAACGACCGGCACGAGTTCAGTTAAGGGATCGTACCGAAGATCTTTATAAAGAGTGGGGTTGATCGCCATAGGCCCAACGGACGCAACCGTTAAGGTGTAGCCATCGGCAGGTGAGCGCGCCACCATTTCGTTACCGATATTTCCACCTGAGCCAGGTTTATTTTCAACGACGAAGCTTTGCTTAAGTTGCTCGGCCATCAGGTTGCCAACGCTGCGGGCAATGATGTCTGTTGTGCCGCCGGCAGTGAACGACACAACAACTTTGACAGCCTTGTTTGGGTAGTCTGCCGCGGATTGTGCTTGAGCTGACCGTGTTGCGCTGATGCCGAGTGCGGCCGCACCGAGCACAAGGGATACCTGGCGGCGTTTTAACGACGAAGGAAGGTCTTTTGATTTCATGTGTGTGATTCTCTGGGGGTATACGTTAATAAAGTTTCTATTCAACTTTGAGTTTGCCAGCCGTTGCAAGTTCCGAAGCAATCGTATCTTCACGTTTAAGTAGAACGCTAAACGCATTGGTTGGACCTGGGCGCGCAATACTCGCCACATTGAGCAGTTGCTCTTTTACAGCAGGGTCTTGTAGAACTTTAAACAGGGCATCACCTAACTGTTTTACGGTTGCCTCTGGTGTCTTGGCAGGAGCTAAAAGACCAAGCGTTGTGCTGATATCTAATGTTGGTAGACCGACTTCTTTCGTGCTGGGTGTATTAGGCAAGAGCGGATCGCGTTCTGGCGCCAGCACACTGATTGCCGTCATACGACCGCCTTTTATGTGTGCAACCGAGCTTGAGAGTTGATCAACCATGGCATCGATCTGACCGCCTAACAAATCGATAATGGCAGGGCCTGAACCTTTGTACGTGACAACATTTAAGTCTAATTTCGCAATAGATTGCAACTGCATGATCGCAATGTGATTCGTGGTGCCGATTCCTGCATTGCCAATGCTGACCTTGCCAGGATTGGCACGAGCGTAGGCGAGAAAGCTCGCCATGTCTTTAAACTTTGGGTTGCCTACCCGTGTTGTAAAGACTAGTGAGGTGGAGGAGATCAGGCCAATACTTTCAAAGCTATTGATCGTGTAGGTGGTGGAAACCATCTTAGGCACGATGACCAGAGGGTTTGGGGTGGTGATTAGTAGGGTGCTGCCATCCGGCTGAGCTCGTGCGACCTCGGCTGCAGCGACAGAGCCACCGCCGCCAGGACGATTTTGCACGACGATTGTTTGCCCGAGCTGCTTCGATAAAGCGGGTGCAATGATACGCGCCACGATATCAATATTGCCCCCCGCAGCGAATGGCACAAGCATGGTGATGGGCTTTGAAGATGTTTGCGCCATCGCTGGCGCCAAAGCGGTCAGTGCGCTTAGAGCGATGGCTTGCAGAGCGAATCGACGCAGCATAGCTTTCCCCCTTTTTAGTTGCGATAGGAAGTGTCGGTGCGATCGA
>CAJBTJ010000431.1 GCA_903958565.1 uncultured beta proteobacterium
AACTCCGGATCAAACACGGCATGGCTTGCCGTAGTAAATGATGTCATGCCCTTTGGTGTGATGATCCTCCTGCTGATGGGAAGTCTGTACAGCGGGATTGTGACTCCGACAGAGGCCGCCGCGCTTGGCTGTTGTATCGCTTGGTTAGTATCCAAGATCTGGGGCGAGATGTCGTTTTCAACACTTCGCCGCGCCATACGGAAATCCGTTATTGCAACAGGGTCCATCCTGTTCGTTGTGTATGCCGCTTTTTTGTTCTCCTACGCAATTGGCTTGGCGGGAATCGCAAAGGAAATATCAGAGGGTGTCACACAAGCGGGTATTTCAAAAGAAATGTTTCTACTGTTTGTCGTGTTAGCGTTGACGATTCTTGGCTGTTTTGTAGACAGCATGGGCATGATGGTCATTACCGTACCCATTCTTTTACCGTCACTCCACGTCTACAACATTGATCCTATATGGTTTGGCATCCTCATTGTTCTTTTGGTTGAGCTAGGACAAGTCACCCCGCCGATGGGTATGAATTTATTTGTGATCAAAAACATTTCGGGCGAATCACTCAGCAGTGTCATCCGCGGAACTATGCCCTTTTACGGACTTTATCTATTACTGATGGTGCTGATTTATTTCTTCCCGCAGATTGTTCTTTGGCTCCCCGGGCTCACATAACGACTACGTATGAAATGGTCTAACTTCAATGTAAGCAAGTCTCTACCGACGCCGCTATATCATCAAATTTACTCTCACCTACGGGACTGTATTCAAAACGGAATATTTGCGCCAGGCAGCTTATTCCCGAGTGAGAGTCAGATTGAAAAAGAGCTGAATGTCTCGCGCATTACAGCCCGTCGCGCAATGGATGAACTATCTGCGCGAGGCCTCATTAGCCGCCAACAAGGCAAAGCCTCTCGCGTTGCTGCCTATCGACCAAGCACCCATTTGTTGGCCGGCGTCGAAGGCATGATTGAGAACAACCGCAGGATGGGTGATTCGACAACAGTCGAGCTGCTCTCTCACGAGACCGTCGCTGCAACAGACGAGGTTGCCCGCACGCTAAAAGTCAAACGCGGAGAGCCTGTTTTATGGTCGGTACGCGTCAGAAGTTTAGATGGGATCCCTTTCTCTTACGCGGTCACGTATCTGCCGCAAGTCGTTACGCGTCAAATCAAGTCCGAACAAATGTCCACCAAACCCTTGTTAGCGTTGTTGGAGACGGCCGGAATCATGATTGGGCGGGCAGAACAAGTCATTAGCGCCAAGAACGCAACACCTGCCGTCGCGCGCGCCTTGCATATCGAACCGGGAGAGGCGCTTCTTATCTCAGACAGAATTGTTTACGATCTGTCAGACCGACCCGTCGAATGGATCTCCGTTCAATATCGTCCGGATATTTATCAATACGGTGTCGATCTTGAACGGACACAATCGGCAAAAGGCAATGTCTGGTCGACGTCAACGAGCAAAAAAGCTAGCAAAAGTATCCCTAAAGCTGATCGCAGCACTGCAAAAAAAAGGGCAACTCGCCATGAATTGCCCTAACGTTCAGATTGGATTGTTTAGGTCAATGCTATTAGCGCACTAACCTACTTTCCAAATTTTTTGTCTAGCTCTGCAAGAACGTAATCCATCGACTCGACATCGGCGAACTTCATATCCAAATCAAACATGTTTGCTTTATGTGCCTGAGGACTACGATCACCACAAGCCTCATCGACAAGAATGACTCGGAAATTATGAGAAAAAGCATCCGACGCACCAGCACGGACACAGCCAGAAGTGGAGATTCCACAGATCACCAGCGTATCAACTTTGTCGTAACGCAAGAAGCCTTCAAGCGGTGTACTAAAAAAGCAAGAGGGTTTGTTTTTAAGAACGACGCGATCGATCGGTCGCGGCGCATACTCTGGTGGCCAGATGTCAGCACGCGGATCGCTCGTATACTGAAAAGCGTCCGGCTCAGCCAACTTATAGTTCCAGGCGCCACGATAGGTGGGATGACTGCGATCATCACGACGGCTGTAGTAGATAGGCAGATCCAAGCGGCGAAACGTTTCAGTCAATTGAATCAAAGAATTTTTGACCGTTGTCATATCCCGACCACACATCGAATACGAGGGATCAACAAACATATGCGTGGTGTCGATGTTTAGTAAGGCAACGCGCTCCCCCATTCCGACTCGTTGGGCAAACCCCCCTTTTCGGTACGTCTCGAGTTCCTCATCGGGAACGTAGCCACGCCATTTTTCCAGCTTATCCATCGTACGGCTCCTAGGTGCTTGTTTGTATGATGATTAAATAGTATCTTGTGTCTTACCCACTGACAAGTAAATACAGCCTGCTAAGACTCTTTACTTGTGTGCCACTAAGAATGTAAAAAATCATTTCCCGGAGATAAAAAATAATGAGTACTAAACCAACCATCGCAATGATCAGTACCGGCGGGACGCTGACCACAATCAGTGCGAACGGGGAACTGGACCTCTACGAGTACACCGCAACCGGGACGCGTCTAAACGCGACAGAAATGCTTGAAAAGTTTCCGCAAGCCAAGACGATTGCTAATGTCATACCGGTCCAGTTTGATACGCTTCCCTCTACTGCAGTCTCTTTTCCGCACTGGAAGAAATTAGCATTAATGATTGATCAACTACTGATCAGCACACCCAATCTACAAGGCATTGTGATCCTGCATGGCACCGCAACAATAGAAGAGACTGCCTATGCGTTGAGCTTGACCCTTAAGACTGACCTCCCCGTTGTTATTACTGGCGCACAACGTCCGGCGAGCGCACTGTCGTCCGATGCCGGCTTAAATATATTTAACGCCGTGCGCATTGCTGCAACACCCGAGGCGCGCGGCTTAGGCGTTTTGGTCTGCTTGAACGATGAAATCCATGCAGCGCGGGAAGTGAGTAAAACGTCGACAGCGCGCCTGCAAACATTTAGATCTCCAGACTTTGGCGTCTTGGGTCATGCCGATGGGGACCGTGTTGTGTTCTACCGAAAGTCCCTCAGACGCCATAACCCCGATACGGAATTTGACATCAGAACGCTCGATGCACTTCCGCGCGTAGAGATCGCTTACCACTATGCGGGTAGCGACGGCATGGCGAC
>CAJBTJ010000432.1 GCA_903958565.1 uncultured beta proteobacterium
ACTTGCGCCAAAAGCGGTCGGGCTTCATGGACCAGCGCCGAGCGCCCCTCCACTTCTTTAATCGCGTGTCTCGACGCCAATTCATTGAGAAAATATGTAGAGAGCGCGTCTGACTCTTTAAGACTTGCGCGAAAAGCTTCCTCTCCGAATTCCCGGATATAACTATCTGGATCATGCTCTTTGGGCAGAAATAAAAACCGGATAGAAATATCATCGCGGAGCAGTGGCAAACACGCTTGCAAGGCACGCCAGGCCGCGCGGCGTCCCGCAGAGTCCCCATCAAAACTAAATACTATTTTGTCGCTTGCGCGTAGCAGTTTTTGAATATGAGTCGGTGTCGTCGCCGTACCTAGTGTCGCCACAGCATTGCGCACACCGAGTTGGGCAAGCCCGACGACATCCATATAGCCTTCCACCACGATGACGCACCCTTCCGTGCGAATGGCGGCGCGCGCCTCAAACAAGCCGTAAAGCTCGTTTCCTTTTGAAAACACCGGCGTTTCGGGTGAGTTGAGGTATTTCGGCTCCCCCTTTCCGATGATCCGACCACCGAAACCAACGATCTCACCTTTCACGTTTCGGATGGGAAACATGACGCGTTCGCGGAAGCGGTCGTAGCGTCGACCGTCTTCGGACTCAATCACGAGTCCAGATTCAACCAAGATAGGATCGTCGTAATGAGGAAACACCTTCGCCAGCGCCTGCCGATCAGCGCTTGCCCAACCAAGCCCAAATTCTTTCGCAATCACGCCCGTCAGACCACGCTGTTTAAGGTAGCGGATGGCAGCGGGGCTATCGCGCAATTGGGCGAGATAATGCTTTTGTGCACCGTCGAGGGCTTTGGTGTGCTGCGAGACCTCTTCACGGCGTCGGGCTGTAGCTGCCTTCTGTCCGGGGCTACGATTCTCCTCGGGAACAGTCATCCCGACGGCACCTGCAAGCGTACGCACCGCCTCAGGAAAACTCGCCCCGGTATGCTCGATCAGAAAGGTGATGGCGCTGCCATGCGCTCCGCAGCCGAAACAGTGATAGAACTGTTTCGTTGGGCTAACGGTAAATGAAGGGGATTTCTCGTTATGAAAGGGGCACAGACCTAAGAGGTTAATGCCACCTTTCTTCAACTGCACATATCGTCCGACTACATCCGCGACATCGACGCGGTTTAAAAGATCCTGGATAAAGGAATCTGGGATCAACGATCAGACCATACGTGATCGGCGCAAGTGTTGCGCCGAGGGTTAGTACATACGCGGAGGCAATTGCTGGCTGCGGATGCGCTTGTAGTGGCGCTTAACGGCGGCAGCCTGCTTGCGCTTGCGCTCAGCAGTGGGTTTTTCGTAGAACTCGCGAGCACGCAGTTCGGTCAACAGACCGGTTTTCTCGATCGTGCGCTTGAAGCGACGCAGCGCGGCTTCAAAGGGCTCGTTTTCTTTCAGACGAACGATAGGCATAGGATGCTTGACGTAAAAATGACAACGGTTAAACAGCAAAATAGCCTGTCATCATAGCATGGAATCGATGATTTTGCAGGGTTTAAGACCACTTTTTGGCGAGATCCTCGACATCCATGCTGTCATAGGCCTCAAAGGGCTGATGAATCCAGGGATTTTGGTCAAGTTTTTGAACAAAATAATCTGGCTTAACCGTCGACTGCGCTTTGTACCAAAGTACGGCCGAGCGCAACTCAGTGATCGAAGGATAGGTTCGCAATAAATGGGCTCGGATCAAATCGAAAGTTTGCCCTGAATCAACCATGTCATCGACGATCAGAATCCGACCCGTCAAGGTGCCAGTGGCCATCGTCACGAACGGCGCGATTGCCAAACTGCCCTGCTTTGTACCAGCGTCTTCGCGATAACTGCTGGTCGCCAAGGTTGCTAACGGGCGATCAAACACGCGCGAAAAAATGTCCCCCACCCGCATTCCACCCCGTGCAAGACAAAGGATCTGATCGAATTCCCAGCCAGACTGATGCACCCGAACAATCAACTGTTCAATCAGGGAATGATATTGATCCCAATCTACCCATAGCTCCGTGCTGCTTGGTTCAGTCGTGCCCATTAGTTTTTGAAGGGGTGGCGCAGCATAATTGTTTCGTTACGATCTGGCCCGGTTGACACCATATCGATAGGCACGCCACAGACTTCAGACATCCTGTTGAGGTAGCGTTGCGCATTGAGGGGAAGTTTGTCAAACTGCTTGACGCCCACCGTGGATTCAGTCCAGCCAGGCAACTCTTCAAGAATCGGCTTTGCGCGCGCCACAGCTGCGGCACCATAAGGCAGGACATCGCAGGCTTTGCCATCAAGCTCGTAGCCAACGCCCATCTTCAGGACCGGCAGTCCATCCAGCACATCAAGCTTTGTAATGCACAAGCCAGAAATGCCATTTAAACGAACCGAGCGCTTGAGCGCGGCGCCGTCAAACCAACCGCAGCGGCGAGGACGGCCTGTGACCGAGCCAAACTCTTTACCAACACTCGCGAGCCGCGCACCGGTCTCATCCAAGAGCTCTGTGGGGAAAGGGCCTGAGCCCACACGCGTTGCATAAGCCTTGGTGATACCAAGCACATAGTTCAAGGTTTGAGGGCCAACACCCGCGCCCGCCGCCGCTGCACCAGCGATACAGTTGCTACTGGTGACATACGGATAGGTGCCGTGATCCACATCGAGTAACGCGCCTTGCGCGCCTTCAAACAATAGGTTTTTGCCGGCCTGCTGCACCGCGAATAAAGCGCTGCTCACATCGCCCACCATCGGTGCAATGGCTGGTGCTAACGCCATGGCCTGATCGACGACTTCATCAATCGACACAGCCTTGGCGCCTAGATATTGGGTCAGGACAAAGTTGTGCAAATCAAGGACTTCCTCAACTTTTGCCCGAAATCCGACGGGATCAAACAAGTCCTGCACCCGCAACGCGCGACGTGCGACTTTATCCTCGTAGGCCGGACCAATGCCCCGCCCTGTTGTGCCAATCTTTGCATCGCCGCGACGTGCCTCTCGCGCCTGATCTAAGGCGACGTGATAAGGCAGAATCAAAGGACACGCTTCAGAAATCATTAAACGCGAACGCACATCCAAGCCTGCCGTTTCGAGCTCAGCGATTTCTTTAAGGAGTGCCTCAGGAGACAAGACCACACCGTTACCGATGTAGCAGGTCACAGAGGGATGCATGATACCTGACGGGATCAGACGCAGGATCGTCTTCTTGCCATTGACCCAGAGCGTATGCCCAGCGTTATGGCCTCCCTGAAAGCGCACGACTCCGTGGGCTGACTCAGCCAGCCAGTCGACGATTTTTCCCTTGCCTTCGTCACCCCACTGGGTACCGATTACTACGATGTTCTTGCTCATA
This sequence comes from uncultured beta proteobacterium, assembly GCA_903958565.1. Lineage (GTDB taxonomy): Bacteria > Pseudomonadota > Gammaproteobacteria > Burkholderiales > Burkholderiaceae_B > Zwartia. The sequence continues at coordinate 3,358 of CAJBTJ010000432.1, forward strand.
TCACAAAAAGAAATCAGTTAAGTTTTTGAACAAACGTTCTCACCGAGCATCACCGCAAAGCGGATTGAACGTTGAGCTCGGGGCCTATAAAACCTGTTGTACAACCCATTGACCGCCACGCAAAACGAGTTCGCGATCAAAGGTAAATTCGTCGTGCGTGGCTACTTCACCAGGAAACACCTGAACCACGATGTTGCCAGTCTGACGCAAACCATGAATGGCCTGGCGTAGTGCCACATCTTGACCGGAGGGCGCACGAATCGCTGGCGCCGGACGCGCAGGAACTAAGCCATCGACAAGTTTGCGTAAGTCAAGACTAAAACCAGTCGCAGGACGCGCACGACCGAACGCTCGGCTCACGTCGTCATAGCGTCCACCCTGCACGATTGCGTCGTGCCAACCTTGCGCATATACGGAAAACGTCACACCCGAGTGATAACCATAGGTCCCCACATCGGCAAGGTCAATGCCAACGGCCACATCATCAAGCGCACCCAGAAGGTGCTCGAGTGTATCGAGCGCCGACACGACTCCTGGCAGACTCGGGAGTTCTTTGCGTGCGCGCTCAAGAACGGTCACGTCGCCATACAACTGGGGCAACCGCACCAACGCGCTCACGGTCGCAGGCAACAAGGCATCTTTGCCGGTTCCTAGCTGCGTCAACCCGGGGAGATCCTTATCACGCAACAAGGCCATGATCTCGTCGGCGCGGGCCAACGCCGCAACGTCTGTTTGAATCAAGCTTCGTACCAGACCTGCGTGACAGAGATCAAGGCGCAAGGCTTGAACACCAGCCAAGCGCACGCTATCCAGAGCCAAGTGAATGATTTCAAGATCGGCCTCGAACCCGGCATGGCCATAGATTTCGGCACCAATCTGCAGCAGTTCACGGTTTGCAAGCAAACCCGCAGGACGGGCGTGAAGCACCGGGCCGCAGTAACACAAGCGGGTCACGCCAGGTCGGTTGAGCAAGTGCGCATCAATGCGCGTGACTTGAGGTGTCATGTCTGCGCGAATGCCGAGCGTGCGACCAGACAACTGATCCACCAACTTGCTGGTGCGCAGATTTAGATCGCTGCCCGTACCTGAGAGCAGCGACTCGATGTATTCGACCAAGGGCGGCGCTACCAACTCAAAGCCGTAAGTACGGAACGAGTCGAGCAGTATGCGTCGCAGGTCTTCGATGCGTCGTGCCTCGGCTGGCAACATATCGGCCAGACTTTCAGGCAGCAACCAATTGCCTTTCATAAAACGAATACCCATACAAAAAGCGGCTTGGGGCGTAAGCCCGGCAAGCCGCCAGAACAATCGATAAAGCTTACAGCGCATTATACCTATTATGCGCTGCCTGTTCCGTCAAACAAAAAGGAGGCCGTAGCCTCCTTTTTTTACTTCCCAGAAGACGATTTCAGGTACTTGAAAAAGTCAGAACTGGGGTCAACGACCAAGACGTCACCTGGCTTGCCAAAGGAGGCGCGATAACCCTCTAAACTCTTGTAAAAGCTGTAGAAAGCAAGGTCTTCGCCATAAGCTTTTGCGTAAATGCCTGCGGCTTGCGCATCGCCTTCACCCATAATGGCTTGAGCACGCCCATAGGCTTCCGCGACAATTTGCTCGCGCTGACGGTCGGCTTCGGCGCGGATTTTTTCACCTTCTGCCGCCCCAATTGATCGCTGCTCGTTTGCTACGCGAATACGTTCGGATTCCATACGACGAAACACTGATTCGGCAATCTCTGGCGCAAACTCAATACGTTTCAGACGCACGTCTACGACTTGAACACCAAGAGCCTCAGCACGTTTTGCCACATTCGTGAGCACTTCGGTCATGATGACGTCACGCTCAAGGGAGACCACGTCTTTCACCGTGC
>CAJBTJ010000433.1 GCA_903958565.1 uncultured beta proteobacterium
CAAAATGAAGATTGGTCCTCTTTGCACTTGTTGTTTTTGTCGAACGATGACCTTCAAGTGACTGAAACTGCAGGTTGGCTAAGCCGTCATAACGAGTCTTAGGTCTCGTGCGGTGGGCTGTCGCTTGGCAATAATTTCCGTGCAGCCCGAATCGATTTCAATCTCTTTGGCGTTCACTAACTTTTCGCGAGCGATCACCGCCTCGCAGCGCACGAGATCCATCTCGGTAAACGCGGCCATTGCCTCTTGCGTTTGCGATTCGACGAGTCCGCCCATCTCAAGCAAGTTGCTGCAGAGCGCATTCAACTCCAAATCGAACTGAGACGAGATGTGTTTATCAGGCATGTCGGTTCCAATGGGTCATCGTGACCCCTAAACTAAAAAACATAACTTCAGTCACTGGTCGCTAAGTTACCCATCAAATATTTCATTTTGATTACGAAGCAACCAGTTTTAACCTCCTTACAGTCCGATTAAACCACCGTCATCGCGTGTAATGACGATAGTCGCAGACCGCGGACGACCCGGTTTTCCATAGCCGGCATTCCCGGGCCAGCTACTTTCCAGTTTAAACGCATCCCCTTGCCCTAACGCAGGCGTTTTTTCGCCCGGATGCTGAATATTCACAAACATGGTCTTACCGTCGGGCGTTTCAGCTACGCCGGTGACCTCTGACCCGCTCGGCGCAACCAAGAATCTCTTCAAACGGCCTTCGCCGAGGGTCGCGCCGATAAAGGTCTCCTGAGTGCCGGTTTGTTCGGCCCCAGCGATCGTGAGCTTATTTGCGACCGTGCGCTTAGCGCCATCGCCTACTTTGCCAGGAATCGCAGCAAGCATCATGCAATTGGTCTCGTCGGTCATCGCACCGTCGTCGGTTTGAATCCAGCAAATTCCAGTCGCCTTGCTAAACCACAAGCCATCAGGTGATGAAAAGTCATTCGCGGCCGTTAATCCAGACAAGTTTGCCGAACCAGCGTCCTCTTCAGCACCGAACAAGAAGATATCCCAGGAGAAGCTCGCCGCAGTCGACAGCCCGCTCTCTTCACGAAAACGAATGATGTGACCGTTAGGATTACCCATTGACTTACGACCATCCACATCCGCATAACTGCGGGGATTGGCCGCATTGACTTTCGCGGGTGTGCGATGTGTGGCATTGTTGTTTGTCAAAGCAAAATATATTTCGCCGTTCAAATGGTTTACCGCGCCCCATTCCGGACGATCCATCGGTGTCGCACCCACCGCATCGGCCGCCAAACGCGCATTGACCCACACGTCCGCCTGGTTCGCGAAACGATAGGATGGGAAATTTGCAATCGCTGGATTGTTAAACGACAGCTCCAACCAGCGCCCTGTACCATCGGCATCAAATCGCGCGACATACAACGCACCTTCATTCAAATATTTGTCGCCAGCGGCCAACCCACCACCGACATCCTTTGGATCCCAAAGCTCCTTGCTAACGAACTTGTAAATATATTCGTTGACTGAATCACAACCCATATAGAACGCCAAGGGCTTGCCTGCCTCGGGGATACCGCAAACAGCGGCCTCATGCGCAAAGCGCCCCATCGAGACGCGCTTGACTGACGTGGAGCCCGGGTTGAGCGGATCGATTTCTACGTTGTAGCCGAACGTATAAGCTTCGTTACGAAAATCGCCTGTTGGCTCAGCTGCCAACACGGCAAGATTCCAGCGCGTAAACCGATTGTCGGAATTCGACACGGTATGCCAACCTTGGCTAGAGGCCCTAGGAGCCTTTGGATCCAAAGGAGCTGAAGCCACACCGTAGCGCTTAAGCGAAGTGACATGCTTGGCGTCACCCGGATTGGCTCCTGGAGCGATCTGAAAATAACGTGCCCAGTTTTCCTCACAGGTGAGGTACGTACCCCAAGGAGTCATCCCGTGCCCACAATTGTTAAGCGTGCCACGCGACGTTGCACCCGAGGCATCAAAGGCTGTTCGCATCATTTTTTGGATGTCAGCCAGATGCTCGCGAGCACCCGCAATCCGCATGGGTGTTTCTGGGGTGATACGTCGGTTCAAAGTGGATTCGATTTTGTACGAAAACCCTTTGCCAGTCTGCTGCAATTCAACGACGGAAACGCCGTGCAGATTAATTTCCTTTAGCACCTCGAGTTCAGGACGTGCTCCCAAATCCCAAAAACCAAACTGATCGAACTTTTTGCGCGACTGCCCGTTTGAAGTCTGTCCCGCAGGATGCAAAAAATGGGAGTCTGCCGAGCTCTCGTGATTCACACACAGCACCGCTTTGGAGGTCGCTGTCGTTGAATAACGTCCAGTACCATCAATGTAATAGAGGTCCATACCGTCATGATGATCACCGATGCGATGTGACCAGTCGTCCTTCTCCAGCCCGGCGTTTGTGTACGCAGGAACGGTTGTGTCAATCGGATCGCCTGCTGCGTGCAACACAGTAAAGCTGTAGCCCGGTGGCAACGTCACTTGATCCAGCACGCTTTTTGCGACAGACGGAAAGGCTAAAGAGGATGGAAGCCCCTGAGCAACAGTCTTGGAGGCAACCGCCAGACCAGGCAACGCAGCAAGTGTCGCCAAGCCCAATCCGCCTTTAATGATATTGCGGCGACCACGATTTTGTACCGCCGAGGACAACACTTCCTGAAAACTTGTATTGCCGGAAAAATTAACGCTTTGATCATCTGAATCGTGTGACATGGCTGCTCCCTTTAAAGAAAACAGATTGCAGCAAAAACACATGACAAGTCCATGACAAATAAAGCTACAACCTGCAGGGATATGAATCACAAATATTTCATTAAACCGTCACTTTTTTGAAACATATTGTTTTCACAATGATGTGCATCCAAGGAGACTGGCCCAATGCTTGAACTCGTCCACAGCGCCTCAAGTTTTATCAATCCTCCAAACACGACTGCGACCCGTAGCGGCTTAGTGGTCGGACTGGCTCAAACCGACCAAGAGCTGGATCTTATTCAACGACTACGCTATGAGACGTTTAAAAGTGAATTCGGGGCGGCATTCAATACCAGCGCTCCTGGTGTAGACAGTGATGCCTTTGACAAGTGGTGCGAACACTTAATGGTGCGAGACTTAGATACCGACGAAGTCATTGGGACCTATCGCGTGCTGACTCCTCAAAACGCAAGACGAGCCGGAAGCTACTATTCAGAATCCGAATTTAATCTGTCTGGCCTGGGTGACATTCGCACGCACCTTGTCGAATTTGGACGAGCCTGCATACATGAAGCCTACAGACAAGGCGGCGCGCTGATGATGCTGTGGTCCGGCTTAGCCGAAATACTAAAGCGAGGTAACCACCAGTACGTATTCGGCTGCGCGAGCGTCAGCCTGCGCGATGACGGGGTCACTGCAGCCAAAGTCTGGCGCGATGTGCGTCACACTGTCACACAAGCAGACGCCCTACGTGTGACCCCCCATAATCGTTATCCGGTCGAACAACTCGATAGCGCCCTACCCGCGAAAGCGCCTGCGTTATTGTCTGGTTACCAAAAACTCGGCGCACGAATTTGTGGTGAGCCTGCCTGGGACCCAGACTTCAATACCGCCGACTTTCCAATGCTTCTATCTGTTGAGAACATGAGCGCACGTTACCGACGCCACTTCGGCTTCGATCGCTAACGCGACCTGCGCTGAATCACAACGAACGTCCATGGCCAGAGTCCCCGATTTGTTGATGTAAATCGGGGTTCTCCTTATGATTGATGTGATTCCATTGAATAATGACTGCCATCAATACAGCAACCAACACACCGAACACGATAATGATATTGTTAATCGGAATCTCCAGCCAAAGCATCATTGTGTAAAGTGAAACCATTAACAATATATTTAACTGCTCATTAAAATTTTGTACGGCGATGGAGTGTCCAGCCGACAAAAGAACATGCCCCCGGTGCTGAAGCAAGGCGTTCATCGGTACCACAAAATATCCCGATAAGCCTCCAATGACCAGTAATAACGTGTACACCGACCACGTCGCAGTAACGAACGGCATAAGCAATACGACTAAGCCCATACACACGCCAACAGGCAAGACGGAGAGTGAGCGTTGGATACTCACCTTTGAAGCAGCGATGGCACCAAAAATAGTCCCGAGTGCAGCGACACCCATTAATATGCTGGCCTGATCCAATCGGTAGTTCAGCTGCACGCGCCCCCACTCGATCACCACAAGCTGTAAGGTCGCGCCCGCTCCCCAAAATAGCGTTGTCACAGCAAGTGAAATTTGTCCGAGCTTGTCACGCCACAACACCGAGACATATCGAAAAAATTCTCGGTTCAAGGCAAAGGGATTGGTGGACTGTCGCGGGTAGCGAACCCCCGTATCAGGTATCTTGAAGTTCAACCCCGCTGCGATCACGTAGAGCCCCGCAATCACAACAATCGCTGCCTCTGCAGGCGATGTCGCGAGTGACCCAATGACTGGTTGACTGAGAAGCCATGACGCAACTGCAGGCGATATCAACACGCCTCCAAGCACTGCACCCAAAATAATAGAGAGAACCGTCATTCCTTCGATCCAACTATTGCCTTTCACCAAATCAGCGGGTGCAAGCATCTCGGTAATAATGCCGTATTTGGCCGGCGAATATGCGGCCGCACCGACTCCTACAATTGCGAAGGCCACACAGACCACTACGATTTGTCCCTCTCCACTCTGGTCAAATGCACCGTGAAAATACATCAACGCACAGCCACACACTTTAAGGGAGTTGGTCCACAACATGACTCGGCCTTTCGGAAAGGTATCGGCGAACGCTCCCACATAGGCCGCTAACACCACGTATCCAACTGCCACCCACCACTTCATGACGGAGGCCATCCAATCAGGGCCGGAGAGCTGCTGAATGAGAGCAATCGCCGCAATAAACAGAGCGTTGTCAGCGAGCGCCGAAAAGGTTTGCGCGCCGATCACATAATAAAAGCCCCGTGTCATCACGATACCCCGCTGTGTTGGGTGACACCTGCATTGTTAGACACCCTATCGCTCGGCATATTCATCAGGGCCTGTCCCATTCGTATCCGAGCGCCGGATTGAATGTCTGGATGAAGCGAAAACCCCTTCGGTGCAAACACAATAATCGTTGAGCCATGCTCAAACCACCCGAGCTCTTGGCCTTTCTCGATACGATGCGCACAGTTGATCGTTGTTTCGCCGCGATAGCTTGCACTAAAAAGGGTATCAATCGCATGCAAGCGAATACTGGCGACCAGAATCGCCGCTACAGGGACCAAAGCGACGGGGTATCGATGGGCGCCCACATCTAAGGCAATCATCGCTCGCTCGTTTTTACAAAACAACTTCTCTACACGCTTGAGCGCAATCGGATTGACATTCCACGTGTCTCCTGACATGTACACGACCTTGCGCATCACTGCGTCGCAGGGCGCATGAAAGCGGTGATACATCGCCGAGGTCAGTCTCAAGGTGACGTAACATCCGTCTTCCCAAGCGCTCGTATCCACAGCACTGCCCAAGAGGTCTTGAATCACATAAGGGAACCCCTTGGCTTGAAACAACTGACCGGCAACGACTTGACCGCACTCCCCCACGATGGCATCAGAAGGGCTTACAAACACTTCAGGACGCACATCCACCACGCGCGCTCCGGCGCGAAGCTCCCTCGTGAAGCAATCATGCAGGCTATCGAACTGTTGCTTTTTCGCATCGGACAAATCCAGGTCCGTAAACAGACGCCAGACGGCAATAGAAGAGCCGGATACCCAACGTATACGTAACTTGCTGAACCAGCCCATAAAGTGTGTGACCGCTTTTCGGGGAATGCGGTTGGTCAGAAGGAAATTGATATCTTCATTGAGAACAATGTTTCTAACTTGTTTTCTAAAAGTCATCATTTAGTCATCCAATTTTCATAAAAAGGAGCTTTCAATGCGAGGCTCCATGAACGAACATTCCTTTGATGCATTGCAGATCGCTCAATACATCGTCGCGCTCTTTGTGCTCTGGGTTGTAGTCAAGAAGGTTTGGCAACGACTTCAGCTGTCTCTTGCAAAATCTCCCACTCTTGGAGGTCACCTGAGATGGGCAAAGCGCATCACAGGCCTGATTCCAAGTTATTCCTACTCTGGAGATCACTGGTTTGCTTGTGACGAGGCCCCGAAAGACATCGCAGAGCGTCGACACACGGCCTTGCTGGCACTGGCCGGTGATCTTAAAGAGAACCACCCAAAGACACTCGCGCTTAGCGCACAAATCAAGCCGTTGATCTCTGATCTCCAGCTGATCAGTCAGTACCGCGTTCCTTTTCAGTTTCGCGCCTATCTTCAGAAACATGTCGCACTGGGAAGCTTCTGGCGCGCGAGTGAAGGGGTACACCTGACCGATCTTGACGACAAACAATTCATCGATGTCACAGGCTCCTACGGTGTCAACCTCTTCGGTCAAGACTTCTATAAATCTTGCATCGACGATGCAGTCGAGATGGTGAGGGACTTGGGCCCCGTATTGGGCTCGTACCACCCTTGCGTGCTCGACAACGCAGAGCGTTTGCGGAAGATCTCCGGCAAGGAGGAGATTTCCTTCCACATGTCGGGTACTGAGGCTGTGATGCAGGCGGTGCGTGTTGCTCGCTATAGCACCGGAAAAAACAAAGTCGTGCGTTTTACTGCTGCATATCACGGCTGGTGGGACGATGTGCAGCCAGGCCCAGGCAATCCGATGCCGCCGTCGCCGCATACCCTGACACTTAGAGAGATGCACGCCAATACCTTGCGTGTGTTGCGCAATCGAAACGATATTGCTTGCGTGTTGGTGAATCCCATTCAAGCCATGCACCCCAACCAAAGTGCCCCCACAGACTCCACTCTGTTGAGTGGTAGTCGTCGTGCCCATTTCGATAGAGCGGCCTACACACATTGGCTGCAAGAGCTGCGTACCGTATGCACTGCGCGCGGAATAGTGTTGATCCTGGACGAAGTGTTTCTTGGCTTCAGGCTTGCTCGTGGTGGTGCACAAGAGTACTTTGGGATCGACGCAGATCTCGTGACCTATGGAAAAACATTGGGAGGCGGTCTTCCGATTGGCGTGGTGTGCGGTCCGCATGCTCTGATGAAGCGCTACAAGGATACAAAACCGGCTGATCTTTGTTTTGCCCGAGGTACCTTCAACGCGCATCCCTATGTGATGGGGGCGATGAACACATTTCTGCGCCGAATTGAAACCGAGCCAGTGACTGCGCTGTACGAGAGTTTGGATCAAACGTGGGCTCGCAGGGCAGTCATGCTGAACGAACGTCTCTCGACGGCCCAGCTGCCAGTGCGTGTTGAGGCGATGTCGACGGTATGGACTGTTCTCTACACTTGTCCCGGCCGCTACAACTGGATGCTTCAGTTCTACCTCAGGCGCGAAGGAATTGCGCTGAGCTGGGTAGGGACAGGAAGGATGATTTTTAGTTTGAATTTTAGCGACGATGATTTTGAGTTGTTCGTGACGCGTTTTGTGCGAGCCGCTCAGAAAATGCATCAAGACGCTTGGTGGTGGACGCCGAATGGCCAAACAAATCGAACCATTCAGCGCCAGTTACTGAGGGAATTGATTGGACACAAGCTTTCAAGAACTTGATAACTTATTTCGAATGATGGATGTGGGGCATAGGGTCAATCAACTCGCCACGCAACAGATAGAGTGGCGAGCGGTAGTACAACTTAATGTCGTGAAAGGGATCCGTAATGATCTTCACTGCCCACGCAAAAGC
>CAJBTJ010000434.1 GCA_903958565.1 uncultured beta proteobacterium
GAACAACCGGCCTTGGCAGGCGAATCTTGCGAGCCTGTCACAGATATAAAACCACTTTCACTCTGAATAAGTAGGTCGTAGGCCTTCTTTGTTTCGTAAGGGCCGCCCTCTCCGTACCCGGAAATATCGCAGACAATCAAGCGAGGAAATTTTTTATGCAACGCCTCAAACGACAACCCCATGCGTGCAGCGGCGCCGGGGGCTAGGTTTTGCACCAGCACATCTGCCTGCCCGAGAAGCTCCTCGAGGATAGGGCCCGCTTGCTCATGCTTCAAATCTAGTGTGAGACTCTCTTTCGAACGGTTGGTCCAGACAAAGTGCGAAGCCATCCCATGCGTGCGCTCGTCGTACTTTCGCGCGAAGTCCCCGACGCCAGGACGCTCAACCTTAATCACCCGCGCGCCCATATCAGCAAGTTGCCGCGTACAGAATGGCGCTGCAATGGCGTGCTCAAGGCTCACGACCGTAATGCCATCTAACGGGCGAGGTTTTATGCTCTTCATACTTCAAACCTCAATTCAGCCTGATGCGCCAGGGTGGCGTCTTGCTCGGCCCACACCTTCGCTTCGCCCGGTGCAGTGACAGCACCTGCAACAGAAAAACCTTTGGGCGCGATCAGTGGGCGCAAGCCGCGATACGAAAGGTGTTTTAACGCTGCGTTTGGATGCGCATGCGCGAAAGCGCGACACATCATCGTCGCGATCAGTGGCCCATGAATCACCAAACCAGGATACCCCTCGGTCTGAGTGACATAAGGGTGGTCATAATGAATCCGATGACTATTGAACGTCACTGCCGAATACCGAAACAGCAGCACTGGGCTGGGGTCGACCAACTCGCTCCAGTGCGATGCCGGAGCGGGCTCTGTGCCCTGCAGCTTTGGCGGGCTTGGTTCACGGTACACAATATCTTGCTCTTCGCTCACCACGAGCTTTCCACGTTGCTCAATGTCATGCTTAACCGTGACAAATAACAAGGAGCCCGTACGTCCTTTTTTCTCCTGAATCGCTGTAACAGTCGAGGTCTTGTGCGCCTCAAGACCGACTTCGAGCGAACCATTGAAGCTGACTCGGCCGCCTGCCCACATACGATTTCGATTATCGGCAGGTGGCAAGAAACTTCCGCGCGCGGGGTGTCCATCGAGTCCGGTTTGCGCAATCGGCACCGTTTCCAAGAAGAAGGCCCAATGCCAAAGCGGCGGTATCTTCATGCCTACCTCAGGGATAGGATCCCCTAACGTCACAGCAATGCGCGCCGCATGCCCGGGATCCATCCGATCGACTACCGTTTGCTGCTTACCTAGCCATGCACTTAGGTCAGTACTAGACATACATCATCCTTGATCTTTAAACCGTTAAGTCTTGCAAACGCTGCAAGTGATAATTGGTATCACCCAGCAGTAAATCAACGTAGGTCAAGCGCTTAAAAAAGTCGCCCACTTCCATCTCGTCGGTCACGCCCATCCCACCATGCAACTGCACCGCCGACTCACCTACAAATCGCGCAGCTGCGGCGACCTCGATCTTTGCCATCGACACCAGACGCGCACGCTTAGCCGGTTCCTGCTCTGCCAAGCCGATGGTCGCGGCATACGTCATGGAGAGTCCCATCTCGGATTGAATCAACATATCGCCCAAGCGATGTTGCAACACTTGAAATGCGGCCAGAGGCTGACCAAATTGTTTCCTGGTTTTCAAATACTGAATCGTGCTGTCGGTCAAGGCAGCCATCGCACCACAGGCCTGGGCGCACAGCGCCGTAATACCGAAGTCAATTGCCAGCGCAAGTAACGCTTGCGCCTGCTCACCCTTGGCAATCAGCTGTTCTTTGCCAATAGAGACGCGATCAAAGCGCAATGTCGCCGCGCGTCCTCCATCAAAGGTCGGAAAATCTTCATACGACAGACCGGTTGCGCCCTGTTCAACCATGAACAAGGCGGGCTCGCCCTCCAGTAAGGCCGACACAATCACACCATTCGCTGCCGCACCGTGCCAAACCAAAATCTTTTGTCCGTCCAAGGCATACCCATCAGCCATCGCTGTTGCACGTGTACAAAGCGGGCGCTGCGCATCACGCTCGCCCTGCTCCTGCCAACCAATCGCAAGCACTGCGTCACCCTCGGCGTGCGCGGATAGCCAACGCTTTTTGAGAGCCTCGTTCTTGCAGTGGCCTAATAGTGTCACTGCCATGACTGCGCTCGAAATCGTTGGCTCACTGACCAAGCCACGACCTAACTCTTGATGCACGGCCAGCATGGTGGCGGGCGTCTCACCAAAACCGCCAAACTCCTCTGGAACCATCAGGCCACCTACCCCCAGTTCAACGAGACTGCCCCAGGCGCCAGCGTCGAGTCCGCCAAGGCGCGCGCGGCGTTTCGGGCGCGTCCACGCATCGGCGACAAGCCTTCTCAGGCTGTCGGTCAACATGCGCTGTTCTTCTGAATATGAAAAATCCATGATGTGTTCTAAACCCCGATAATCTGTTTAGCGATGATGCCTTTTTGAACCTCATTGGTTCCACCATAAATCGCTGTCTTGCGCATATCAAAATATGCAGCGGCTGCCGCAGCCGAATACTCTGGGCCTGGGCCATGAAATGCAGACTCCGCAAACATCCATTCAGGGTCATAGGGCCAAGACTCTGCGCCCGCCACTTGCATCTGTAGCTTTGCGAGTTCCATTTGCAGCTCCGAACCACGGATTTTTAGTATGGAGGCCTTGGGGCCAGGCTCTGTCGTCTCGTCGGCCGCTACGCGCAACACCATCATCTCGAGCGCAAGCACCTGCGCTTCAACACGATTGATGCTGTCGCGTACCCGAGGATTCAGGCTGACAGACTCACCACTGGCCATCATGCGCTCAGCCAACGACTTCAAAATCGCGAGCTCACGGTGACAATGTCCAATTCCGGCAATGCCGCTGCGCTCATGTCCCAGCAAATACTTCGCATAGGTCCAACCTGCGTTTTCTTCGCCGATTAAATTCTCCAGCGGCGCCTCCACGTTCTCTAGCCAGACCTCGTTGACTTCGGCACTACCATCTAACGTTTTGATTGGACGCACCTCAACACCCGGTTGCTTCATGTCGATCAGAATCATCGAGATCCCACGCTGCGCCTTGGCCGTGGCGTCCGTACGCGCCAAACAGAACATCCAATCTGCGTGATGGGCAAGCGTCGTCCAAGTCTTCTGGCCATTAATAATGTAGCGGTCGCCCACTCGCTCAGCGCGCGTATTCAAGGAGGCCAGATCCGATCCCGAACCGGGCTCTGAATAACCCTGACACCACCAATCTTCAACCGTAATAATGCGCGAAAGAAATCGATCCTTTTGTGCTTGCGATCCATATTTCATGAGCACCGGACCAATCATCCCTAGCCCAAAAGGTAATAACCGTGGGGCTCCCGCCTTGAAGCATTCAATTTCAAAAATTAAACGCTGTAGAGGATTCCAACCGGTACCACCGTATTCGATCGGCCAACTGGGTGCACCCCATCCTCGCGCCGCCAACAACCTATGCCACGTCACATAGTCTTCGCGTTTAAGACGATGATGTGCAAACGTCTTCGCCCGCAAATTTGCGGGCAGCGTTGCCTCGACGAACGCACGCACCTCCTCGCGGAAGGCGCGCTCTTCTGGGGTCCACGTCAGATCCATAAGTATTCTCCTGTGCGCACAATCTTAACGCCAGGCCCCACCCCTGGCTTCTTGTATTTTGGAACCCAGCGTTCAGGAAGTAAAAATCCTCAACAGGCCATACAATCCAACAAAATACCAAAAACACCCCTTCCGAGGAGACTACCCATGAAAACCCTAATCCGAGCTAGCCTTATTAGCCTCTGCGCGCTTGCCCTCGCCCCGAGTGTGCAAGCCGCTTGGCCTGACAAGCCCATCCGCCTGATTGTTCCCGCAGCGCCTGGTGGAACAACCGATATCACCGCCCGTCTGCTTAGCGAGAAACTCGGCGCCGAACTAGGCACCACCGTCGTGGTGGAAAACCGCGCAGGTGCAGCAGGCATTATCGGCACCCAAGCGCTCTTGCAGTCTGCCCCCGATGGCTACACCATCGGCTTTGGCAATATCGGTCCGAACGGTATCAATTACAGTCTGTACAAAAAGCTGCCGTACAAGCACACAGACTTCAGCCCCATCACCCTAGTGATCTCTGTGCCAAACGTGCTCGTCGTCAACAGCAAGTCACCCTACAAAACGGTGAAGGACCTCGTTGATGCAATTAAAAACGACCCAAAGGGCAACTATTCCTTTGCCTCCTCAGGCACGGGACAGTCTCCACACATGTCGGCTGAAATGTTTGCCCAGCGTACCGGTTTGAATCTCACCCACATTCCCTTCAAGGGCATGGGTCCTGCCGTCGCCGCTCTTTTAGGCGGTCAAGTGACCTTCGCTATTGACAACTTGCCGAGCTCGATCGAGTTCATCCGCTCGGGTCAGTTCCGCGCCCTCGCCGTCACTGGAGCAGAACGTTCATCCCAGCTTCCCGACGTCCCCACCATGGCCGAGGCGGGCATTAAGGATATGGTTGTCACTGCGTGGTTCGGCTTTGTCGCACCAGCGGGCACTCCACCAGACATCATCAACAAGCTCCACCAAGCAACAAAAAAAGTATTAGCGATGCCTGACATCCAAAAACGCTTCGCAACAATGGGTGGAGTTCCGGGCGGCAACACTCCCGCAGAGTTTGGTGCTTTCATGGATAAAGAGCGCGAAAGCTGGAGAAAAATTGTTGAAGCCGCCAAGTTGCAAATGGAGTAAGTATGCTGGACAAGGTTAAGCAATCCCTGCAAGAGGCGATTGCGCCGATTCAAGACGGCGCCTCCGTCATGGTGAGCGGCTTTGGCGATGCAGGCATCCCTTTCGAACTCATGAGTGCCATCATGGACAAGGGGCTGCGCGAACTCACCATCATCAGCAACAACGCAGGCACGCACGAGACCGGCATTGCCGGGCTCATCAAGGCAGGTCGCGTGCGCAAGGTGGTGTGCTCGCATCCTCGGCCCGCGCACTCCGATGTATTTGCCAACGCATACCGCGCCGGTCAAGTGGAGCTCGAATGTATGCCGCAAGGCACGCTGGCAGAACGCTTGCGTGCTGCGGGCGCTGGGCTTGGGCCTTTCTTCACCCCGACTGGCTACGGCACCTTGATCGCAGAGGGTAAGGAGCAACGCGTCATCAACGGAAAGGGCTACATCATGGAGCAGCCTTTATCGGGAGACTTTGCCCTAGTGCGCGCCCACCTCGGTGATCGCTGGGGCAACCTGACGTATCGCTGGGCCGCCCGAAATTTTGGGCCCGTGATGTGCATGGCGGCGAAGCATTCTATTGCTCAGGTCAATCGCATCGTTCCTTTGGGCGATCTCGCCCCTGAACATGTGATGACGCCCGGCATTTTTGTTCAATCAGTCGTAGCGATCGGAGGGGAGCGATGAGCAACGTAGCAAGCAACACTTCACACAGCACCTTCAAGCCGCTTGGGCGCGGAGAGATCGCTTATCTCGTCGCCAACGACTTCCCGGACGGCTCTGTCGTCAATCTGGGAATCGGCATGCCCA
>CAJBTJ010000435.1 GCA_903958565.1 uncultured beta proteobacterium
GAATCAGCTGATTGGTATAACTCAACCTACCTAATGGTATGGGGCTCCAACGTACCGCAAACCCGAACGCCTGATGCACACTTTTATACCGAGGTACGTTACAAGGGCACCAAAACCGTAGCCATTTCAAGCGACTATGGCGAGATGGTCAAGTTTGGCGACATCTGGCTAGCACCTAAACAAGGCACCGATGCCGCCTTGGCCATGGCCATGGGGCATGTCGTTCTCAAAGAGTTTCACCTAAGCGGCAAGTCTCCATACTTTAGCGACTATGCCAAGCAATATACCGACATGCCGATGCTGGTTTTATTAAAAGAGCATGGCGGTCAGTGGACACCCGACCATTTTTTGCGCGCATCACATTTAACGCACAATCACGGCGAGGCCAATAATCCTGAATGGAAAACACTGCTGCTTGACGCCCTCAGTGGCGAGCTCGTCGTGCCAAACGGCGCGATAGGCTTGCGCTGGGGCGAAGGCAAGGTCAACGACGGGGCACAAGTTGGGCGCTGGAATCTCGAGAAAAAAGATGCGGCATCGGGTCATGATATTGATCCAACGCTAACGCTTCTTGACAATCACGACGAAATCGTTGGCGTAGCGTTTCCCTACTTTGGGGGTGAACATGACGAATTGCTCGTGCGTCACGTCCCCGTCAAAACGCTGACGCTGGCGGATGGCACGTCGGCGCGCGTTGCCACGGTCTACGACTTACAAATGGCGAACTACGGCATTGATCGAGGTTTAGGCGGTGCAAACGTTGCCTCAAGCTACGATGACGATATCCCCTACACACCTGCCTGGCAAGAAAAGCACACGACTGTTAAGCCAGAACTAGTGATTCAGGTCGCGCGCGAGTTTGCACAAAATGCCCATGACACCCAGGGCAAGTCGATGATTATCGTTGGCGCAGCACTCAACCACTGGTACCACATGGATATGACGTATCGCGGCATCATCAACTTATTGATGATGTGCGGTTGCGTTGGAAAGAGTGGCGGAGGCTGGGCGCATTATGTCGGACAAGAGAAATTACGGCCTCAGTTTGGTTGGGCACCACTGGCATTCGCACTAGACTGGTCACGACCGCCGCGTCAAATGAATGGTACGAGCTTCTTTTATGCGCATACCAGTCAATGGCGTCACGAGAAACTCCATTTCGACGAGATTTTGTCGCCCACCGCTGAGGCCAAAAAATACAACCAACTCAGCATGCTAGATCTAAATGCAAAGTCTGAACGCATGGGTTGGTTGCCTTCAGCCCCCCAGTTAAAAACCAATCCGCTTGAGGTGGTCGCGGCGGCTGAAGCAGCAGGACAAGACCCAGTGGCTTTTGCTACGGAACAATTAAAAAACGGCTCACTCAACATGAGCTGTGACGAGCCCGATGCGCCAGAGAACTTTCCGCGCAACATGTTTGTATGGCGTTCAAATATTCTTGGCTCGAGCGGTAAAGGCCATGAGTACTTCTTAAAGTATTTGCTGGGCACGCAAAATGCCTTGTTCGCAGACGAAGTCGATGCCATCAAACCAATTGAAGTTAAGGCGCACGCAGAGGCGACCGAAGGAAAACTCGATCTGCTGGTCGTCCTTGACTTCCGCATGAGCACGACCTGCCTGTACGGCGATATCGTTTTGCCCACGGCAACCTGGTATGAGAAAGATGACCTGAACACCTCAGACATGCACCCCTTCATTCATCCACTCAGCGAGGCCGTGCAACCCTTATGGGAAAGCAAAACTGATTGGGAAATTTATAAGCTATTAGCTAAGAAGTTTAGTGAAATTGGCGGGCCATATCTGGGCACACGCAAAGATTTGGTGCTGACACCTCTGATGCACGACACGCCCGGCGAGCTCGGCCAACCCTTTGAGCCTAAAGACTGGAAACACGGCGAATGTGACTTGATCCCCGGTAAAACCGCGCCCAACATGACTGTCGTTGAACGCGACTATAACGAGATCTATACCAAGTTTACGTCTGTTGGCCCCTTGCTTGAAAAGCTTGGCAATGGCGGCAAAGGCATCAGCTGGAATACTGAGCACGAAGTCCACGAGCTAAAAGGCATCAACAAGGCCGTGACGAAAGAAGGCATCAGCAAAGGACGGCCTCGCTTAGAAACCGCGATTGACGCTGCCGAAATGATTTTGACCTTTGCGCCTGAGACTAATGGCCATGTGTCAGTCAAGGCCTGGGAATCCCTGTCAAAGATCACTGGGCGCGATCATAGTCATATGGCCCAAGGTCGTGAGCATGACAAGATTCGATTTCGTGATGTGCAGGCTCAGCCACGCAAGATTATTTCAGCACCAACTTGGTCTGGAATCGAAAGCGAAGAAGTGAGCTACAACGCCGGATATACCAATGTGCATGAGTTGATACCTTGGCGCACGCTCACAGGCCGCCAGCAGTTCTATCAGGATCATCGCTGGATGCTGGATTTTGGCGAAGGCTCATGTGTGTATAAGCCTGCAATCGACACGAAATCCATCAAGCCGGTTCTAGGATTCAAGCCCAATGGCGAAACCGAGCTCGTGCTGAACTGGCTCACACCCCATCAAAAATGGGGTATTCACTCAACTTATTCAGACAACCTGCGCATGCTGACACTCAGTCGCGGTGGCCCACATGTCTGGATCTCTGAAAAAGAAGCCCGCAAGGCAGGCATCGTTGACAACGATTGGGTTGAAGTCTTTAACGTCAATGGCACCTTGACTGCGCGGGTGGTGGTCAGTCAACGCATACCAGATGGCACGTGCTTGATGTATCACGCTCAAGAAAAAAATATCAATACGCCTGGCGCGCAAACTAGTGGGTTGCGAGGTGGTATTCATAACTCTGTCACACGCACTGTGCTCAAGCCCACGCACATGATCGGTGGCTATGCGCAACAAGCATGGGGCTTTAACTACTACGGCACGGTGGGCAGTAATCGCGATGAGTTCGTAGTGCTTCGCAAAATGAACAAAATTGAGTGGCTAGAAGGCCCGCTCGTCGAGGTAGGAGATTCATTATGAAAATTCGCGCACAAATCGGTATGGTGTTAAATCTGGACAAGTGTATCGGCTGTCACACATGCTCCGTCACTTGCAAAAACGTTTGGACCAGCCGGGATGGGGTTGAGTACGCTTGGTTCAATAACGTTGAAACCAAGCCCGGCATTGGCTATCCCAAAGAATGGGAGAACCAAGAAAAATGGCAGGGCGGCTGGATACGCAACAAAGCCGGCAAGCTGGAGCCTCGCCAAGGTGGACGCCTGAAGATTTTGACAAATATGCTGGCTAATCCAAACTTGCCAGCGATTGACGACTACTACGAGC
>CAJBTJ010000436.1 GCA_903958565.1 uncultured beta proteobacterium
GAACTTGATGTGGCCATGGACCACGTGGAGGTCGTTCTTGGCGATACCGGTCGAGCACCCAATCAAGGCCCAACGATTGCTAGTGGTTCGATACAACTACACAGCGCGCCCTTGCGACACGCAGCGGCACAAGCAAGACGTTGGCTATTGCAACAAGCCGCGCTCAAGTGGGGGATCTCTGCACAACAACTTCGAACAGAGCGTGGTCAGGTCATTTACGAACTTGCGGGGGATACGCCCAAGCAATTTACATATGCAGAGCTGATTGGGGTAGCCAATACTCGTTTGTTGCTTGACTCTGCCGTTCCACTCAAAGCAACAGCAGATCATCACACGATCGGCCAACCGATTCCGCGCGTAGACATCCCTGGCAAAGCAACAGGACAGCTCACGTTTGTGCACGATATGCGTGTACCAGGCATGCTACATGGTCGCGTGGTACGACCACCCTATGCGGGCGCCGACCATGGTGACTTCGTGGGCAATCTTCTGGAGTTCGTCGACGAGTCTTCGATTGCCCATATTCCCGGCATCAAAGCAGTTGTAGTCATCCGGGACTTCATCGGTGTTGTCGCCGAGCGCGAGGAACATGCGGAGCAAGCTGCCAATGAACTCCGAGTGTCCTGGAAAGAGTGGCCTGGCCTACCGGACCTAAGCGACCTGGAGCGCGCCCTGCGTGCGAACCCGTCAACGCCGCGCGAACTCATCAATGAGGGAAATATTGAGGCCGCACTGCAGGATGGCGGCACGGAGATATCACGCACCTACATCTGGCCCTACCAGATGCATGCATCGATCGGCCCTTCTTGTGCGGTAGCAGACTGGTCTCATACAGAGAACCACAAGCTCACTATATGGGCTGGCACGCAAAATCCACATGTACTGCGCGCAGATCTGGCGCATCTCACCGGGCTTACTGATCTCGACATCGAAATCATCAGAATGGAAGCGTCAGGTTGCTATGGACGCAACGGTGCAGACGATGTGGCGGCTGATGCAGCCCTATTGTCGCGGGCGGTAGGCGCCCCGGTGCGTGTACAGCTGTCGCGTGAACAAGAAAACCTCTGGGAGCCTAAAGGTGCCGCACAGTGGATGCAGGTGCGGGGCGGCCTGAATGCCGAGGGCGACTTCGCTGCGTATGATTTTCAGACCTCTTATCCATCGAACGGCGCCCCTACCCTTGCACTGCTGCTGACGCGCACCATTGAACCACTCGCTCAAACCTATGAAATGGGCGATCGCACGGCTCGCCCACCCTATCAAGTCGAGAACCTGCGCGTCACGGTTAACGATATGCCGCCAATTTTGCGCGCCTCGTGGTTACGCGGTGTCTCTGCCCTGCCAAACTCTTTCGCGCACGAGTCCTATATTGATGAACTCGCGATCAAAGCTGGTGTGGATCCTGTTGAGTTTCGACTCCGTTATTTAGAGGATCCGCGTGCAAGGGAGCTCTTGCAGGCCACAACCGACAAGGCGGGCTGGCTGACACACACGGCTGCGCAACAACAGCAGGCGGACGGAGATATTCTGCGTGGGCAAGGCGTGGCCTATGCCCGGTATATCCACAGCAAGTGGCCGGGCTTTGGCGCCGCCTGGGCGGCCTGGGTCGCAGACGTCGAGGTCAACCGTCGTACCGGAGAAGTCCACGTTAAACGCGTTGTAGTGGGCCATGACGCGGGGATGACGATCAATCCCGCGGGCGTCGAGCACCAGGTGCACGGCAATGTTGTCCAAACAACAAGTCGCGCCTTGCACGAGAGCGTACCCGTACGCAAACAAGACAACACCGTCGCAACCCGCGAATGGGGCTCCTACCCAATCTTGAATTTTCGGCAAGTCCCTGTCATTGACGTGCTGCAGATGCCGCGCCCCAATGAGGCTCCGCTCGGAGCAGGAGAATCCTCCTCGGTACCAGGTACTGCAGCGATCGCTAATGCCATCTTTGATGCAACAGGGATACGATTTCGTCAGCCGCCCTTCACGCCCGAGGTCGTTAGGGCTGCGCTCAATCCCTTGCCGGATACGTCCTCCCCCGCCCAGCACACTCAGCCGTCTGTGCAACGCGTCTTACCACCGCAAGCCAGTCCCAATGCGATGTGGCCCACGCGCCGTCCGTTCGCCAAGAGACTTGCTGCAGTGTTGGCCGGTATAGTGGGTCTCTCACTTAGTTGGATCGGCTTGCGCGGACCGGCACCGATCGCACCAATCGCTCAGTTCAACCCGGCCTTGTATTCTGCCCAGACCATCGAAAAAGGCCGGCAGCTTGTCGCATTGGGAAATTGTGTCAGCTGTCATACCTCTGCGCAGGGTCAGCCGAACGCCGGCGGCCTTGGTATACAAACACCCTTCGGTACGGTGTACTCCACAAATCTGACACCCGATGTGGAAACGGGCATCGGGGCCTGGTCCCTGCCGGCCTTCAGGCGCGCGATGCGCGATGGTGTGTCTAGAGACGGACACCTGCTCTATCCCGCCTTCCCCTACACCTCGTTTAAAAACATGACCGACGAGGACATCACTTCGATCTATGCTTACTTGATGGTGCAGGCACCCGTCGCGCAGGAAAACCCATCGACGCAACTTTCCGTGCCGTTTTCCTACCGTCCTCTCATGTCGGTATGGAACGCCTTATATAACGAGCCATCCTCCGCAACAACGCTCCTCGCAGATCAAGGAGAGCTTTGGAACCGCGGTGCGTATCTCGTAAACGGCGTCGGACACTGCACCGCCTGCCATACCCCACGCGACGCCCTTGGTGGAGAGCGATTAGGCAAAGGCTTTTTATCCGGTGCTTGGATTAAAGGGTGGGAAGCTCCCAGCTTAACGGCTACTTCCAAGTCGCCTGTGAGATGGACTGAACAATCTTTCTACGATTATTTGCGTACCGGATTCAGCGGACAACACGGTAGTGCCGGCGGGCCGATGGCCCCCGTTGTGCAACAACTTGCGGCGGTGCCAGATACCGATATCAAAGCCATGGCGCACTATCTCGCCTCCTTCCAGCAAGTAGCCACACAAGAGCAAGCTGCAGAAGCGGCTCAGCGTTACGTCGTCGCGGCACAAACACAAAGCGCGACCTTGCTCGGATCGGCGCAAAGAATGTTTACCATGGCTTGTGCCGCCTGCCACCACGATGGCGATGGCCCCAAGCTTTTGGGTGCAAATATCCCGCTCGCGCTGAATACCAACTTGCATAGCGACAAACCAGACAATGTCATTCGGGTGATTCTTGAGGGCGTGCGCAAACCTGCAAGTCAGGCGATCGGCTTTATGCCGTCTTTTTCAGCCCAACTCGATGACGAGCAAGTCGCAAGCTTAGCGAGCTATATGCGTGCCCGCTTCGCACCGGACAAACCCGTTTGGAATAGTCTCGAACAGAGCATAGCTCGTATCCGCCAAGAGACCGTCGACACACAAGGGGCGGCTAGCTCTGCAAAATAAAACGTACGGGAAACTCGACCCAGCTCGCGATATGCTGCCCATTCGACCTGGCTGGCCTAAAGCGCCACCGCGCAACGGCTCGCAATGCGGCCTCATCAAATAAACGGTAGCCACTCGTCTTGAACAAAATGATTTGTTCGGGGAGGCCGGATCGATCTACACGAACTCTCAACCAGACCGTCCCTTCGATACCGCGTTGGCGTAGCGTGATCGGATAGTCCGGCCGCGGGTTCAAGACATGCGTTGGCTGCGCATACTCCTGTTGAGACAAGACTTCTGGCCCTAAGGTTGTGCGCTTTTCATTGAGTACTGACGGCTTGCTTGATACTTGACTCGTCTGTGTCGCTTTTTTTATAGGCGCCGCCTTGGCGACAGGTATCGACACAGTGGCTTCGGCAAGTAATACCTCCGTGGCAGAAGATTCTTGTTCGTCATACTGCATCAGCATCAAGATGGTATCTGTTGCCGCCTGATGTCCAGATTGTTCCGCTCCCTGCCGCAAACCAAGACTAAAAAATAGTAGCAAAAGGATAGCCGCGAGATGAAGCAGTGTCGCTTGCACAGCAGGACGATACAGAATGCCGAGCGAAAAGAACATTATGGATACCCGACCAAACCAGCGGTGTGCAAGAACAACACATCGTCTACCTGATGCGTCAAAAATCGCACACCAAATAAGCGCTCTAGTTGTGGCATGGCCGCGATTGAGGCAGGACAGTCGGCGAACAACTTTCCGTGCTTGATCATAAGTAATCGCTCAAATCCCTGCAGTGCAAGTTGTACGTCGTGCAAGACAGCGACCAAAGCATGGTTACGCACACGAGAGAATGTAGTGAGCTGTTCAAATAGTTCATGCTGCAGCCTGGGGTCGAAGGCAGCTAACGGCTCATCAACAAGCAGGAGCCCATTGCGCACGTCCCAAAGCTGAGCAAACACACGCGCGAAATGCACACGTGCCAGTTCCCCCCCAGAAAGGTTACGTGTTGTGCGACTAAGCAAATGATCTGCCCGCGCTAAGGCGGCAGCTTGGTTAACAATCTCGTGAAGGCCATCATGGGACGCCCTACCTAATCTA
>CAJBTJ010000437.1 GCA_903958565.1 uncultured beta proteobacterium
CATTATTTCTCGTAGAGATGCCGAGGACGCAGTTGTCATGTCCCTAGACACCTACAACAGCATGATGGAAACACTCCATTTAATGAAATCTCCCGCCAACGTAAAACATCTGGAGAAATCATTGGCCCAATACCGTAAGGGACAGATTAAGCCAAAGGCTTTGGTAGATGCTAAGTAAGCTCGTATGGACCAATGCCGCATGGTCTGATTATGTTTATTGGCAAGGGCAGGATAAGAAAACGCTCAAACGCATCAATCTGTTGATTAAAGAGACCATGCGCTCTCCTGAAGATGGCATTGGTAAACCTGAAGCTTTGAAAGAAAATCTGTCTGGCTTGTGGTCTAGACGCATAGACGATGTCAATCGCTTAGTCTATGCGATTGAAAAAAATCAGCTGACTATCATCGCTTGTCGCTATCACTATGAGTAAGTCTTAAGCGACTAGGATCGAACATCATCGGTCCTCGGTCGATTCCGCCCGGGCCAACATCTGAAACTGAAATAACCCCTGCGTTCGCGCTGGGGTTTTTGCTTTTGAGGGCTTGTAATTGCAAGATGTCCTTTCAAAAGGACAAAACCTCGAGCGTCTAGTTACGGGACGGTTAGATTGGTATCGCGCTTAGACGGTAGATTTGAGTGTCAGACCTTATTGGGGCGAAGATGAGAAATCCTGTTTGAGCGCCTTTAATCTTCAATTAAACACCTCTGGGTGGAGCGCCTCTTGCACAAGCAAGCCCATCTCTCAAGTCTTGGATAGTTACATCCTCAGATTCGTCCCACCAGTGCTCTGGCCCTGCAACCTGATCTTTATTTAATAAGCAAAACAATGCTTCATTTCTTGCGGCAATATAAGTTCCAAGCAAGATGCATCCCAAAGCACTGGAGAGTGACTCTCTTTCCCATTCTGTCGGATTTCTATCTTCCGAATCAATGTAATTGATAATTTCTTCAATCACTTCTTCAGCAGTAGCTTTCTTTTCAAGGGCTGTCATCGCGAACAGTACACTGTCATCAAGAATTAAATCAAGGGCTTTGTGTTGAGCCATTGTTCACTTTCCTTTTTCTAAACAATTACGATTGAATCGCTACCAATTTCTTAGACACTCGTTAGCCTCTGGTTAAACTACTATTTGTAACTTACTAACGACACTCATCCACGTTAGCTATGATCAAGAATTGTTCCTACCCTGCGGACGGGGGGGGATGGTATGGCTCGCTACCGACAATTTATATTCCTAGCAAGGGCGCTTGCTTGGCGTGGTGTCCTTTGTTTACTGATCAGCAAAAGCAACTGTCGAAGAAATTTAAATAAAACGCTTAATTATTGCCGCGATGCTAACCCTAGCCTCTGCAACTGCAATGTCAGGTGTCTTAAAACCAGGGGATGATTACGTCGCAACCGCAAAAATTCTGCCAATACTCTGGATCGCAGTCCGCACGTTCTCTTGGCGTTGAGTTGGTGAAAGAACAACAAATAGACGAGAGTTTGTAGTCATAAATATGTAACGTCCACTCCAGTTCAAGCGCCTCTGTCCATCCTCTAGGTGTTAGTCCGTCTTCCACCGCTAACCATTTATCAATTTCTGCTTGAGACCGCGCAGTCGGTGCTTTAATGGACGCAAGAATCTGATTGAGTTCGTCCCGCATAGCCGGAGACAACTGGTCGTAACCCTCATCGTTCAAATGTGTTCTGCAATCAAGTAAGTTACGCATCATGGCTCCAGCCACAGCAAAAATTGAAGCAATAGCTGAAGCAATATTTACTGCAGCGAAAGAGGTTGGCGTGATAAACAACTAGCTAGCAATTGATATAGACTATTTGGCGGATCTTGTTAATAAGTTAGACCGAAGAATGAGTTTTGTGTATCCCTCGTTTGGAGGGATCGCCAGTTCGCGCTCAAAGGTAAACTGAAATTTTCGTTTGTCCTCATGGTTGTTATGCTTCATCGCAGAAATAAAATTGACAGCTAAACAGTTCGTGGCACCTGCTACGCTAGTGAGACGTTTGAATCGCTACTATGTTGACGCCGGTTTAAAACTGACCAGTTGGAGGTGCGGTTAAAGACTGGCAATGATAAGGATTGAAATTCTTTGAATGAGGGTCGTTCATTGCAAGCGATGACGCTTTAGTATTACTATCAAAAATGAGAAAATTAAAAAATTAATGAATGGAGTAGACAATGCCTCCAACTGCTCTAAGCGGCATGCGTGTATTGGATTTATCACGGATCCTTGCAGGTCCCTCAGCAGCACAACTTCTCGGTGACCTTGGTGCGGATGTTGTTAAAGTTGAAAAGCCTGGCGAAGGTGATGACACTCGCAAGTGGGGTCCTCCGTTCATTGAGGATGTTAACGGCCAGCCCACGTCTGAAAGCGCTTATTACTTGTGTGCCAACAGAAACAAACGATCAATCGAAATTGATATTGCAAGTGTGGAAGGCCAAAATCTCATCATGCGCTTGCTTGAAAACACCGATATCTTGGTTGAAAACTACAAAGTAGGTGGACTGAGTAGCTATGGTCTGGCCTATGATCAAATTAAAGAACGGTTTCCCCGTTTGGTGTATTGCTCAATCACGGGATTTGGACAGACAGGTCCTTACGCCACGCGCGCTGGTTACGACTTCCTGATTCAAGGCATGGGCGGGATCATGAGCTTGACTGGCGAACCGGAAGGTCAACCCATAAAGGTGGGCGTAGGAATTGCTGACGTCATGACAGGCATGTATGCAACTGTTGGCATCCTAGCAGCCTTGCGACACCGGGACCAAACAGGAAAAGGCCAACAAATTGATGTATCGCTGCTCGATACACAAGTGGCATGGCTCATCAATGCCGGTACGAGTTATCTCAATTCCAAAGAGAATCCGGTCAGACTTGGTAACGGCCACCCAAATATCGTGCCTTATCAGGTCTTTCCGACTGCCGATGACCCGATCATTATCGCTGCAGGCAATGACAGTCAATTTAGAAAGCTCTGTCAGATAGCCGATATTGCTGCCGTTGCCGAAGACCCTAAATACGCGACTAATGTTTCTCGAGTGATTAATCGACAGGCCGTAATAGATATCGTTACTGCTGCCCTTCAAAAGAAATCACGCGCTTACTGGCTTGCTGCCTGCGAAAAAGTAGGTGTTCCGTGCGGACCCGTCAATAACCTTGAGCAAGTTTTTAATGACCCGCACCTTAAACACCGTGGCTCCGAGGTAAGGATGCCCCACCCTCTTGCAGGTTCGGGGGAAGTGAGCCTGATTGCCAACCCCTTAAAGCTCTCTGAAACACCAGTACAGTACAAGTACGCACCACCTTTTCGCAACCAGCACGAACGAGAAATTTTGCATGACTGGCTCGGACAACGTTGAACCCTTAGACAAACAATAAAAATGACTATTTTGACGCACGAACAACTCGTAATTCAGGCTCAAGCACGTGAGTTAGCAGAAACTGTTTTCAAAGCAACAGCTGCTCAGACCGATGCCACGGAGGCTTACCCTTGGGACAACATCGCCAAGCTCAATGCAGCAGGCTTTATGGGAATGACCATACCAAAGGCATACGGTGGTCGCGGCCTTGGCTACCTTGAAACGACGCTCGTGATCGAAGAAATGGCCAAAGCCTGTGCCACCATGGGTCGAATCACGGTTGAAGCCAACATGGGTGCAATTGGCGCCATCATGGCCTACGGCACCGAAGAACAAAAGAAGATTGCCGCGGAGTGCGTATTATCTGGCGATAAACCGGCGATCTGTATTTCTGAGCCCAATGCGGGGAGTGCCGCGAGTGAGATGACCACACGCGCTGATAAAAAGGGCGATCGATACATTATCAATGGTCAAAAATACTGGATTACCGGCGGCGGCGTATCGCGCTTGCATCTGATTTTTGCGCGCGTGTTTGAAGATGGCGTTGAACAAGGCATAGGTGGATTTATCGTTGTTCGCAACGGCAACGAACCCAAAGAGCTCGTCATCGCTAAACGCACACCCGCAATGGGTGTGCGCGGCATACCTGAAACTTACGTAGACTTTATCAACCTAGAAGTCCCTGAATCGATGGCATTAAAGCCGCTCGGTGATTTACGTAAAGGCTTTGCTGCGCTTATGAACGCATACAACGCACAACGAGTGGGTGCGGGAACGGTGGCGCTTGGTATCGCTGTCGGTGCTTTCGACGAAGCTGTTCAATACAGCAAAGAGCGCAAACAATTCGGCCGATCGATTGCTGAGTTTCAAGGCTTACAGTGGATGATCGCGGACATGTCTATCGCACTTGATGCCGCGCGGCTCATGCTTCATCGCGCAGCAAATGTGCCAGTGGGTAGCTTCCCGGATTTAAAACTAGCCGCCCAAGCCAAGATCATTGCCGCGGAAACCGCCATTAAAGTTACCAATGATTCACTGCAACTCTTTGGATCTAGTGGTTACTCACGTGAATTTGCTGCTGAACGCCATGTGCGAGATGCTCGAATGTTTACGATTGCCGGGGGTACGGCTCAAATACTTCGGACACAAGTCGCAAGTGCTGTCTTAGGTGCAAAACTTCCACAAACGCGTGACGGCTATGTGAAACACCCCATAGGGAAATAAGACCCAGTCCTATACGTAAGCCCAAAAATTCTAGGCACTGATCGATTCCGCCTCGGGCTACCACTGAATGAATAGAAACCCCTGCATTCGCGCTGGGGTTTTTGCTTTTGTGGAGTTGGCAAATTTAGGCGCCATCTTTTTCGGAGACCCTCAAAGCAAAAACTGTCCTTTGAAAGAATAAATTCATTAGACATCCTTGTGGCAGTCGATGTCGCTTTAAACGACCAAATCATTAAGCGTATACCAGATTTGCTTTTAGTTTATATATGTACTATATTAGTATGCATATGAACTTTCTACCGATCGTTAAACAGCTTGCTAGAGCCTATCAAGAATTTGAAGGCTACTCTTCTACCCATATCCGCGGGTTGGGATTGTTGCCAGTCCAGTTTGATGTGATTGCCACGCTCGCTAATCAGCCATCAATGAGCTTTAAGCAGTTAGGAGAAAAGACGTTAATTTCTAAAAGCTCCCTAACAGGTGTCGTTGAGCGAATGGTTCAAAAAGGATTGATTGCTACTCAAGACAATCCCGATGACGCTCGTAGTCAGTTGCTCAAGCTAACCACTAAAGGTCAAAAGATATTCGATAAAGCCTTCCCCGAGCATCTTAAGCATCTGGAAAAGGTGTTTCAAAAGCTGTCAAAAAAGCAGATGAAAGAAATTGAAGAATCTCTTAAAACCCTCAAATCGATTTTTATTAGTTAAAGGAAACACCATGAACCCACATATCCCTCAGAAAGCACCTTACGCCGTGGAAGTAACCGCCGG
>CAJBTJ010000438.1 GCA_903958565.1 uncultured beta proteobacterium
ATGACATCAGAAGTCCGCTACTTCGTCATTTATGGCGTAACAAACTCAGGCAATACTTTTCGCCCCAGCGACTGGGCTGAACGGCTTGCCGGCGTCCTGGCTCCTTACCGCCCACCCGCCACCCTGGGTGGACATCTATCATATTCCCCCTACGCCGTGCCGAGTACGTTGGACGGTATGCGTTGCGTGGTGGTGGATGAGCGCCTACGGCAGATTGAACCGCTTGCCTGGAAATTTGTGCAAGACTTTGCACGCGACAACCAGCTCCAGACAAAGCGTGATCTGACCGAAGACCCCCTCGTTCGACACGGCTAAGAGCGCTCTCGCGCGCTAAACACTGTCACGATTCACTTAGACGATTTCGGTTAGGACCTTCCCAGTCTTTAAAAATGCATCAATATTGTCCAGCATGCAGTCGGTCATTGCGCGCCGGGTTTCATTGGTCGCACTCGCGACGTGCGGCATGAGCACGACATTATTCATGCTCTTGAGTTGATCAGGCACCTTGGGTTCTTTGTCAAAAACATCCAGTCCTGCACCGCCGAGCGCGCCTTCGGCCAACAGACGAACCATAGCAGCTTCGTCAATGACACTGCCGCGCGCGATGTTCACCACAATGCCTTTTGGGCCGAGCGCGCGTAAAACTTCTTCATTGATCAGGCCTTTGGTGCTTGGGCCACCGACAGTCGCGATCACCAGGAAGTCGCTCCAGCGAGCAAGTTCCACTAATGAATCGATGTAGTGGTAGTCGACATCTTTGCGCGCGTTGCGATTATGGTAGGCGACTTCCATGTCAAAACCCAGGCCGCGGCGTGCAATGGCTTCGCCAATACGGCCCAAGCCGACCACGCCCAGTTTTTTGCCGCTGACGCGGGTGCCTAGCGTCAGACTACCGACTTTGTTTTCCCAATTATTTGCCCGTACAAAACGATCGCCCCAGGCGATGTTGCGACAGGCGGCAATCAATAAGCCCCAGGCCAAATCGGCGACGCAATCGTTCAGAACATCTGGGGTGTTACTCACCAGAATGTTGCGCGCACGTGCGGCTTCGATATCAATGGTGTCGTAACCAACACCCCAGCTGCAGATGGCGCGCAGTTTAGGGAGTGCCGCAATGACTTTGGCGTTGCAGCCGTGGTTCGCTGATGTCGCGATGATCTCGATGTCTTGCGCATGTTCGCGCAAAAAAGCCTCTTGGTCTGCGGCTTTCCAGTACGCAAGCACATCAAACTTACCAGCAATTTCGACGTCTGCCGGTGGATGACCTGCATAGGAGCCGATTTGTAGAATGCGAGGTTTTGTCATGGGAGTCAAACCATTCAATCAAGGTGAAATAACAGGACACGTATCGAGGCGATGTCGCCACAAAAACAAAACAGCCCAGAAGGGCTGCTTGACTACTTGGATACATCAGTCACCGAAGCGGCTGAGATCTATGTAACTATAGCGCCACGCGAGCGTGGCATATTTTGCTTAAGCGAGAGATTTGATCGCAGCGGACAAACGGCTCTTGTGGCGAGCGGCTTTGTTTTTGTGGATGATGTTTTTATCAGCCACGCTGTCGATCACGCTTGTTGCTTTTTGCAATACGGCAGATGCAGCAGCCTTGTCACCGGACTCGATCGCGGTGCGAACGCGCTTGATAGCGGTGCGCAGCATTGAGCGCAGGCTCGAGTTGTGCTGGTTTAGAGCGACGGATTGGCGTGCACGTTTGCGAGCTTGGGCGGTATTTGCCATGAATGATCTGTCTTATTAAGTTGCGGTGTTAAAAATGCGATAGTTAGAATCTAAGCCCGCTATATTAGCACTAAGTGTATGAAATGCCAAACCAATTTAGGTGGCTAGCGGTTGGTCATCTTTTAAGGCTGTTCGCTGCTTAGACAGGCGCCCGCCGGAAGTGCTTGGGTCGAAACCCTAAGAGGCCTAAAACAAGCAGGTAAATCAGAACGCTGACCGCTAAAACGCTTGCCAGCAGGCCGATTCGAAGAAACGGCGTGCCTTGCAGGGCCAGCCAGTCGATACGTTGCGCGGCAAACCAAAGCGGAGCGGCCATACAGAGCAAGGCAAAGACTTGTTTAGTAATGAACAATGCCCAGCCCGCACCCGGTTGGTAAATGCCACGTCGACGCAGACCGACGTATAAGGCCAGTGCATTCAAGCAGGCACCTAAGCCGATCGACAATGCCAAGCCCGCGTGCGCCAGCCAAGGTACGAAGACCAGGTTCAACAGTTGTGTGCAGCACAAGATCACAATGGCGATCTTTACAGGGGTGCGTATATCTTGCTTGCCGTAAAAGCCGGGCGCTAGAATTTTGACGGCCAAGAGCCCAATCAGGCCCGCAGAGTAGGCCATGACAGCGGTTCGCGTCTGCATGACATCCGCACCGGTAAAGGCGCCATAGTGAAAGAGTGTGGCAACCATGGCATCAGCCATCAGCACCATGCACAGCGCGGCGGGCAGTCCGAGCACAAGAACTAAACGTAGCCCCCAGTCAAGCAGTTGGCTGTACTGAGTCTTGTCGGGGTCTGCATTGGCTTTGCTTAAGCTGGGCAGCAATACCGTTCCGAGCGCGACACCGATTAAGGCTGTCGGGAACTCCATTAAGCGGTCGGCAAAGGACAGCCATGTGACGCTGCCAGGCGTGAGCCAAGTCGCGATGTTTGTGTTGATGAGTAGCGAGATCTGTGCGACCGACACCCCGAGTGTTGCGGGAAGCATTTGACGCATGATCCGCCGAACCGTGGGATCTTTGAGTGCGGGCCCAATCGGGCTGAGCAAGCGGGGCCTGAGCTCCAAACGCGATAGCGCCCACCACTGCATGGCGAACTGCGCCATCCCTCCGATCGTGACCCCAATCGCCAGGGAATAGATCGGCTGGTTGAGATGCCCGGCCAGTAAAAAGCTGCTGCCAATGATCGACAGGTTCAGCAGCACGGGTGTAAAGGCCGGGACAGCAAATTTACGCCAAGTGTTGAGTACGCCAGACGCAAAGGCCACCAGTGACATGCAGATAATGTAGGGGAACATCAGGCGGGTCATCCAGACTGCTGCGTCGAATTCAGCCGCGCGTGCAGGATTCGTAAGCCCGCTTGCCATGGCCATGACAACCCATGGTGCACCAATCACGCCAATGAGTGTGATGACAAACAACGCGATGAATAAAGTGAGTGCAACCCGATCAAGCAGTACTCGGATCGCTTCTGGTTGCTCGGCGTGTTCGTTGCGTACTTGACCCAGAATCGGAACGAAGGCTTGCGAGAACGCGCCTTCGGCAAATAGCCGACGCAAGAGGTTGGGGATGCGGAATGCCACCCAAAACGCGTCAGTCAGTGCCCCCGCGCCGAAGGTTCGCGCAATGATGATGTCGCGCGCCAAGCCCGTGATCCGTGAGAGCAGCGTAAAGCTGCTGACGGTCGCTGCGGCGCGCAGCATGTTCATTTAGGAGCGAGGCGGATTGCACCATCGAGACGAATTGTTTCGCCGTTCAGCATGTCGTTGGTGACGATTTGATGGACAAGTTTTGCATAGTCGTCGGGACGTCCGAGTCTTGAAGGAAACGGGATGCTCGCGGCGAGCGAGTCTTGCACAGCTTGTGGCATGCCGAAGATCATTGGCGTGCCAAAAATACCAGGGGCAATGGTGCAGCAGCGAATGCCCAGAGGGGCTAGGTCACGCGCGATGGGTAAGGTCATGCCAACGACACCCGCCTTTGAGGCTGAGTAGGCGGCTTGTCCGATTTGTCCATCGTATGCGGCAACCGATGCGGTGTTGATGAGCACGCCGCGTTCGCCTGTTGGCTCGGGGTCGTTTTTGCTCATGGCTTCGCTTGCGACACGAATCATGTTGAAACTGCCAATCAGGTTGATGCTGATGACTTTTTGAAACATATCGAGCGGATGCGCCCCATTTTTTCCGACCGTTTTGGCGGCTGGCGCAATGCCGGCACAGTTCACGAGCCCGAATAGTTTGCCAAG
>CAJBTJ010000439.1 GCA_903958565.1 uncultured beta proteobacterium
CTACCGCTTCAGTAGCCCTCAGGCGCTTGCGGTAATGGAAGTCTTGTATGCCCAATTTTGTAAGAAAACAAAGGTAAAAAAATGATCGCCATTGACTGGACTCACTTCACACCATGGAGCGCCATCACGGGTGGCGTTCTGCTGGGCATTGCCTCCGCCCTGTTCATTCTCGCCAATGGGCGTATTCTCGGCATTAGCGGAATTCTTGGCGGCTTGTTGCCTGCGAAAGCGGGCGATGCCGGGTGGCGGTTGACTTTCCTCTTAGGCATGTTCGCCGCCCCGTGGTTGTTGATGCTTGTTGCGCCCGCTGATTTCCTTTCAGCACCTCGCATCGAAGCGAACACGATCACGACAGTTATCGCCGGGCTCTTAGTGGGTATTGGTACACGTTACGCATCCGGTTGCACGAGCGGCCACGGCGTATGCGGTCTCTCCCGCCTATCACCGCGCTCCTTAGTCGCTACCCTGAGCTTTATGGGCGCGGGCTTTGGCACCGTTCTCATTGCTCGCCACTGGCTATAAGGGACACGACATGAATCGACTCACTGAATTTTTAGTTGGCTTGTTGTTTGGCCTAGGCCTCATCCTATCGGGGATGACTGACCCAGGAAAAATCATTGGATTCCTCGACATCTTTGGAAACTGGGACCCGTCACTCGCCTTCGTGATGATGGGCGCGATCGCCGTAGGATTTGTTGCCTTCGCCATTGCAAAAAAACGTACCACCACGATTCTTGGGGGCGCCTTACGTTTGCCCACCGCGAGTCACATCGATAAGCGTCTGATCATCGGCAGCACCCTTTTCGGGATTGGGTGGGGCTTGGCGGGATTCTGTCCGGGGCCTGCCCTGGTATCGATGGCCTCCGGACAGATACAGGCCCTATGGTTTGTATCCGCGATGGTGGTAGGCATGCTTGCCTTCGAGGCTCTTGAGCGCAAGCGCTGATATTGCAAGCAAGACCTGTCGCAGCAATTATCGTGCACTGCAGCATTTAGCGCCTGAAACATTGACGCGCGCCGCCATGCTTTAATCCCCTCATGCAAAATACACCGAAACTCTTCAATAAAAATCTGGTGCTGTTGATTTTGTGTCAAGGCATCTTCCTCGTCAACAACATCACCTTCGTTGCGATTAATGGACTCGTCGGACTGAGTCTCAGTAACGCGGCTTGGATGGCAACGCTTCCCATCATGGGATATGTCGTTGGAGGGGCTCTATCAACCTCGGTGGTCGCACGCACGCAAAGACGTTTTGGACGACAAAAGTCTTTTCAACTCGGTCTCTTGGTCGCGATCCTTTCATCGCTGATCTGCGCTTACGCTGCGTATTCCAAAAACTTCTGGCTGTTAGTGTTTGGTACGTTTGTTGCCGGCTACTACAGCGCGAATGGCCAGCTCTACCGCTTTGCAGCTGCCGAACTCACGCACGTCAGTCTGCGAGAGAAAGCGATCTCCTGGGTACTGGCGGGCGGAATCATTGGCGCAGTGGTGGGCCCCAATTTAGCCAGCTATACAAAAGACTCTTTTGACACCCCATTTTTAGGTGCGTACCTCACCTTGACTGTCGCCGGCTTTCTAGGCGTGCTCGTCATGCACTTCATTCAGTTCCCCACAGAATCAGCGGAAGCGAAAAAAGCAGCGGGAACAGGTCGCACCGCCTGGGAGCTGCTCAAACAACC
The DNA here is from genome assembly GCA_903958565.1 of uncultured beta proteobacterium. Lineage (GTDB taxonomy): Bacteria > Pseudomonadota > Gammaproteobacteria > Burkholderiales > Burkholderiaceae_B > Zwartia. Next base: position 1,680 of record CAJBTJ010000439.1, read on the forward strand.
CGTCTTTCTGGTTGCTGCGGTCAGTTCCGCCTTGGGCTACGGTGTCATGAACCTGCTCATGGCCGCAACGCCACTCGCAATGAAGGTCTGCGGATTGCCCTTCTCGGATGCCGCTTTTGTCCTGGAGTGGCATGTCATCGGCATGTTTGCGCCAGGATTTTTTACCGGCTCTTTAATCAAAAAGTACGGCACAAGCAAAATCATGTGGCTTGGCATATTTTTAAATTTCGTCTGTATTTTGATCGCCTTGGCTGGCATTGATGTGATGCACTTCATGTTGGCATCTTTCATCCTGGGTGTCGGCTGGAACTTCCTGTTCACCAGTGCGACCAATCTTGCGATGACCGCCTATCGACCTGAAGAAAAAGACCGCGCGCAAGGCGTCATCAATCTCTTTGTGTTCACGACAATGGCCATCACCTCGTTTAGCTCTGGCGCGCTTGTGACGACCTCGGGCTGGGATATCCTGAACCTTGGCTCCTTATTCCCAGTTGTTTTAATGGGCGTAGCGTTATTGTGGTTACGCCACAAGGATGCGCAGGCAAAGGCTCAGTCCACGACGGTCTAACTATCCGTTGCGTCGTGCCGCGAGACCTGCGCCCAATAAGATGCAGGTGATCGCGATCATTGAACTGAACGCCAAGGTAGACATGCCGGTTAAGCCTTGACCGATTGAACATCCTAAGCCTAGCGCGCCACCAACCCCCATCAAGACTCCACCAAAAATATAACGCCGCATCTCGTGTGGCGTGGAGAACCCTTGCAAGCGCAAAGTGCCTCGCACCGCCGCGATGCTAAAAGAACCCAGCAAGACACCAAAGATGAGCGACACTGGAAAACTGAGTCGCATACCGGTTGCGATCATCGTGTATTGAATCGTCTCACCGATGGGTGCGATAAATGTAAGAGAGACCAGCGGTGTCGGTTCAAACTCATCCGCAGCGAGCCAACCCGTTGCAAACCAACCCGCAACCACCAACAAACCGACACAGAGTCCACCGAAAAAATCTTTCGCGTTGCGTAGAATCATGCCGCGATAAAAAACGAACCAGCTCAGAGCACTGAGTAATAGACCTAGAACGATCTGATTTGTAAGCAAGGACAAATCATACAAGCCGCCTAACGGGATGCTCGTCGCTTGCGCGACCATGGCTCTTGCCGGACCCAAGACGCCAGACAACGTCGCGTAGGCAGATATCCCCAAGCACAACAGAACAACCAAAGATCGCAAATTACCTTGTGCTAACAACACCACGGTGCGCGCACCACAGCCATTAGCAAGCATCATCCCATAGCCAAACATGGTGGCACCTAGCGGCAATAACACCCAGGAAAAATTCGGCGTGCGATAAATTGCCCTCGAGAAATCGACGAACTCCGTCAAGGCCAAAAGCTGTGTGCCAATAATTGCCACAAGCGTCGCGAACGCAAAGGATCTCGCGCGAAGCAAGTTTCGGGATTCAACATAGTCCTTCACTGCCCGATTTAAACAAAAACCCGTTGTTTGCCCCACCACTCCGAACGTAAGACCCACCACTAAACCCGACCACACCAGTATTTCGTTCGGAGACATCACACACCACTCCCCCACGTATCACGCGCAATGGCGTTGTACCAAGCCACACCGTGTTGCGCCTCTAGCTTACGAATCGTATCGCTCGCATCTCTCGGACTCACACCGCCTGACCCTTTTACTTCGACAATCTTGCCGTCCGCGACTTGGTACACCCCAGCAACCGAGATGCCATAGTCTGGAGCAATCAAGCTGTAGCAGGTATTAGCCCAAGACGCAGCCGGGGCGGGCTTACCCGCTAGCGCATTCACAATCGCAGCGGCGGCGACCTTACCCTGCGCATTGGCACAAAATCCTGACTTGGGCATCGGTGCCGCAATCGTCGCGTCGCCCACAACATAAATATCTTTCACTTGCGTGGACTCAAACGTGTCAGGCTTAACTGGCACCCAACCACTCTTATTAGCAACACCCGCACGCTCTGCAATGAGGCCTGCTTTTTGTGGTGGAATCACATTCAACACGGCAGCTCGATGAATCTTGCCAAAGTCGGTTTCAACAGACAGATTTTTTGCATCGACACGAATGACATTCCCATCTTTGGCTGCCGGCACCCACTCAATCATGTCACCATAAAACTTCTTCCAGCCGTCTAGAAACAAGCCCTGTTTTGAAAACGCATCTTTCGCGTCGAGCACAAGGATTTTAGATTTGGGCTTTTGTGTTTTGAAGTAATGGGCCACCATGCTGATGCGCTCATACGGCCCTGGGGGGCAACGATACGGATTAGCGGGAGCAACCATCACAAACGTGCCGCCATCAGGCATTGCATCGAGCTGTTTCTTCAATAACGTCGTTTGTGCTCCAGCCTTCCAGGCGTGAGGGGCTAGCAACGATGCGGCCTCATCGTAGCCCTCAAGCTTATTCCAAAGAAAGTCGATGCCGGGCGACAGCACGAGTTTGTCGTAAGCCAGCGTCTGTCCGCCAGCCAGTTTGATCGTTTTGGCGGCCCCATCAGCGCTTTGAGCGAAGTCATGAATGACTTTGACACCTAGACTACGAAGCTCATCAAAACCGTGGCCTTGCGCATCAAACGTTCGCAATCCACCTAAATAGAGATTTGTGAAGGGGCAGGTATAAAACTTCTGTGCAGGCTCGACTAAGGTCACATCAATCAACGGATTGCGCTGCTTAATATATTTTGCGGCCGTTGCGCCACCGAATCCCCCACCCACGACGACGACACGCCCGGCAGACTGCTGAGAAAATACCGGTGCACTGACCGCCCAACCCGCAGCCAAGGCCGCTTGACCTGCCGTTCGCAACCAATGGCGACGCGAAATATTATGTATTGAGCGCATTATTTTTTTACTCCTGCAGACACGACGCCTTTGGCATCGAGCGTAGAAAAGTAGGCTGCCAGCGCAGCGATTTCATCATCGCTATAACCCTTGGCAAGACGATTCATGATGGTGGTGCCGGCTGGGGTCTGGTCCGATTTATAAGCTAATAGCTGGGCCTTGAGCACCGCCTCAGGCTTACCGGCGATCACGGGAATACTCGTCGCGGATTTAATGTCAGACACATGACAGTTCAGACAATTCCCAGCCATCAGGGACACATCAAAGGTCGACTGTGCCCAAACAGCAACAAACGGCGTGATGGTTAATGACAGTAGCAGCGAAACAGCGACTAAACGAACGTTGCTCTGTTTGAGGGGGGTACGAGAGAAAAACATAGGTGCCTCGGGACTCTATGGACGCCCAACACAAAAGGGGCTTAAAGGTTAATAGCCCTGCATCATATCGAAGAAGCACACAAGTACAAAAGACGGATTTATTTTTTTTATATTACTCAGGATTATTAAGAAGGAATCCAGGTAGCCCCTCTGGCCAAGCGCATCATCCCTCCCCACGTTTGCGTTTCCTGCCTCAGCGCAGGCCACAGCCGAAGCAGCAGCTCTGCCGTTGCAAAAGCATCCGAAGCGGCCTGATGACGTACTACACACTCAATGTGGAAATGTGCCAACCAGTCATCCAAGGCCTTTGCCCGCGCATTGCCGCCGAACAATCGTGCGAGGGGCTCGATATCCAGCCAGTCGACGTTGAACGGAGATAAATGGTGTGCGCGGTACGCGCGGTGAATCATCCCCGCATCGAACGCAGCGTGGTACGCAAGCAAAGGGGATGTTCCTACCCAAGTACGAAAACGCTCAAGAGCAGCCTCGGGCGCCTCACCCTCGGTTTGCGCTTGCGCACCAATATGATGAATCAAGATATTGCTCTTGTCCGAGGGCTGGGTCTGCCGCAAGACCGCTTCAAAACTATCGCCGAGCGCCACGCGCAAGTTGTTAGTCAAGGGGTCTCGATACAAGGCGACCGCAGCAATCGCCAATAAACGATCTTTTGCGGGATTCAGGCCCGTGGTTTCAACGTCCACCATCAGCCAGCGATCAGGCACCGAGGCGCGCCGCGCCGCCGCGCCACCAAACCAGGCTCGAGATGAACGAAGCAAACTATCGAACATAGTCGAGCTCCAAACGCTGTTGGAACGAACGAATTCTGGCCATCGACTCCTTTAAAATACTGCGGTCAACGGCGTTTAGGCTGTCGGTATCTAGCGCATTCGGATTGCCCGCGATCGCATCACGGTCAATTTGAATGGCTAAACGTTGCGTCTGCAAAAATTGAAAGGCTGCAATCCACGTATCCGTCTCTGTTTGCGCCAACCCCAAGGCTCGCCCGATCGCTGCCAAGCGATCCTGCGTATTGAGCTCTTCGATGCCCAAGGCTAAGGCGTAAATGCGCGCTGTCTCCACGACAATTGCCGTGCCTTGCAGCTTCAAGTCAATGACTGATTTCCCGTCTAGTTTCTTCGTCTCTAACCCACCTAGCCAGTTCAGGGGTACGTGATTGACAAGTGCGGCATCTGCCAACAATTTAATAAATCGTGGCGTGCGCGCCGCGACCGCTTTAACTTCCTCTCTGAGTCCTTTGAGTAACTCTAGATTACCGGCCAAGCCTCGGAAGTCAAAAAATATTCCGGCCTTGAGCAAATCCTCTGGGTGGCCATGTTCAATCCAATGCAAGAATCTTGTCCTCCATTCATCAACGGTTAAGCACAAGGATGCGTTGCTTGCCATGATGTTGCCCTTGCACAGCGGATAACCGCACATATCAAGCGCGTCATTCACTTCCCTCGCGAAGGCCAAATAAGCGTTTTTCTCATTTTGATTGTCAGTCTGCCGATACATCAGCGCATTGTCTTGATCCGTCGCGATGGTTTGCTCGCTGCGACCTTCTGAACCGAGCGAAATCCAAACAAAAGCGTTCAAATCTAGGCCATGAGATTTGGCAGCGAGCGTAATCAAGCGAGCGGTCAAGACATCATTTAAATGGCTAACTAAAAACGTTAACTGCCGCGCACTCACCCCCTGCCCCAATAAATTACGCGCGAACTTCCGGATACTTGAGGCACATTCTCTTAAACCCTCCACCTCATCGGTTTGTTGAATCAACGCGCTGATCGTTCCGAGCGACTGACGCTGTAAAGAGAACAAATCTCTTTCTGAAATCAAACCAACGACTCGCTCGCGCAAATCAACAATTGGGACATGACGAATCTCAAAGCGTGACATCATCACTGCGGCAGACTCTGCTGTGTGATCGACAGTGAGAGTCTTGACCTCCTTTGTCATCACCTGACTAATGGGCGCATCCAGACTGATGCCCGCTAACGTCACGCGCTCAAGTACGTCGTAACGGGTCAGAATACCCAACAGCGCTCCAGCCTCAGAGACAACTAATATTGAACCCACCCGCTTTGTATGCATGACCGTCAGGGCCTCGCGCAGAGGTGTTTGCGCAAAGCTTGTGACGGGCGCACGACGAATGAGCTCCCCCAAACGCGTTTCTAAAGACTGTTCAAGCAGTGCCTTCGATGCAAAATTATTTCGCAAGGCTTGGCGTGATTGCTCCAACAACATCCAAACGCGGTTGTTAATGAAGTCTCGAAACGGTTTAGAGCGGCCGACTAAGGTTTGCATGTCAGCAGCCGGAAGCGTCAAACAGAAACAGTCACCGATCGCGACGTAGGTCGCCTCAACAGGCCGGGCGGCGAGACTTGCGCTGACAGAAAAAAGCTCACCTGCTTCGATCTCGAACGCGGTTTCGCTTAAACCCGGTGCTGTGCGTTTTCCAGAAACACGCCCTTGGCGGATGAGATAGAGACAGGCGGGCGGACCGTCCGCAGGCGAAAGAATGACTTCATTGGGCGCGAAGTAGACTTCGCATGAGGACTGAATAAAAAAATCGACATCCGCCACCGTCATGCCTGAGAAAGGCAAGCGCTGCATAACTTGTTGCCGAAGATTTTGAATAAGGCTCGAAGAAATCATGGCTACTCCCCCCCTTTATCGGGTGAGTCCGGCGGC
>CAJBTJ010000440.1 GCA_903958565.1 uncultured beta proteobacterium
AGCGCTCGCCGCAGCGACAAAGACCCCTGAGGCTCCCTGCGGATGAAAACCTCGAAAGAAGAGCCCCATCGTTGCTGCATTACCGACTCTCGTGCCAACCTCATATCCAGCCGTCATCGCCTTGACTAAGGTGCGACCAGCACGCTGACGAGTTTGCTCTGCCAGCGCGACCACTACGGGTGTCGCGATCGAACCTGCATGCAAGATCGATTCTTTATGAATATCGTCTAGCTCAAACGCATGGCCAGCGGTGGCGTTGACCAGCACCGCTGAGCTGACCGACGTTTTTTGTCCGCACCCAAAGATCGATGCGACCGGCTTGGCACCCTCCTCTTGCACCATTGCCGCAACCCGTTGCGTCCACGGGAGGGTTGCACCAAATAAACAGCAACCAACGCTATCGAGAAAACTGGTTCGCATTCTCGCCACAACCTCAGGCGGAATATCCTCGAACTGAAGCTTGGCCGCAAAGGTCGCTAACTCAAGTGTCGCACCCGGCAACAACGAAACGGGATGACTATCCATACTGAGGCTCCATATCTAGGCGTGCCACGATCCCTGTCATCGCTGGCGATGCCGCGGGATAGCGTTGCATCACAAGCGGGTCGTGACCAGGAATAATGTGATGATTGGATTGTGCCAACGCTTCGAGCTTGGCGTACCCTTGCAATGCCTCACCGACATTAAACATTGTTGTAAACGCACGGCGCTTTTCAAAATGTTCATAGTAGTGGCTCGTGTCTGAGGCAAGTACGACCCAACCTCGCTGAGTCCATACGCGCACGCACTGCATGCCATGCGTGTGACCACCGATACGGTGCACAGTCAGGCCTGGTGCGAGATCTCCTTTGCCCGAATAAAAACTCACTCGATTTTTATAGACCAAGCGCACCATGCCGACAATCTCATCGACTTCATAGCTATGGCTGAATTGCTTCTGACACATGTGGCGACCGGTGGCGTAAGACATCTCATCGTCTTGAAGATGAAACTGCGCCAAGGGAAAACTTTCAAAGGTTCCCACGTGATCGTAATGGAGATGCGTGATGATGACATTGTCGACTGTCGCTGCATCAATCCCCAACAGCTTGAGCCCCTCAGCGGGCGTACGCAGCAATGTTCGCCCGCGCTTTTTCGCCATCTCTGCGCTGAACCCCGTATCCACGACATAGGTGTGCTGCGCATTACGCACCACCCAGACGTAGTAGTCCATCGGCATCGGGCCGTCATGCTCATCCCCGCCAATGAAATGGTTTCTTCGCGAAGCGTCACGCGTTGCATATTTCACCGCAAAGACTTCATATGGCAGGAAATTCTCTTCTAACTGCTCAGCACTGTGTTTCATTGCCCCCCCCAAACCACGCTATTTATTTTTGCATCGACATCTGAATGCCTGCGCGCTAAGCAATGCTTGCGTAGCTTATCTTTTTGCGCACTGCACACAAACGCATTGTTTCTTGAATTGAATGCTAACGAGCAGATAGCTGCGGGTCAATCGAATAGAATCAAATCCTCTTTTGTTCGTGCAACCTAGAGGTCTTATGACGACTCCCCAACAGTCCCTAAAACTATTCTCAACCATCGCGATGCGTAATGTGCTCAAAGCCATCATCCCTGAGTTCGAGAAGCGGTCGGATGCGCATGTCACGATTGAGTACGGCGCAACAGCTCAGTTATCAGAGCGCATTCGTGCTGGCGAGCGTGCGGATGCGATTATGGCGGTATCCAGCTCGATCGAAGAACTAATGAACGAAGGCATCCTACAACCGGGTAGTCGCTTGGATTTTGTCAGCTCAGACGTTGCGATGGCCGTCAAACAAGGAGCCCCCGCACCAGACATCTCTACAGTGGAGGCCTTTAAAGCAACACTTTTATCCTGTCGTTCGGTCTGCTTCTCCAAACAAGGTGCAAGCGGCATGTATTTTGCCAGCCTACTCAAAAAACTTGGCATCGAAGACGAAGTCAGGGCCAAAGCCCTCGTCTTGCCTGAGGGTCTGACTGGCGAACCTGTCGCCCGTGGAGAGATCGAACTCGCCGTGCAACAAATGAGCGAGCTTATGCAGGTTTCTGGCATTGATATCTTCGCCAAGCTGCCTCCAGCCGTGCAGCAGTCCACCATATTTTCCCTCGGCAGCTTTGCTGAAACCAAACAAGCGAAAGTCATTCAATCCTTAGCCACGTTCATGCACTCGCCAGAAGTTGGCGCTGCGTTACGCTCGCAAGGCTTGGGTCCACTCCTTTAAATTCTCACGAGGTCAATCATGACATCTGCGCTGCATTTCTTAACAATTGCCGAAGCGTCGCAACAAATTAAAGCGCGCACCTTATCACCGCTCGAATACGTCGATCATCTCGCGCAGCGCATTGAGGCCATCGATCCTCAGATCAACTCTTTCATTACGCCTACCTTCGAGCTTGCACGGACACAAGCGAAGAAAGCCGAAGCAGAGATTACTGCCGGAAATTACCGTGGTCCGATGCACGGGATTCCCTTCGGTGCCAAAGATATCTATGAAACAGCCGGAATCCTAACGACTGGTGGCTCTAGGATTGCTCAACACCATATTCCGACGCATGATGCAACCACCATTACCAACATGCGCAATGCGGGTGCCGTGCTGCTTGGCAAGCTCAACACACACGAGTTCGCACACGGCGGACCTTCGTTTGATGTCCCCTGGCCGATTGTGCGCAACCCCTGGAATCTCGAGTACTTTAGCGGCGGCTCATCTAGTGGGTCGGGCGCTTCAGTCGCTGCGGGACTCATACCCGGAGCACTAGGAACAGATACGGGCGGGTCTATCCGCGGCCCAGCTTCCCTTTGCGGCATCGCCGGTTTTATGCCTAGCTCTGGACTCGTGAGCCGCACCGGCGTCATGCCAAACTCATTTACCCTAGACCATTGTGGCCCCATGGCCTGGACCGTCAAAGATTGCGCAATCATGCTTCAAGCCCTCGCGGGGTATGACCCGGCGGACGGCAACAGTTTTGTGCAAGATATTCCCGATTACAGCAAGGGCTTAGACGGGAACTTGAAAGGACTGCGGGTCGGGGTCTTGCGGTATGTATGGGAAGACGATCTGCCCATCTCTGCAGATCACCAGCAGGCACTGAACAACACAGTAAAGGTTCTAAAAGATTTGGGAGCGACCGTGTCGGACTGTCGCCTGCGCCCAATGCAAGAGTACATGGATGTCAAGGTCGTACTTGCGGAAACCGAGATTTTCACCACACAACAACAGGGTCTCATTGAACGTCCCGGCGATTACGGACAAGATTTTTTGACCCGCATCTTGCCTGCGGTCATGTTTCAGTCCACTGACTTTGTCGCGGCCACGCGCGAGCATCGTCGTATGCTGCACGAGATGACGCCAATTTATGAGAAGTTTGATATCTTGCTCATGCCAAGTTTTGGTGCTGCCAAGCCCATCACCGCGCATCGCCCCATTAGCTTTTGGAAAGGAGCGAACGCTCAGGTGCTCGCCAACATCACCGCAGGACCCGCGCTCGCGATGACCTGTGGCTTTAATGCGAGCGGTCTACCCATGGGTCTGCAACTCGTTGGGCCGCCACTACAGGATGCACGTGTATTAAAAGTAGGCCATATTTTGGAAGGCGCCTTAGCCCTTCGTGGAGAACGCCCCAAACTCACAGCGGGACGCACAGCACCAGCACTCACCGCACCTGATATCACCCCAGACGCTTCACATTGTGATGCGAAGACCAGAGACTTCGCACACCGCATGGCACTTAACGCAGGACTGCGTTTGAATGATGATTTGCTGGAAGTTTTATTTGAAGCAGCCCCCTATGCGTTGGAGATGACGCGTCGTTTGCAGAGAAATCGTAATTGGTTTGATGAGCCCGCCAACAACTTTCGACCTGGTGCACGATGATGACTGTCAAACAACGTTTACAAAAAGAAGAAATCCTTCTGGCACCTGGCATCTATGATGCCTTCTCTGCGATGGTGGCCGAGCAAAGCGGCTTTGAGGCGGTTTATCTCTCTGGTGCATCGATTGCCTACACGACACTCGGACGCTCGGACGTCGGTCTCACCACCTTTACGGAGGTCAACGAGAAAGTCGCGCAAATACGAGACCGGATCAAACTCCCCATCATTGTGGATGCCGATACGGGCTTTGGTAATGCACTGAACACGGAACGTACCGTACGCGGCTTCGAACGCAGCGGCGCCAATATCATTCAGCTAGAGGACCAAAGCTTTCCTAAACGATGCGGACACCTTGATGGAAAAACGCTGGTGTCTACGCAAGAAATGGTAGGTAAAATTCGCGCCGCCACAGATGCCCGTCATAGCCCAGACACACTCATCATGGCGCGCACCGATGCAGTGGCCGTAGAGGGCTTCGAGGCGGCGCTCGAGCGCGCAGAAAAATACCTTGCAGCAGGCGCCGATGTATTGTTTGTCGAAGCCGTTCGCTCGGATGAGCAAATGAAGCTTGTGAATGCCCAATTTAAGGGACGTGTCCCGTTGCTCGCCAATATGGTCGAAGGTGGAAAAACGCCCGTAAAGTCGACCCAAACCTTGCAAGCGCTCGGGTATTCGATTGTGATCTTCCCGGGGGGTACGGTTAGAGCTGTCGCCCACACCTTGCAGCAATATTATGCAAGCCTGAAGCAAACTGGAAGCACCCAAGCATTTCAGGATCGCATGCTTGATTTTGATGGCCTCAATAACCTGATCGGTACACCAGAGCTTTTGGCGCGCGGCAAACAATACGAGCAAGGCAACGGCTAACGTACGCAGCGCACGCTATCGCCCAACTGAAAACACTTATCCATTAACAAACACTTACTAATAATGAAAACATATCGCATCGCAACCATCCCCGGTGACGGCATCGGCAAAGAAGTGGTCCCTGAAGGACAGAAAGTACTTCAAGCCATTGCTCAACAAGATAAAAATCTGAAGTTTGATTTTCAGGACTTTGACTGGGGGGGTGACTACTACCGCAAACACGGCGTGATGATGCCGGAGGATGGGTTAGATGCGCTGCGCGACAAAGACGCGATCTTGTTTGGATCGGCGGGTGACCCACATATTCCGGATCACATCACGCTGTGGGGACTACGCCTGAAGATTTGCCAAGGCTTTGATCAGTATGCCAACGTTCGTCCCACCCGCATTCTGCCTGGTATTGATGCGCCTCTGAAGCGCTGCACGCCCGAGCAACTGAATTGGATCATCGTGCGCGAGAACTCTGAAGGCGAATACTCTGGCGTGGGGGGACGAGCCCACCAAGGCCATCCGATTGAAGTCGCAACCGATGTCAGCATGATGACCCGTGCCGGTGTCGAGCGCATCATGCGCTATGCCTTCAAGCTTGCGCAGTCGCGCCCACGCAAGTTGTTGACTGTCGTCACTAAATCCAATGCGCAGCGGCATGCCATGGTCATGTGGGATGAGATCGCTGCACAAATCGCAAAAGAGTTTCCAGACGTCAAATGGGACAAAGAGCTTGTCGATGCCGCGACAGCCCGCATGGTGAATCGCCCTGCTACGCTCGACACCCTCGTGGCCACCAATCTGCACGCCGATATCTTGAGCGACCTTGCGGCCGCGCTGGCCGGCAGCCTTGGCATTGCGCCGACCGGCAATATCGACCCTGAGCGACGCTACCCCTCCATGTTCGAACCCATCCACGGCTCGGCGTTTGACATCATGGGCAAAGGTTTGGCAAATCCAATCGGCACCTTCTGGTCGGTGGTGATGCTGCTCGAGCACTTGGGTGAACAAGCCGCCGCCGATCGGTTGATGCACGCGATTGAAGCGGTCACGGCCAACCCACGCCTGCATACACGTGATCTGGGTGGTTTAGCCACGACTGCGCAAGTCACTGCTGCCGTGTGTGAGCAACTAAAGTAAGTTGTCTGTTGAATTAGGGTGGTTGCTGCGTGGTTTCAGTCAATTCGTGACATAATTTTGGGGAGACAAATCATCCCAACATCACATTAAAAATGTCTGAGCATACGCAGCAGCAATCCTTAGGCGCCACACCCTTTGCCGGGCTCGTGGTGATCGAACTAGGAAATAGTGTGGCCGCCCCGTTCGCTGGCCAGATCTTCGGCGAGCTTGGTGCCCAGGTCATCAAAATTGAAAAGTCAGATGGCGATGATGCCCGCAAATGGGGACCGCCCTTCTGGGAAGGTGCCTCACCTTTCTTTCAGTCACTCAATCGCAACAAGAAGTCCGTGGTCTGCGACTTGCGTAACGAAACCGAAGTCGAAGGCCTGCGCCAGTACATTTGTGAGCATGCCGATATCGTGATCCAAAATCTGCGTCCCGGTCATGTGCAAAAACTCGGACTCGACGGCGCCACCTTGCTCGCGCGCCAACCGCGACTGATTTATTGCAATCTGGGTGCGTTTGGTAATACTGGCCCCTTGAAAGACCGTCCTGGCTATGACCCACTGATGCAAGCGTTTGGTGGAATCATGAGCACAACCGGTGAACCAGGTCGCCCCGCTGTGCGCGTGGGGGCCTCGATCGTCGACATGGGTACCGGCATGTGGGCGGTGATTGGTGCGCTCACGGCACTGCTTGAGCGCCAGACGACGGGTCGTGGAAGAATCGTTGACGTATCGCTCTTTGAAACCGCCACAACGTGGGTCTCACTTTTGGCAGCCCAATACTTTGCGAGTGGCAAGGTCACAACCAAGCAAGGTTCTGGTGCCATGGGGATCGTGCCCTACAAAAGTTATCTCACGCTTGACGGAGAACTCGTCATTGCGGCCGGAAGCGATGCACTCTTTAAAACGCTCGCAAAAACAGTTGGACATCCCGAATGGATAGACGACCCCCGCTTCATCGGTAATCCACAGCGCGTCGAAAACGAAAAGCTGTTGTACAGCTTGCTAGACGAACTCATTGCAGCCAAACCTACTGCCCATTGGGTGACGGAGCTAGAAAAAGCCGGCGTACCGTGCGCACCCGTCAACGATATCGCCCAAATGGCAGCTCACCCTCAGACTGAAGCACTGGGATTGATTCAGGATGTGCCTGGGTCCGGGATGCGTTTCATCGGTCTGCCCATTAGCTTCGATGGGGTGCGGCCCCACCCAAGCGCCCCTCCGCCCAAACTCGGCGAACACACCGAATTGCTTAACAACAGGAAAAAAACATGACGAGCTTTCCCGCCTACGAGACCATCGCAACAGAAATGGTTGGCGCCCACGTACTCAAAGTGACACTCAATAGACCTCAAGTTGGCAACGCAATCAACACTCAGTCTGGCCATGATCTGCTTGATCTTTGGAATCGGTTGACCGCTGACGCAGGCGACATCCGCTGCATCGTGTTGACCGGTGCTGGCGAGAAAATATTTTGTGCCGGCGGCGATCTCAAAGAGCGCAATGGCATGACCAAAAAGCAATGGACACTGCAGCATGAGCTCTTTGAGCGTATGTACTGGACCTTAGTCGACTTACCCATCCCCGTGATCGCTGCCGTCAATGGTCACGCCTATGCTGGCGGACTCGAGATGGCACTGTCCTGCGACTTTATCTACGCAAGCAACGCTGCGCGCTTCGCCCTCACAGAAGTGACGCTGGGGATTATGCCCGGCGCTGGCGGCACACAGAATCTACCGCGCGCGATCGGCGAGCGACGCGCAAAAGAAATTCTCATGACCGGCAAACCCTTTAGCGCACAACAAGCAAGCGAGTACGGACTCATCAACGCGATCCTCGAACCCGCCGACGTCTTGGCAAAAGCCTTGGAGACCGCTGAGGTCATCGCCTCTAATGCCCCATTGTCTGTACGGCAAATTAAGAAATCGGTACGTTATGGCGGTCAAATGGAACTGCGTACGGCGTTCCGCTTTGAAATCGAAGCCTACAACCATCTTATTGACACCGAAGATCGCATGGAAGGCGTCAAGGCCTTCAATGAAAAACGAAAAGCTAACTTTAAGGGCTGTTAATCATGAGTCACCCCGTTCAAAACATCAGCATTTCCTCTGGCGAAGACTATCCAGAAATTCGTGAAGGCGTGAGACGTGTTTGTGCAGATTTTCCTGGTTCCTACTGGCGTGGGCTCGAAGAGAAACTCGCTTACCCAACTGAATTCGTTCAAGCCCTGACCGCTTCAGGCTATCTCGGAGCCCTGATCCCCGAAGAGTACGGTGGCAGTGGTATGCCTCTGCGTGCGGCCATGGTGATTCTTGAAACCATCCATGCCTCAGGTTGCAATGCGGGAGCCTGTCACGCTCAGATGTACACCATGGGGACGGTATTGCGTCATGGTAGCGACGCACAGAAAAAGAAATACCTACCCGATATCGCGAGCGGCAAGCTTCGCCTGCAGGCGTTTGGCGTGACGGAGCCCACCACCGGAACGGACACGACGAAGCTAAAGACCCGTGCAGAGCGCCAAGGTGATCATTACGTGATCAATGGTCAAAAGGTTTGGACCTCGCGTGCCCTGCATTCCGACTTAATGTTATTGCTTGCGCGCACCACACCACTCGATCAGATTAAAAAGAAAAGCGATGGACTCTCGGTATTTTTGCTCGATATCCGCGATGGGTTGGGTAAAGGCTTAGATATTCGCCCACTGAAAGCCATGGTGAACCATCATGCGACTGAAGTATTTTTTGACAATCTAAAGATCCCTGCAGATTGTCTGATTGGAGAAGAAGGCAAAGGCTTTAAATACATTCTGGACGGTATGAATGCCGAGCGTATTCTCGTCTCAGCTGAGGCCATTGGTGACGCGAGATGGTTTACCCAAACTGCAGTGAAGTACGTCAACGAACGTCGTGTCTTTGATCGCCCCATCGGACAAAACCAGGCCGTACAGTTCCCGATTGCGCGTGCGCATGCTGAAACCGATGCGGCCGACCTCGTGTTGCGTCGCGCCGCCGCACTCTTTGACGCAGGTCTTCCATGCGGTGATGATGCCAATATGGGCAAATTGCTGGCCTCAGACGCCACCTGGCACGCTGCAGAAGCTTGTCTGCAGTGTCACGGCGGCTTTGGCTACGCCAAAGAATATGATGTCGAAAGAAAGTGGCGCGAAACACGTTTGTTCCAGATTGCACCGATCTCGACTAACCTGGTGCTGTCTTATATTGGTGAACACATGTTGGGTATGCCCCGTTCGTTCTAACCATCACAACCGCAATTCCGGAGACAACAACATGACAGGTCTAACTAAAGCACTTGGCGCCTTCGTTGCAAAACCAAGTTTCGGCGCGGATGAGCGCGCGGCACTCGAGGTGGCGAAAACAGGATTTATCGACACGATCGCCACCATGATGGCAGGCAACTCCGAACCCGTCGTCAATATCGTACGCAAGTACTTCGCCGAAGCGACCACGCCGGCCGAAGCACCTGTACCCTTCCTGGGGACCATGCACCCTGCCGCACAAGCCGCGTTTATCAACGCAGTGGCCGGTCATGCGTTGGACTACGATGATGTCGCCATCTCCGGTCACCCGAGCACAGTACTTGTTCCTGCGATTCTGGCTGAGGGCTATCGACTTAACTGCTCCGGTCTCGATGCCTTACGTGCCTACGTTGTGGGCTACGAGGTCTGGGGTGAACTCGTCAACCGCGAAACCGATCAATACCACCTGAAAGGTTGGCATCCAACCGGCGTGTTTGGTGCGGTGGGTGCGGCGGCGGCTGTCGCCTATCTCAATAAACTCAATGAAGCAGACGCAACCCAAGCGCTGGCCATCTCTGCAAGTCTGGCGAGCGGCTTGGTTGCAAACTTTGGCACCATGACCAAGCCCTTTCATGCTGGCCGCGCAGCGTCACATGGCATTGAGGCGGTCAGACTATCCAAGCTTGGCATGACGTCTGCACCGGATGTCTTTGAACATCCCGCTGGCTATCTCTTTGCACTCTCTTTAGCCGGCAAAGTCGATCGTATGCGACCTGCCGATACGCTCGGCAAAACGCTCAGGATTCTAGACAGCGGCTTATCCATCAAGCGCTACCCTGTTTGCTACTCAAGTCATCGCACCATTGATGGCGTCATTGAGATTGCGGACCGCGAAAACTTGCAGCCTGAAGAGATTGCGGAGGTTGCGCTCACCATGGGACCTGCACAGGCATCGATGCTGCGTAACCATCATCCTAAGACTGGGCTCGAAGCGAAGTTCAGCGCTCAGTTTGCAGTCGCCTCAGCGATTGTTGCGCGCGAAGTCGGGCTATCGCAGTTAACGGATGCGTTCGCGACACGCAAAGATGTATCGAATCTCTACAGTAAAGTGAAGGTCTCCACGGTCGATACATTCTGCCCACTGGAGCCCGCCTTTGCTTTCACCGACCGTGTCGTCATCAAAACAACCGACGGTCGCAGCTTTGATTCGGGTGAAATCCGTTTCCCCTTAGGTAACTCCAAGAACCCCATTGATGCCGCAGGGTTGAAAAAGAAATTCAACGACTGCGTCACCACTGGGCGGGCAATCAATCCTGCAATCAAGGGTGCCGATAGCGGCCTGTACGACCGAATCGTCGCGCTGGAAACACTGCCTTCTTTAAGGACGCTCTTCTCGGCCTAAACCGCAGAGATTCGTTCACCCAAGCTGCGATGGCAAAAAGCGTTGTCTGGTTCAAAAAAGATTTGCGCGTCCAAGACAACGCTGCACTTGCGAGCGCAGCAGAAAGTGGTTCGCTTTGCTGCATCTATATTGTCGAGCCCAGCCTCTGGCTTAGCCCAGACGCTTCGAAGCAACACTATGCATTTGTTCTAGAAAGCCTTCGTGATCTGTACGTGGCGCTCAGGAAGCTAGGCACGACGCTGCATGTGTTGACCGGTGAAGCGTGTGAGGTTCTCGCGCGTCTGCACGCGCAAACGCACTTTGACACGCTCTACTCCCATCAAGAGACCGGCAATTACGCCTCTTATATGCGCGATCTTGCCGTCAAAGTCTGGTGCAAGAAAGAGAACATCGCGTGGCACGAGCCTATACAGTTTGGAGTCTTTCGGGGCCATCTTAATCGCGACGAATGGCAAGGGCGTTGGAATCAACACAATAGCCAAGCACTCATCCCCACACCCGAACATATTCTGTCTTTCTCTCCGTCTGGCGAGTGGGGCAAGCCGCCAAGCGCAGAACAGCTTGGAATGAATCTTCTGGACCCGCCTCAGCGTCAGCGCGGCGGACGCGCACAGGCCCTAGAAGTATTGGATGATTTTTTGAATCATCGCAGTGAAAGCTATCGCGGAGGTATCTCCTCCCCACTCACCGCACCCACCGCCTGCTCAAGGATCTCCCCCTACCTTACGCACGGCTGCGTCAGTGTGCGAGAGGTCTTTCAACGTGTCGCCCATGCCATTGAAAGTGAGCCAACAGAAGATACGCGTCGTGCGAAAGGCTTGCGCAGCATGGTGAGTCGTCTGTACTGGCACTGCCACTTCATACAAAAACTTGAAAGTGAGCCCGCGCTCGAATTTCAGAACATGCACCGCGGATACGACGGTTTACGTGAAAACGATTGGAACGAAGAGCGCTTCAGCGCCCTCAGTGAGGGGCGATGCGGATGGCCGATGATCGATGCGTGTGTGGCGATGCTTAAACATACGGGATGGATTAACTTCCGTATGCGTGCCTTAATCGTTTCAACGGCAGCCTATCCGCTGTGGCTCCACTGGAAGCCGGTCGGAAACTGGCTCGCACAACATTTCCTAGATTACGAGCCTGGCATTCATTGGAGTCAAATGCAAATGCAATCAGGCACGACGGGAATTAATATCCCGCGTATCTACAACCCGATTAAACAAGCGCAAGATCACGATCCCCGGGGAGTCTTCGTCAGAAAATGGATCCCTGCACTGAGACAAGTGCCAGATCTCTGGATTTTTGAACCCTGGACCATTCCTAACGACCTAACGCGTAATGTTTCTAAGGTCTCTCCCCCTCTCATCGCACCACCAATCGTAGACTTAGAAACTGCAACACGTATCGCCAAACAAAAATTGTATGCACGCCGTGCCCAACCCGAGGTTTTGGCAGAAAAATCTGCCGTACTGGTCAAACACGGATCAAGAAAGCGCCCTGCCAATCGAACAAAGCCCAAAACCGTGCCACCCCAGACCGCTTCGTCACAACACACTCTTGATTTTTGATGGCTCAACGCTCAAACAAACGCATGCAAAAAAAAGCAGACTTGCCTTCCAAAATCTGCCTTGCTTGCGCACGCCCCTTCACGTGGCGAAAAAAATGGGAGCGCGACTGGGAGAATGTTAAGTATTGTTCGGATCGGTGCCGTCAACAAGGCTCTCCTCAGCCATGAAGACAAATATTTACTGGTTCCGTCAAGATCTGCGTTTAAGCGACTCCCCTGCGCTACGACAAGCCTGC
>CAJBTJ010000441.1 GCA_903958565.1 uncultured beta proteobacterium
TGGCGAAATCTCTTTAGTGAGAGATGGACGAATGCTGCCGATTGATGTGCAGCAAAATGTATAACAAGTATTTTCTTGGAGTTGTACGCAGAGCATCACCGCTTGGCAATGCTCTGCGACCAGCAAATGATGCTTAACGTTTAAACGCTTAATCTACCCGCGCACCAGAGTCTTTAACGATTTTTTCCCAGGTCGCAAGGTCATCTTTTAGAAGCGCTGCGAACTGTTGTGGCGTGTTTTGCAAGGGATCGCAGCCTTGTTTGATCAGCTTGTCTTGAACGTCCTTATCTGCCAAGGCGGTTTTGATCGCGGCATTGAGTTTGTTAACGATGGCCGCTGGTGTGCCAGCTGGCGCCAAAATGCCATACCACGGTGTTGAGCCAAAGCCGGGGATGGTTTCGCTAATGGATGGCGTGTTAGGCAGGGCAGCAATGCGTTTTTCGTTGGTGACGGCTAAGGCCTTGATCTTGCCTGAGGCGAGCAAAGCCAAAGAGGAGGGCGCACTCTGGACGGATACGGGCACTTGACCACCGGCTACGTCTGTTGCGGCCGCAGACGCACCTTTGTAGGGTATGTGCTGCATATCGATCCCTACTTTTTGCTTGAACATCTCAACGATCAGATGATTGAGCGTGCCATTACCTGCTGAAGCGTAGTTGATCTTGCCGGGATTTGCTTTGGCTTGTGCGATAAGTTCCGTCACATTGTTGGCTGGGAAAGCGGAGTTGACTACGAGCACATAGCCGGCACTGGCAACTAGCCCGACAGGGGTGAAATCCTTGAGCGGATCAAAACCGGTTGTCTTGTAGAGCCAGGGGTTGATCACTTGTGTGCTGTTTGTCGTGAGCAAAAGCGTGTAGCCATCAGGCTTGGCTTTGGCTGTGGCCGCGGTGCCAATATTGCCCCCGGCACCCGGACGGTTTTCAACAACAAACTGTTGGCCGAGTACCTCGCTTAGTTTGGCAGCAACGATACGTGCAATCGTGTCGTTGGCGCCACCAGTGGCCTGCGGAACAATCACAGACACGGAGCGACTCGGGTAATCAGCTTGTGCAGAAGCCGTGCCAATGAGAGTCGTCGCTAATGCTGCTCCAGCGAGGATGGTGCGGGTGGTGCTAGAAAAAAAACGCATAGATGTCTCCGAGGTCTTTGTTGTGTGGTTATAGCCCACGATTTGTCAAATTGCCATCACTATCGGTCAAAGGGTATGGTTTTACTTTTACTAATCACATTGGCTTAAGGCCACAGAGTCAGTTAGGAGGTGCTGGTTGCACTTCGTTTCAAAAACTCTTGGCGGTCAGTGGCAATTTTTTTTACATGCTCTATTGGACGCACGAGCTGATAGTAGGCTGCGACACTGATGCGAGGTATCCATAGCCCCACTTCTTTTTGAAGTGTGAGGAAGTCCTGCATAACAGCATCAAATTCTGGTTGTGTTTGTGCTTGCGTAAATCTTTCTTGTATGGCGTAAAGCATTTCTTGCGCATCATCGGTTTTTATACTTCCGAGCGTTGTGCGAAAGTTTGGGATCAGACGAACCAAGGGATAAAATATTGCGAGCGCGCTCAGAATAAAAAACCAAATACGATTGATTAAGCTGGTTAATATAAAACCGACATAGTTCAAGGTGTCTGGGGAACCTTGCGTAAAATACTGTTTAGCAATCGGCGATAGCGAAATGTTGGTGTCTTTATGGGATGGAAAATCATCTGGCTTTGAAAAAAACTGATCCCGTGTGTCTGCAAGACTATCAATTGCCATTAAAAACAAAAGCTGCAGAGCGGGATGTAAATCTTTTTCAACAACGAGTGTGAGGCTCGTCGCGACCATTTGTATGTCGACCGACGGGAAAATAGGTGAGTTAGTGAATGATCCCCGTGGGATTGAGACAAGGTCTAGTTGCGGAAAGCGTTTGGCGTATGCGGGGGCAAGTGGAAAGTGTGCGAGCCGTATGTTGGGATCGGTTAACAGCCTTTGAATGACTTTTGAATCTATCCCATCGACCGTCGCCAGCGCTTTGATCTCGCCA
Organism: uncultured beta proteobacterium; assembly: GCA_903958565.1. Classification (GTDB taxonomy): domain Bacteria; phylum Pseudomonadota; class Gammaproteobacteria; order Burkholderiales; family Burkholderiaceae_B; genus Zwartia. The sequence goes on from CAJBTJ010000441.1 coordinate 2,030, forward strand.
GATATGAGGGCATCTACCGCTTTTAGGTAGGGCCACTCGAGTAGTTTGTAATCCGTGGGAGTACGAGGTTGACCAGCGTTGATAATTGCATGGACGAGGATGTTGGAACCCGAACCCGGTTCGCCGATCGCTATGCCCGAAGTTTTAGCGAAGTGGAGGATGGGTTGATCGTCGGATATGGCATCGCCTCTGTAAAACAGCCATAGCGGCTCATATTGGGTACTTCCGAGAGAAAACACTTTGTCATCGATCTCGCGCTTTTTATAGAGCCCACCCAGAACAAGCGCGATTTGAATAGATTTTTCTTGGTTCATGACCGTAACCGGCTGCTTGCCGCCCTCGGTGTAGGTTACGTTCAGCTTGACTCCGTGTTCCGCGAAAAAGGCCACCAATTTTTCACCATACTGGCCATCTGAGGTGCCTTCCCGTCCAACCGCGATCCCCACAACTTTGGGGGGGATGGGTTCCCAAAAGAATACCAAGAGAACAATACCCACGATAAGGCTGAGTACTGAAAGCCACTCATAACGAAAAACGTGAGACCAAGCATAGGTCTCGTCGCGGGCTATTTTCACCGACCGCTTGGCAAGCGGTTGCAGTTTTGCGAGTGTGTTGATGTTTGAAGGATTTTTTTTGCGCGACATGGAATGGTAGTTATTAGACTGTTACGTTAAAGTTTGTTTAGCTAGGCGCCGCCAGATTACGTCGACATAGTTTGCGACTTGTTGATTTTCTTTTACATCAAAGTGTTCTTCAAGTAA
>CAJBTJ010000442.1 GCA_903958565.1 uncultured beta proteobacterium
GTTGAATGGATCGCGCTTTTAAATCCCGATGCTTTCGCTGATTCAAATTGGCTTGAGAATTTACTGATCTCAGCACAGAAAAACCCAAGATTTAGCGCTTTTGGCTGCAAACAGATTAATGCAGTGAGACCAAAAATATTAGATGGTGAAGGTGATTCGTACCATTTTAGCGGTCTTGTTTGGAGAAGTGGCTTCGGCAATTCGATTTCAAGGCAAGGGTATGCTGAAAGTGAGATTTTCTCCCCCTGTGCGGCGGCGGCACTATATCGCCGCAGGGCATTTCAGGAAGTGGGTGGATTTGATGAAGACTATTTTTGTTATATCGAAGATGTGGATTTAGGTTTTAGGCTACGCTTGGCAGGGTATCAGTGTTTATATGTGCCCTCAGCAGTCGTGCACCATGTTGGTTCGGGCACGACCGGTGGACAAAAGAGTGATTTCTCTGTCTATCACGGACACCGAAATTTAGTCTGGACTTACGTTAAAAACATGCCCGGATTTTTATTCTGGATATGCCTGCCGTGGCATTTGGCCTTAAATGTGGTCGAGTTTGTTTATTTTGCGCTACGAGGCCAGTCGGGTGTGGTGTGGCGGGCTAAACGAGATGCTTTTTTAGGGTTGCCGCTCGCGTGGCAAAAACGGAAAAAAATACAAGCAATCCGAAAAGCATCAATTTGGTCGATTTGGCGGATGCTAGATAAAACCTTTATTTCTAGAATAAGACAGTTGTGACCCCAACGATTTCAGCCATTATTGTCAATTACAACGCTGGGTCGTTGCTGGGCAGGTGTGTCGCCTCTTTACTTGCTTGTCCGCAAGCGATTGAAATCATTATTGTTGATAACGCTTCCAGCGACGGAAGTTTAAACGGTTTGGATGATAGCCCGCAGGTCATCCTTGTGCGCAATTCAAGCAACTTAGGTTTTGCGGCAGCATGCAATATAGGTATGAAGGCATCTACGGCCCCATATTTATTGTTTCTCAACCCTGATTGCGCTCTTGAGGGTGATGCACTCTCGCCGCTGCTAACTGATTTGCAGCGAAACAATCAAGTGGGCATGGTTGGAGGCTTGTTGCTCAATTCGGACGGTACTGAGCAGGCGGGAGGTCGTCGCGCTGTACCGACACCATGGCGCTCGTTCGTTCGCGCCTTCGGGTTGCACCGACTGGCAGATCGTTGGCCCAACATGTTTTATGATTTTCATCTGCACAAGCAAGCCCTTCCAGCCACGTCTGCTGAGGTCGAAGCGATCTCGGGCGCCTGCATGCTCGTTAAACGCACAGGGATTGATGACGTAGGCTTGTGGGATGAGGGATATTTTTTACATTGTGAAGATCTCGATTGGTGTATGCGCTTTAGGCAAAAGGGTTGGAAGATTTTGTTTGTGCCCGCCTCGCGTATCCACCATGCGCTTGGCGCATGCAGTCGGTCTCGCCGAGTGTTTGTTGAGTGGCATAAACATAAAGGAATGTTACGGTTTTATCGTAAATTCTTTAGTCAGGAGTATCCAGGTGTCATCATGTGGCTCGTCACAGCAGGGGTGTGGTTGCGTTTTGTGATGGTGACGGCGTCCATCAAGGTGCGTAGTGTTTTTACAAAAAATGGCTAAGGCAATGTTTAAGATTTTCGCTGGTTCGATCCTCAAAGGGCTACCAGTATGACGCGCACTGCTATGTTGACTGTCTTAAGTGGACTGCTCGCTTGGTTGGTTGCCCGTTGGGTGTGTCATCGCGCATCATCGCTAAACTTAGTTCAAACCCCCAATCATCGCTCGTCACATACTCAGCCGACGCCCAACGGCGGAGGGTTAGGCATTGTTTTGGCGGCTAGCGTTGCTGGTGCGGTCTTACAATA
>CAJBTJ010000443.1 GCA_903958565.1 uncultured beta proteobacterium
GCAGTCCTGCACAATGGGGGTGCGGCTGGCTTGGTGCTGGCGACGGTCACGATTGTTTATCGCCTGTCTGTTCGAGCGGGTCCGGGACAACAAGTACAATCACGCTAGACTTTTTAAATCAACTCTCATGACTAGCGCCACTGCCTCGTCCCCCAGCCTCTTGCGCCAATACTTGGTGCTTACGAAGCCACGCGTCACGCAATTGGCGGTGTTTTGCGCCGTCATCGGTATGTTTTTGGCGACGCCGGCGCTGCCTGATTTACAGAAAGTGATTGCTGGCACCATCGGGATTTGGTTGCTAGCGGCGGCGGCCTTCGCGGTGAACTGTCTGATCGAGCAACGCATCGACGCACGTATGTTGCGTACGGCCAGGCGTGCGACGGCCACTGGGACGATCTCACCGATCCAAGTGATTATTTTCTCGGGCGTGCTGGGTGGGCTTGGTATGTTCGTGTTGTATCGCTGGGTGAATTCACTCACGATGTGGCTAACCTTTGCGACCTTCGTAGGTTATGCCGTGATCTACACCATGATCTTGAAGCCGCGCACGCCACAAAATATTGTGATTGGCGGGCTCTCTGGTGCGATGCCACCTGCCCTGGGTTGGGCGGCGGTTGCAGATTCAGTCCCCGCAGAGGCGTGGCTCTTGGTACTGATTATTTTTATCTGGACGCCGCCGCACTTTTGGGCGCTTGCTTTGTATCGAAGCCGTGATTACGCCAACGCAGGCTTGCCTATGCTGCCGGTTACCCATGGGCAGCAATTTACCCGGCTCCATATCCTTCTTTACAGCGTTGCCTTGGTCGCAACGACGGTATTGCCTTATGTGGTTGGTATGAGTGGTTGGTTGTATCTGTTGTCTGCGCTCTTGCTCGGCGCGTTATTTGTTTGGTATGCATGGAAGCTATACCGCGTTTATAGCGACGAACTTGCAAGAAAACTTTTTCGGTTTTCAATCCTTTATTTGTCGCTTTTATTTGCTGCGCTCTTGGTGGACCACTGGCTAATCGCGGTGGGCGGCTGATTGATGCGCGTGACCACTCGGGTTCGCCCCACACTCGTTCGACGAGCGCTGCTTAGCGTCGGGCTGGCGGCCCTCATCGCCGGCTTATCGGCCTGCGGGGAGGGTTCCTCGGTAAAGTTTAAAGGCAGTGATATTTCCGGAACAAAAATAGGTAGCGGCTGGGCACTCACCGGCATGGACGGTAAAAGCTACACATCCTCGAACTTTGCCGGAAAAGTTCAACTGGTATTTTTTGGTTTTACGCAGTGCCCCGACATTTGCCCGACGGCGCTTGCTGAGCTTTCCGAGATGATGCGAACGCTGGGGGACCAGGCTAGTCGCGTGCAAGTCTTAATGATTACCGTCGACCCAGAGCGTGATAGCCCCGAAGTGTTGCGTGCGTATGTTTCCGGGTTTAACACCAGCTTTTTAGGCTTGACTGGCACGCCTGCCCAAATCAAGCAGGTCGCTGCATCCTTTAAAGCCTATTACGCCAAGGCGCCTGCTGCAAAGGGCGGCTACAGCATGGATCACAGCTCGTCGTTTTATTTGCTTGATCCAAAAGGGGATGCGCGGGTGTTGGTCAGCAACACCGCTGGCACCGCTGCGCTTGCGCACGACATCAAGTTACTGCTGAAGTAGATCTTTTGGGCAGACTCGGCGCGCGCTTTAGCGCTGTGCCAACCATTCCGCTAATGCCGTTTGAGCCTTTTCGGGCATCTCGGTCACGCGCATTTGAGCGCGGCGCTGGATAATCATGAGTGCATAAGGAGTCGCCAAGCTAGAGGCCTGTGCACACAGGCGCAGTTCTTCACCGATGGAAGGGCTACGCTGGCGCCAAAAATTGATGGCGGCTTCTAATTCGGGGAGGGTGATGGTGTCTTGCATACCGTATTGTCCCAGAATATCTTGCTCCGTTTGGCTGCTAAGACCAATTTGGCCGACATTTTTCTTTACCGGCGCGCCCTGTTGCGGTGGGGGCGGATACGAGTAATATCTAGGGGTTATCCCCTTTCAGGTTTGGGCATGTCATGACTGGATCCTCTTCCAACCCTTTTGTGTTGCCCGGACTCGGTCAAACAGGCGACATGGCCAACAATCCACTTTTTGCCAGCATGGAAATGATGCGCAAGGCTTTCGCAGGCTTGGCCGGTCCGGCAGGTATGGGAGCAGGGGTCGGTTTGGCGCCATCCATGAATCCTGAAGAGCTCGAGCGCAAGATCGCTGAGCTGAAGTCAGTGGAAAACTGGTTGAAGTTGAACTTGTCGATGCTGAGCAGCACAATTCAGGGAATGGAAGTGCAGCTTGCAACGATTGCGACCCTGAAATCTTTTGTTGCAGCAGCCACGCCAAGGGCAAAGGAGCCGGCGGCCGCTGCACCAAGTGAGGTGCCTGCTGCGGCCCAAGCCTGGTGGAACATGCTGACCCAACAGTTTAGTCAGGTGGCGGCGGCGAGTGCCGCAAGCATGGGCGGCACAAATGCGGCAGGCGCCACAGCAAAAAAAACGACAACAGAAAAAAAAGCAACGAAGCGGACTGCTCGAAAATTATCAAATTAACTTTTTCTAGATCCCACTATGCTTAACATCGTGA